>NZ_JBCHJF010000010.1:0-223148 GCF_039123635.1 Massilia sp. MP_M2
CCAACATGGCCCTCGGTGGTATTACGCCAAAACAGAAACTGGCGCTCGCCGCTTAACCTCTACTTTTAGCGTGCTCTAAAAATGGGGGGATTACCCGGGAACAAGCTCGTCAATACAAGCTGATGACAGATAAGGGCATTGATCCTAGGGAGGCGGCTGCAACTAAACGTGCTGATGAAGCAACCGCCGCTACGGCTCTAGCTCGGACTACAGCACGCGACTCCATGACACTCGGGGATGTGTGGCCCACGTACATCAATGACCGCCAAGGGCAATGGAGCGAAGGCCATCTGCGCAACCACATCACTCTAGCCTCCCCTGGCGGCGAAACACGAAAGCGCAGTAAGAGCTTAACCACAGCAGGCCCACTCTCCGTACTTATGCCTGTTCGCCTGTCAGAGCTAACCAGCGACTACGTTGCCTCATGGCTCAACCGCGAAGCAGCTACCCGGCCTACAAGCGCCGCTCAGAGCTTCCGAATCCTACGCGCTCTGGTCAAGTGGATGGAAGATCAGCCTAGCTATCGCAGTATCGCACCCGAAGGAGTCTACAGCTCGACCAAAGTACGCGACGTAGTACCAAAAGCAAAGACTAAAGCGAATGACAGCCTCCAGCGTGAACAGCTGAACCTTTGGTTCAAGGGCGTTCGGGGAATCGATAACGGTTACCGGTCAGCCTTCCTGCAAGTTCTACTGCTTACAGGAGCAAGACGCACAGAAATTCTCAAGCTACGTTGGACAGACGTAGACCTGACGTGGAAAACGATGACGATCAGCGACAAGATCGAGGACACACGAGTCATCCCACTCACTCCCTACGTTTCACATCTTTTGTCAATGCTTCCACGTAGAAACGAGTGGGTGTTCTACAGTGCGGCCTCATCGTCAGGCCACCTTGAAGAACCAAAAGACGCACACGCCAAAGCGCTACAATCTGTCGGCCTGCCCCATCTTTCGATACACGCATTGCGGCGGTCGTTTGGCACACTAGCAGAGTGGATCGACCTTTCACCGGGAGTAACGGCTCAAATCATGGGCCACAAACCGAGTGCCATTGCGGAAAAATACTACAAACGACGCCCAATCGATATGCTGCGTGAACAGCACGTACGGCTTGAACACTGGATTCTGAACGAAGCTAAAGTTACATGGAACACATCAAACTGACCGCACTCCGGGACTTCGCTATTGAGTACATCCCGCGAGCGCAGCACACAAGAAGCCAGTCACACGCCAACATAGACGATTACCACCGTGCTTTGTACGGCGTGGCCGTGCTTACCCTCGCCGCCCCGAAATCGTCAGCCGTCGAACAGACTGCGGCTCAATTACTCCAAGTTGTGACTTCCATGCTGGTAGCTTGGGACGAGTTCCGACGCATGACGCCACAGCTTCAGAAGGAAAACGATGACGAAGCGGTGTCGAACGCCCTTGAGCTTTCCACGCTTACGGGCATCTCCTTACCGTTCTTGAGCGCTCCAACAGATCGCCCGACGTTACCTGATGAACCTAAAAAGCAGCCACGGTTAGCGTCAAGTCACAATCAAGAGCAGACGATCGACCTACCGCCGTTGAAACCCGGCCTGATGTTGACTACACGAGAAGCAGCAGACTATCTAAGGTTGGAGGTGCAAACGCTGCACAAGTGGTCGAGCTCCGGAAATGGGGCAGTTACGCCGGTTAAGATAGGGAAACGGCCTCTGCGATGGCCCTCTACTGACATCCTGCGGATCATGGAAGGCAAGACATAGAAATTACAAACTTGATGGGAAGGCTACTACATACCAATTAGCTTACCTTCCCCGGCTTCCTGGCCCTCCTGGCCTCTCCTGGCCGCTCCAGTAGTCCACAGAGTAGCCACTTATCCGGCGATCCTGGATATGCCCTCCTGGTTGAGCAAAACCAGTTGCGCCCTTCTTCTTTTACCGCGTGAAATTCTACGAAATCCAAAAGTCTCTCTCTATAGGATACCCCCCGTTTTACCTGCCTTGGGGAAACTAAATTAATTTGTAACAGAAGTTGACAGGTATGGACTACTATGAAAAAAACTTGACAAGCAGCAGGTCATCGAGTATAATTTCACATATAGAGCTTTCGTACGCAATTAACCGCTCTACCCCATCCGATTCAAACCCCATTTGAACAAACTAATTTATCCGATTCACCTTGGAGGAACCCTTATGCACGCAACAAACGCAACAAACGTACTCCCACCTTCATTCGGTGGAAAATTGAGAACCGATGACTACTACGAAAAAGTGTCGTCCATTGTTCGTATCCTGAAAGGCAAGAGCAGCCTACGTATTATGGCTATGCATCTCAATAGTCAAGGCTTTACCACTCCGCGTGGTATGCCATTTACTCGTGACCGCCTTGTACGTTTTATCAAATCCAATCCACTCTAATAAGGAAACTATATGACCAAAACCATACCCGCAGTAGAAGTAACCCAATCGACGCCACTAGCTGAAATTATCAAACGCCCGGACAGCATCACTTTGTTCGGCAACGCCTATCAGGTACTAGAAGAATATGCAGTGCACGCTAGAAACGGCTACCACTTGTTCCCCGGTGTGACACCACAGTTCTTCCAGCACACCGGCACCATGTCGCTTCTCTTGGCACTGGGCGAGCCTCTTCCACTTGCTAGCCAACGAGCCGCCGAGAGCATGGCCCAGGCACAGAAGCAGGAAGCCGCCGAATTCAGCCGCCGAGTGACGAAGGAAGCCCAGCGAATCGCCGCAGAGAACGCCAAAGCCGAGCTGGAAGCGCGTGTAGCCGCTGCGCAGACTATTGCTGACGAACAGGTAGCACGCATCCGTGCAGACGCAGACGCTGCCATCGCCCGTATCACTGCCCGCGCGTAAGTCACCTGCCTCCCATAGTAGGAGCGCACCCCGCCGACCTCCGGCACCAGTAACACCGACAACTAGAACCGCAGCCCGTACCGGCTTACCCACTGGTAGCTTTCTGTGCGCCTGCGCGTTCGCAAACTATTGAAAGAACTGACCATGTACAGAACAGACCAACTAGAGGACAAATTTCGCATTACAGAGAACTTTTCTGTCTCGTTGTCAGGCCACGCCTGGAGCCTGCTACGAGAAATGACCATGCGAACAGGAATGACAGTTCCTACCCTGATCGAAACCGCTCTGACGGGCTATAGCCATGCGTGGAAGGAGTCAGAATGACCGTACGCCGCATTCCCAATACTAATCGCCAGGAGTTGACATCTTCAAATGGAGGGGTAATCGAGCGTAGCTATGTGTACCTCCCCGCTCCGATTTGGGCACAACTTCAAGAGTTGGCACGTAGTACCGGAACCTCCGTCTCGCAAATCATCGAATCTTTTGCCATCAGTGGCACAGCTAAATTAAAGGATAACCACAATGTTCGCACAACTCGCTCTAGCACCTAAATCTACAGCTTCTAATACCGATATCCGCACGGTTTCCGCTTCACAAGCTGCACAATTGTATGCGCGATACAAAGAAAGTCAGTCGTGGTGTGTTGATATGAGCGGTAATTTCCCGATTTTATTACACGCTCTATCGAACCGCACAGCCACTCCACAGGACTTAAAACTTGATTTCCCGCAGTGGGCGCAGCTTTCAAAGCTCCGAGTAGAAGGCAAAGAGTTTGCTAAATTCTTGACTTCGTTGCCAGACCGTGTGATGTCAATCCTTCCTCGCGTCTACGGAATGGGTATGCGTCCTTGCGCCCAGCGATTCATCGTTGATGACGATGGAATTGCATTGGCAAATACGTACAACCCAGTGAAGCACGACCCGGTAATGCCCCTGCCAGCTCTATACGTCAAGACAGTAGAACTATTCGGCCAAAATGTGCCAGCCATACTTGAGGAAATGCTTGTACGTGTGTTCCCGGTTGAAGATGAGCGGAAATTCATGGTTCAGCGACTCGCAGCGATTATTCAGACGCCTATGAAGCGTGCAAAGCACGGCGTATTCCTGTGCGGTCAAGGTGGCTCCGGCAAAAGCAGCATCCTAGACATTCTCGAAACAGCACTAGGCCGGAGGCACATCGATAGATCGTCTAGTTATGCAGGCGCAAACGACAAACACTCTGAAGTCTATTGCAACAATATCGTCGTAGCGCACGAAGATAAGGCAATTGGCAGCAATGCAGATTTATACACATATACCAACCTGAAGCAAGTGATCGACTATGGACGGCGGAATGTAAACATCAAACACGGCCAGCGTGCGGTGATGCGTGAAGTTTACAGCAACATTTTTATCACGACGAACAAGCCTGACCTGTTCCCTTGGGATAGTAATGAGCGTCGATTCTACGCGCCGCAAGAAACACGACATAAGGTAGACGAAGAAGAATCAAAGACGTTCTTCACAAAGTTCCATGATTTTCTAGCACTCACAGAGACTCCAGCATTCTTGCATGAATGGCTCATGGAAGTTGATCTAACCGGTTTTAACTATGGTAGCTGCCCTCGCACCCCGTATATGGAAAGTCTGATTAACGATGCTGGCTCTATGTTAGACAAGCATCTTGAAGAATTTCTTGAAGAAAGAGACATATTCCATCCGCTATTACTGGATGACTATTTGAAGACAAAGAAACAGTTTTGTAAATCTGACGAATTGAAGAGTGCATTGATCGCTTTGGGGTTCGAATATCAGCGGATGATGTTCAAATGTGAAGGTATTAAGGAAGCGCGTTTCCGGGTATGGCGAAAGAAGGGGCCTCCGGGCCGTCATTTCAGGCCACTAACCGAGGCAGAGAGCCGGGAGATGATGACCTTGGAAGGATGCACATTCTAAAAGCCAGATAAAAACCAACGAAAAGCCAGCTCGGTCTATTGGAACAAAGCATTTTAAATCAACGACTTACGATCAAAAAGCCTTAAAAACCCTAGAAGCCAGCTTGCTCGGAGCCGCTTATACAATACGAAGTGCAATCTTTTCTGCACTGAGGAATGAAAGGAATCATCATGGCTTATAAATCGCCAGAACAGAAAGCAGCAGACGTACTGCTCCCGCTAGGGTGCATTCACCAGAAAAACACTTATTTGCCGTTCAGTTTCGTAGACAAGGAAGATAGGGAGTTTCCCGCCAAGGGAGATTTTTACCATCCTGGGCTAGACCTTTACATTGAAGTAAAACATAGCCATTTGAACGGCAAGACTAGTAAAACAAAGGCGGAAAACGCTTACAACCGGATCGAGCCGTTCAAGCGCACTGGTCGATATGCAACGCACTATCAGATTCAGTCCGGATGGAACCACGCAGCCAGCAAACATGCAATCGTTCAATCTAAAATTGGACGCGCTCAATACGCAATTGTGTTCACCGAAGAGCCTGACGAGGAAACTATAAGCCGAATCGAGAAGCAAGGCATCCAAGCATTTAGTCTCTCTCGATTCGTTGGAATGCTTCAGCTACAACTAGAATTTGAAACGGAACCGACGTGACCGAATCACATCGACTCCAATGGCTATGAGGCGATTCCGTAGTATGCGCTTAGTGCGTTCGTTAAGACTCCAGTTGCAACACCCAACTTGACTTCCCATACGCCACTTGCAGCTTTATTTATCATGCCCCCGATCCATTTTTTTACTTTTGGTCCGTAATCGGATTCAACCACTGGGAAGTCTCTGTCCTCGGCAATGGCTGCATCGAGATCATCAATATCTGCCTCTTGCACCTTGATATCACGAAGCTTGTCATGTAAAGCTTTTCGGTCACCTTTAACGGTGACATTGTGAATGCTCTGTTGGTTATGGCTACCATTAATCTGGAAAGTAGCATTGTTTCCAATCACAGCGCCATTAAACATCGAGGTTACATCGGTATTAGCAGCAGCGGCCTTTGCTTCATTATCACTCACGGAATCTCCAATCTCATCTTGTAATTTAAGAATAAAAGTAAGCAATCGAGACCTAACCTCGATCAGAATTTGCTGGAACTGTCCAACCTGAAAAACCGTTGATGCTTGCTGGATAGCATAGCCATTTTCGTAAACGCTGCTCAGTCCTGCACAAATCTCCGGTTCAATCGGCGTCCCGTATGTGCTTCCCTTCTCGACGCCATTAACAGTCGACTCAATCACGCTAATGGATCTCATCTCCAGGTTCTGCTCAAGAAAGTTACGATGTTCCTCAGACAGGTGTCCTAATGCAATCTGTTGCTTGTAGTGGAAATAGAATCCATTTGTGATCGTTCCAATAACTTTACCGTGCAACCGACGATATTCTGGAACTGATTCACGTGTTGAGTAGCCAGTAAGTTCCGCATCGACCCATTCCACTAATTCGGACTGGCCAATCCGATAGAGCAGCACCTTCGTCTTTAGTAGTGCAGTACTGAGCGATCCATCATCCGCCATCAACAGATCGATAATTTCATTTAACAGTTTCAAAACAAAACCTTTCGCCCGAGTATTCAACCTATATTAAAGGAAAAAAATGAAAGACACCTTACGCCGCCACGCGGCCCTGCAAGCAGCAGCACAGGCTAAGACACCGCCACCGGCAGCCCAGAAAGCCGTTCCAGCGGCCCGACACTGGGGTTTACCGGACCCAGGCCACGAGTACCGTATCCCGGCTCCAGCACCGGCACCGAAGGCGAAGCAATCCAGCCTAGATACCAAGATGGTAGAGAGACTGGCGAAGTATCGATGACAAGTGTATGGGAGTTGGAAAAATTTTACTACGCCCTCAAGAAACCGTTTCTAGGGCAGAATCGAATCAACAACAAGGAGATTTTATGAGAAAACAATGGACCAAAGCTGAACGCATCTCACTGTCAATGCTGGATCGGCTTCTTACGACCCAAGGGACCCGACCGATGTATTGTCCTGATATTGTCGACTCACCTGATGCCCTGTTCCTAATTGGTGGGGAAAAAGTTGCAATCGAATGCCGTTACGTGACCTCCGAAAATTTGATGAAATTTATGGGCCGCTTCCCTAAAAAGGATTCAGTGTACGAGGTTGTTCTGCCGCGTGAGCCTCACTTGTGGGTGAAGGATGCCATCGAGGACAAAAATCGTAAGATTGAGAAGTATATGGCCAATACCGGTTCGACGGAAGCGTGGCTACTACTTCATTCATCGCCATATCACTCTATTTTGACAAATGGCGACAACGACACGATCACCCGTACGCTACTGACAGTAGGCACATACCTCGTGAAACATCACTTCACGCGAATTTGGTTTGCCGAGTTAAGTAACAGCTCATCTGAGCTAATCGAAATCTTTGGCCCTGGCATTGCCAAACCATCGTTAGATTGGGATGAGTACGTTGCTACGTTTACTCCCGACTACCCACACGACACCTACTGGTTTTCACCGACCACTGTTCAAGAGAACGACGAGGTAGGGAAACACACTAATATTAACTTGAATAACTTGGGAGGCAAGCCAATTGGGCTTCAACCTCTCGATCCGAAGTACAAGCTAGACTACAGCTACTTGAGCGATCCTGAGCGACACGCAGGCAAGAGTCTGACTTACCGATTCTATGACAACAAACCAGACTACTGATGCAAAGGGTCAAATAGGGTCGTCATCACATGAACAGTCAAAAACTCAACAATTGAGCCCCTTTCTTACCCTAGAGTTCTCTTGTAAACGGTTGGCTAGTTAGGGTATACTCTATTTAACTTCTCAACCAAGCAAAAGGAAGCCAGCATGAACAAGCCAAACGCCCGGATTTATCAACGAGTCTCGACAAAGGGCCAAGACCTGAGCCGTCAGGACGCACTCCGGGCTGAGGCCGAAGCGAAAGGCTACCGGGTTGTAGCCACTTACAGCGAGAAGGAGTCGGGTACTACTGAGAAGCGCCCAGAATTGCAGCGTATGCTGGCAGACCTGAACGAAGGCGACATCATCATTGCTGAGCACCTTGACCGGATCACCCGCTTGCCGATGGATAAGGCTGAGGCGCTCATGGCAGCGATCAAGGCTAAAGGCGCAACAGTGTCGGTCCCCGGTCTGATTGACTTGCCAAAGGCGGAAGATGGTATGACGGGCATCGTCATGGAAGCAATGCAAGCGATGCTGTTGAAGATGGCCCTGTACCAGTGCCGTGCGGACTGGGAAACCCGCCGTGAGCGTCAACGCCAAGGTATCGAGCGGACGAAGGCTGAGGATGCCGGTAAGCCACTGGCTGAACGTAAGAATCAGGGCCGGAAGGCTGACACGTTCACCAATGCCAAGATAGTAGAACAGCGTGGCCTAGGCTTCACCATCGCTGCGATTGCCAATAAGCTGAGTGTCAGCGAATCTCAGGTCAAGCTCATCTTGAAGAAGGATGCAGCAGCAAAGGCAGCATAAGCCACAGGGGGCGCTACAAGCCCTCCAGCACCAATCGGGCTACGAACCCCTAGCTAGCCTGATTAAATTCAACTGAGAGGCTCTCATGGCATCCTTGCCCCACTCCAAGGCTAGAATGATCCCAGACTTGAAGCGCATTCAACTAGCATACCCTCTCAGACGCGATTACAGCCCCGTAGAGACGTTTGCAGCTATAACCCTCCCTTACTACCCTTGACCCTCTCCGGCCCTCTGTCAATATTTCAGGCGAGCTGGAGAGACATTCCAAAGGCACCCGCTACCTGTTAAGCACCCCCCTCGATCCCGTTGAGATATTAGTGGCCTGACGACAGGCTTAGACGACAGGCCCCATTTCTGAAAATTATTTTGGAAAAAATCGAGCCAAAGTGTTTTCCCGGACGGCACGACACACACTCAGCAAATAGCTTACAGAGCGCTTACAGGTCAGTTTATGAGGGACTAGCTTACAGGCCAAAAACGCTGTAAGTCTTTGATTTTATTGGCCCGCCCTGAGGGAATCGAACCCCCGACCCACAGCTTAGAAGGCTGTTGCTCTATCCGACTGAGCTAAGGGCGGTGCAAAACGGTGTGACCGGAAAACAAAACAGGCCGTCGATGACGGCCTGTTCTGATGAATCTTGCTGGTCGGAGTACAAGGATTCGAACCTTGGACCCCCTGGTCCCAAACCAGGTGCGCTACCGGGCTGCGCTACACTCCGCCGTGGGCAACATTATATGCCAATCGTTCGCGAAACGCCAGCCCTTGTCAGCCCCTCGATGCGTCGCCAATTCCAGCAACGCAGTCAACGCATTTACGCCGACAACTTGGCGGCAATGCGACGTGCCAGGCTGTCCGCAAGTTCCGCCTCTTTCGCCTCGACCATCACCCGGATCAATGGCTCCGTGCCCGATGCCCGGATCAGGACGCGGCCGTTGTCGCCCAGCTCGCGCTCGACTGCTTCTTTCTCGGCGACCATCGCCGCATCGGCGGTCCAGTCGAAGCCCGGCGCGACTTTCTTGTTGATCAGGGTTTGCGGGAAGAGCGTGAGCTCGTTGCAGCATTCGGCCAGCGACTTGTTGCCACGCACCAGCGCCGACAACACCTGCAGGGCCGAGACGATGCCGTCGCCGGTGGTGTGCTTGTCCAATGCCAGCAAGTGGCCCGAACCTTCGCCGCCGAACAGCCAGCCGCGCTCCCTCATCACTTCAAGCACATAGCGGTCGCCCACCTTGGCACGCGCAAAGCCGATACCCATTTCCTTGAATGCCACTTCGAGCGCCATATTCGTCATCAAGGTGCCCACGGCGCCGGCCACGGGGCCGGTGCTCATACGGTCGCGCACCATCACGTACAGCAGTTCGTCGCCGTTGTAGACCCGGCCAGTGGCGTCGACCATGATCAGGCGGTCGGCGTCGCCGTCGAGCGCGATGCCCAGGTCGGCCTTGTTGGCCACGACAGCTTCGGACAGCGCTTGCGGCGCAGTGGCGCCAAAGCCGGCGTTGATGTTGAAGCCGTCTGGCTGGGCGCCAATGGAAATGACTTCGGCACCGAGCTCATGGAACACGTGCGGCGCGATGTTGTACGCAGCGCCGTGGGCGCTGTCGACGACGATCTTCAGGCCGCGCAAGTCGAGCTCGCTCGGGAACGTGCTCTTGCAAAATTCAATGTAGCGGCCCTGGGCATCGCGCAGGCGCGATACGCGGCCCAGTTTCTCGGACGACACGCAGCCCATTGGCTGGTCGATCGCGTCTTCGATCTCGAGTTCCACAGAGTCCGGCAGCTTGGTGCCATGGCCGGAGAAGAACTTGATGCCGTTATCCTGGAACGGGTTGTGCGAAGCCGAGATCACGACGCCGGCCTGCAGGCGCAACGCACGCGTCAGGTAAGCGATGGCAGGCGTTGGCATCGGGCCGGCCAGCATGACGTCGACGCCGGCCGCCGAGAAGCCCGACTCCAGCGCTGCCTCGAGCATGTAGCCCGAGATGCGCGTGTCCTTGCCGATCAACACGACGGGACGACCGCTGCTCGATTTTTTTCCCTTTGCCAGCACGGTGCCGGCGGCGTAGCCGAGGCGCATGACGAAATCAGGGGTGATTGGCGCTGCGCCCACGAGGCCGCGAATGCCGTCGGTGCCGAAATATTTCCGTGCCATCTAGTTCTCTTTTCTCTTATTGAAACGAATTTTTATGGATGCATGGCCGCGTGCCACACCTTCAGCGCATCGACCGTCTCCGCAACATCATGCACACGCACGATTCTAGCGCCCTGTGCTACCGCAGCCAATGCCGCGCCGACACTACCAGCGGTGCGCTGCTCGACCGGGCGCCCGGTGACGGCGCCGATCATCGACTTGCGCGACATGCCGGCCAGCACCGGCAAGCCGAGTTCGTCCCGGATGCGACCCAGGCCGCGCAGCAAGGCATAGTTGTGCTCGACCGTCTTGCCGAAGCCAAAGCCCGGATCGACGCAGATGCGTGCGCGCTCGATGCCTGCCGCGGTCATCGCCTCGATGCGCGCGGCCAGAAACGCAATCACGTCTCCCACCACGTCATCATACCGGGGCGCCTGCTGCATGGTGGCCGGCGTGGCTTGCATGTGCATCACGCACAGGCCGCAGTCGCTGTCCTGCACCGCTTCGAGTGCACCCGGCGTGCGAAAGCCGTTGACGTCGTTGATCATGTCGGCGCCGGCGATCAACGCTTCACGCATGACTTCTGGCTTGGTGGTATCGACCGACAGCGCGACGTCCAGCGTACGCAGTGCGTACAGCGTCGGCATCACGCGGCGTAATTCTTCATCGAGGGGCACGCCAGGAGAGCCAGGGCGGGTCGATTCGCCGCCGATATCGATCATCGTGGCGCCATCGCGGATCATGGCTTCGGCGTGCGTCAGCGCAAATTCCAGGCCCTGGTAGCGGCCGCCATCGGAAAAAGAATCGGGCGTGATGTTCAGGATGCCCATCACGACAGGTTCGAGGGAGGCGGCGCCGTCGAGCGCGAAGCTGAACTGGCCGCATTGCAGTGTCTTGTTCATGGTGTCAGTGGTGCTGGCGCCCCGAGCGGGATCGGCAAGCGAGCGTCGCAAGCGGGTGCCGTCAACAAAAAAGGCACCCTTGCGGGTGCCTTCGTGGGGTAGCGCGAGCGTCAGGCCGGTGCGGTGGCGTTTGGTGCCACACCACCAGGACCGCTGTCGCCTGGCGGCGTGCGCTTGGTCAGCACCGTCGTTGGCTTGCGTGGCTCTTGCCCGGCCATGATGTCGTTGATCTGGTCTGCATCGATGGTTTCCCAGTCGAGCAGCGCCTTCGTCATCATCTCGACCTTGTCGCGGTTTTCTTCAAGCAGGCGACGCGCCAGGGCGTACTGCGTGTCGAGGATGGCGCGAATCTCGGCGTCGACCTTTTGCTGGGTCGCTTCCGAAATGGTCTTGGTGGCGCCGCCGAAGAAGCCTTCGTTCTCGCTGTCTTCGTAGACCATCACACCCATGCTGTCGGACATACCGAAGCGCGTCACCATCGAGCGGGCCAGCTTGGTGGCACGCGAGAAGTCGTTCGACGCGCCGGTGGACATCTGGCCGACGAAAATCTCTTCGGCGATACGACCGCCGAACAGGATCGAGATTTCCTCGAGCATCTTGTCTTTGTAGCCAGACAGTGCGTCGTGCTCAGGCAGCTGCCAGGTCAGACCCAGCGCATAACCGCGCGGCATGATCGTGACCTTGTGCACCGGATCGGCCTTCGGCAACAGCTTGGCGATCACCGCGTGGCCCGACTCGTGGTACGCCGTGTTGCGACGTTCTTCCTCGCGGATGACCATCGACTTGCGCTCCGGACCCATGAAGATCTTGTCCTTTGCATCTTCGAAGTCGATCATCTCAACCAGGCGCTTGCTGCGGCGGGCTGCGAACAGCGCCGCTTCATTGACCAGGTTGGCCAGGTCGGCACCCGAGAAACCAGGCGTACCGCGGGCCAGGATGTCAGCTTTCACGTCGGTGCCAATCGGCACTTTGCGCATGTGCACGTTCAGGATCTGTTCGCGGCCGCGGATATCCGGCAGGCCCACCATCACCTGGCGGTCGAAACGGCCCGGACGCAGCAGCGCTTTGTCGAGCACGTCGGCACGGTTGGTGGCAGCGATGACAATCACACCCGACTGCGCTTCAAAACCATCCATCTCGACCAGCAGCTGGTTCAGTGTCTGTTCACGTTCGTCATTACCACCACCCATGCCGGCGCCGCGGTGACGACCAACAGCGTCAATCTCGTCGATGAAGATGATGCAAGGCGAATGTTTCTTGGCGTTCTCGAACATGTCACGCACACGACTGGCGCCGACACCGACGAACATTTCGACGAAGTCGGAGCCCGAGATCGAGAAGAACGGCACCTTGGCTTCGCCGGCGATAGCGCGGGCCAGCAGCGTTTTACCGGTACCCGGAGGGCCGACCATCAGCACGCCGCGCGGGATACGACCGCCCAGTTTCTGGAACTTGGTCGGGTCGCGCAGGAAGTCGACGATTTCGGAGACTTCTTCTTTCGCTTCATCGCAACCGGCGACGTCCGAGAACGTCACGGTGTTGTTGGTGTCGTCGAGCATGCGTGCCTTCGACTTGCCGAAGGAGAACGCGCCGCCCTTGCCGCCGCCCTGCATCTGACGCATGAAGAACACCCACACGCCGATCAGCAGAAGCATCGGGAACCACGAGATGAAGACCTGCTGCAGGAACGAAGGCTCTTCTGGCGGCTTGACGTCGAAACGTACGCCGTTTTCGCGCAGGTCGCCGATCAGGCCGCGGTCGAGACCGGTTGCGGTCGCGCGCACCTTGGTGTCATCAGCGCGCGTGGCGGTGATGTTGGTGCCTTCGATCAGCACTTCCTTGATGCGGCGCGACTTCACTTCATCGAGCAACTCGGAATAAGCGATGGTCTTGCTGCCGCCGGCGACACTGTGGGTGTCAAACTGCTTGAACAGCATGAACAACAGCAGCGCGACGACCACCCAGATGGCGGATTTGGAAAACATATTATTCACGAGCACTCCTCCGATGCGTACGCATCTCTACCGATTTCAGTATTCTGATTTTACCCGCAATAAGCCAACGCTGCCACGCAACGCTGGCGGTAGTGTGGAAATACCATCGAATGACTGTCTTATTCATTCCCCTCATTGCCCACCGCCCAAAACGCAGTTGCAATGCAAGGGGTCACGCGGCAGATGTGGTGGCCGCGCGAGGGAATTTCAAGGGGCGATCTGTCGCCACACGCTATTTACGCACTTGGATTTTTCAAACCCCGGCCCAGCAGGAAAATCTCGGACGATTTATCGCGGCTGGCCTTGGGCTTGATTTGCTTCACGGTGGTGAACTCGAGCCGGAATTTTTCCAGGATCTGGGTAAAACCCATGTCCTTGAAACACTTCACCAGAAGCGCCCCGCCCGGCTTCAGATGCGCTTGCGAGAATTCGATCGCCAGATCGATCAGATGTTCCATGCGGGCGGCGTCGGCATGGCCGATACCCGACAGATTGGGTGCCATATCGGACAGCACCACATCCACCTTACGGTCGGCCAGCACGACGTCGAGCTGCGTCAGCACTTCTTCTTCGCGGAAGTCGCCCTGGATATATTGAACATCGGCGACAGGTTCCATTGGCAGGATATCCAGGCCGATGATGGTGCCGTGGATGCCGCCGCCGTCCTTGCCGGCCAGCTTGCGCCGGGTGTACTGGGCCCAGCTGCCGGGGGTGCAGCCAAGGTCGACGACAACATTGCCCGCCTTGATGAGTTTTTCTGCCTCGTCGATTTCTTTCAGCTTGTACGCGGCACGGGCGCGGTAGCCCTCTTTTTGCGCGAGTTTGACGTAGGGATCGTTAATATGGTCGTGTAACCAGTTTTTGTTTAATTTGTTCTTGGCCATTCGCGTAGAATACTGCTTTTATAGGTCCATCAAAAATTTATTATGCTTAAACTCACTCCGGCCGAGCGCAGCGCTCTGCGCGCAGAAGCCCACGGGCTCAGTCCTGTTGTCATGATCGGCGCCGACGGCCTGACCGAATCCGTGATGAAGGAAGTCGCCAACAGCCTCGACTCGCACGGCCTGATCAAGGTGCGCGTGTTCGGTGACGATCGCGAAGCGCGCGTTGCCATGTACGACAAGATCAGCGCCGACCTCGAAGCGGCCCAGGTCCAGCACATCGGCAAACTGCTGGTGCTGTACCGCCCGAAGGTCGAGACGGCCAAGGAACGCAGCAGCAAGTCCGGCCCGGGCATGCGTGAAGTCACGATCGTCAAGGCCAGCGCCAGCGGCACCAAGAAGCCGAGCGTCACCAAGGTCATGCTCAAGGGTAACGAGCGCGTCACGGCAGGCGGCAACATCAAGCGCGCCAAGCCGCGTCAGACCAGCTCCAAGAAGAATTCGCTGAACAAGTAAAAAAAACCGGGGCAACCCGGTTTTTTTACGGCAACCTGGCGGTGAAATCGTCAGGTTAGCGCAACCTGACCAGCAGCCACGCGCCCAGCACACTCTGGATCATGTGGAACACTTGCGACACGCCATGCATCACGGCAAACTGCGTCCAGTATGGCGAGGCGCGCACGCCTGCCTCACCGGCCAGCACGCGCAGATGTGCCATCCCGGGCTGCAGACCCACGAAGATCACCAGCGCGCACGCCAGCATCGCGATCACGAGCCAGCCGAGAAAGCGCCGACGCGGCGCGGCGAGATCCTTCGACAGCCACAGCAGCACCAGCAGCACGACCGCACAGGCGATCGACAGCCACGCCTGGCGCGTGAGCAGCACCGCGACCAGATCGCCCGCCTGCCCGCTACCGAGCACCTTGAACGCCGCTGGCGCGGCGATATAGCCCAGCGCCCACAGGCTGCCGGTCCACAGCGCCGCCACCAGCAGGCGCGCTGCCGGCACGCGCGCTGCCCAGCCTCGCACTGGCCCCGCCGTGAGCCGCTGCGCGCCGCTGTCCATCAGATGTAGCGCACTTCCAGGATTTCGTATTCGCGCGGGCCGGACGGCGCCTGCACTTCGACGACGTCGCCGGCGTATTTGCCGATCAGCGCGCGCGAGATCGGCGAGGTGATCGACACCTTGTTCATCTTCAGGTCGGCCTCGTCCATCCCGACGATCTGGTACGTCACCTTCTGGCTCGACTCGAGGTCTTCCAGATCAACGGTGGCGCCAAACACCACGCGGCCTTCGGCGTCGAGCGTGGTCGGGTCGATCACCTGCGAGGTGCTCAGCTTGCTTTCCAGCTCGGCGATGCGGCCTTCGACGAAGGCCTGGCGTTCCTTGGCGGCGTCGTATTCGGCGTTCTCGGACAGGTCGCCATGCGAACGCGCTTCGGCGATCGCGTCGATCACGCTGCGGCGTTCCTTCGTCTTGAGCTGGTGCAGCTCTTCTTTCAGGAGTTCTGCGCCGAATTTGGTCAGTGGTGTGGTCATGGTTCTCTGCTTGTGATTTATTTGACGAATGTACCGAAGCCGCAAGAAAGCGAAAACCACAGAGGCACGCGGCGCCAAGGCCGCGCGAGCTCTGTGGTTGACTGGACTTCCAGTGTGACGGGTACTGCGTCTGCTTAGTTTAAGGTTTTATGCAGACCTTGTAAATCATACACACGCAGTTCGTCGATATGCGGCATGCCTTCGATGGCCGCTTCGGCGCCGGCGATCGTCGTGTAGGTCACCACATGGGCGGCCAATGCCGACGTGCGGATCGCGCGCGAGTCGACGATGGCGCTGCGCTTTTCTTCCACCGTGTTGACGACCATGACGATTTCGCGGTTCTTGATCATGTCGACGACGTGCGGACGGCCTTCCAGCACCTTGTTCACGGCGCGCACCGGAATCCCGGCGGCAGCAATCACGGCGGCCGTGCCCTTGGTCGCGACCAGGTCGAAGCCCAGCGCCACCAGATCACGCGCCACGCTCGTTGCGCGCGGCTTGTCGGACGACTTCACCGACAGGAACACGGTGCCCGAACGCGGCAGCTTGATGCCGGCTGCCAGCTGCGACTTGACGAAGGCTTCGCCGAAGGTCATGCCCACGCCCATCACTTCGCCGGTCGATTTCATCTCGGGGCCCAGGATGGTGTCGACGCCCGGGAATTTCACGAACGGGAACACGACTTCTTTCACACTGTAGAACGGCGGGATCACTTCTTTCGTGATGCCCTGCTGCGCCAGCGTCTGACCGACCATGCAGCGCGCTGCGATCTTGGCCAGTTGCAAACCGGTGGCTTTCGACACGAACGGCACGGTACGCGACGCACGCGGGTTCACTTCCAGCACAAAAACAGTATCAACCGTCTGACCGTTTTCTTCCTTCTGCTGGATCGCGAACTGCACGTTCATCAGGCCGACCACGTTCAGGGCCTTGGCCATCAGCGAGGTCTGGCGCTTGAGCTCATCGATCGTTGCCTGCGTCAGCGAGTACGGCGGCAGCGAGCAGGCCGAATCGCCCGAGTGCACGCCAGCCTGTTCGATGTGTTCCATCACGCCGCCGATGAAGGTGGCCTCGCCGTCCGAGATGCAGTCGACGTCGACTTCGATGGCGTCGTTCAGGAAGCGGTCGAGCAGCACCGGCGAATCGTGCGAGACCTTGACCGCTTCGCGCATATAGCGCTCGAGGTCACGCTGCTCGTGGACGATTTCCATCGCCCGACCACCCAGCACGTACGATGGACGCACGACCAGCGGATACCCGATTTCTTCGGCCAGCGTCAAAGCGTCGGCTTCGGTGCGGGCGGTGCGATTCGGCGGCTGGCGCAGGCCCAGCTCTTGCAGCAGTTGCTGGAAACGCTCGCGGTCTTCGGCGGCATCGATCATGTCCGGCGAGGTGCCGATGATCGGCACGCCGTTCGCTTCCAGGTCCAGTGCCAGTTTCAACGGCGTCTGGCCGCCGTACTGCACGATGACGCCGACCGGCTTTTCGATCTCGACGATTTCGAGCACGTCTTCCAGCGTCAGCGATTCGAAATACAGGCGGTCGGACGTGTCGTAGTCGGTCGAAACCGTCTCTGGATTGCAGTTGACCATGATGGTCTCGTAGCCGTCTTCGCGCATCGCGAGGGCCGCGTGGACGCAGCAGTAGTCGAACTCGATGCCCTGGCCGATGCGGTTCGGACCACCGCCCAGCACCATGATCTTCTTGCGGTCGGTCGGGTTCGATTCGCACTCTTCGTCGTACGTCGAGTACATGTACGCGGTGTCGGTCGAGAACTCGGCGGCGCAGGTGTCGACGCGCTTGTAGACCGGACGGATGCCCAGCGCATGACGGCGCGCACGCACTTCTTCCGGCTTCACTTTCAGCAGGAACGCCAGGCGACGGTCAGCAAACCCTTTTTGCTTGAGCTTGTACAGCAGCGGCTTGTCGAGCGCTTCGAGCGTCTGCGTCTCGAGCCACAGCTCGATGTCGACGATCTCCTTGATCTGCACGAGGAACCACGGATCGATCTTGGTCAGGTTGTGCACTTCTTCGAGCGTGAAGCCCTGGGCAAACGCGTCGCCCACGTACCAGATGCGGTCGGGACCAGGCTCGCCCAGCTCTTCTTCAATCTTTTCGCGGTCACGGGTTTTTTCGTTCAGGCCATCGACGCCCACTTCCAGGCCACGCAGGGCTTTCTGGAACGCTTCCTGGAAGGTGCGGCCCATGGCCATCACTTCGCCCACCGATTTCATCTGCGTGGTCAGGTGCTTGTCGGCGGTCGGGAACTTCTCGAACGTGAAGCGCGGGATTTTCACGACGACGTAGTCGATCGACGGTTCGAACGAGGCCGGCGTGGCGCCGCCCGTGATGTCGTTGCGCAGTTCGTCCAGCGTGTAACCCACGGCCAGCTTGGCCGCGATTTTCGCGATCGGGAAGCCGGTGGCTTTCGAGGCCAGCGCCGACGAACGCGACACGCGCGGGTTCATCTCGATGACGATCATGCGGCCGTCTTTCGGGTTGATCGCGAACTGCACGTTCGAGCCGCCGGTATCGACGCCGATTTCGCGCAGCACGTCGATCGACGCGTTGCGCAGGATCTGGTATTCCTTGTCGGTCAGGGTCTGCGCCGGTGCGACCGTGATCGAGTCGCCCGTGTGCACGCCCATCGGATCGAGGTTCTCGATCGAGCAGATGATGATGCAGTTGTCGTTCTTGTCGCGCACGACTTCCATCTCGTACTCTTTCCAGCCCAGGAGCGACTCTTCGATGAGCAGCTCCGAGGTTGGCGAGGCTTCCAGGCCGCGTTTGCAGATCGCTTCGAATTCTTCTTCGTTGTAAGCGATGCCGCCGCCGCTGCCACCCATCGTAAACGATGGACGAATGATGGTCGGGAAGCCCATCTCGCGTTGCACGACCCACGATTCTTCCATCGTGTGCGCGACGCCCGAACGGGCCGAACCCAGGCCGATCTTGGTCATCGCGTTCTTGAACTTCAGGCGGTCTTCGGCCTTGTCGATCGCTTCCGGCGTCGCGCCGATCAGCTCGACATTGTATTTCTCGAGCACGCCATGGCGGTGCAGGTCGAGCGCGCAATTGAGCGCGGTCTGGCCGCCCATCGTCGGCAGGATTGCGTCCGGACGTTCTTTCTCGATGATGCGCTCGACGACCTTCCAGGTGATCGGCTCGATGTAGGTCACGTCCGCCGTTTCCGGGTCGGTCATGATCGTGGCCGGGTTCGAGTTGACCAGGATGACCTTGTAACCCTCTTCGCGCAGGGCCTTGCAGGCTTGCGCGCCGGAGTAGTCGAATTCCACGGCCTGGCCGATGACGATCGGGCCGGCGCCGATGATGAGGATGCTTTTGATGTCACTACGTTTTGGCATATTATTTTTTCTCCGCTGCTTGCATCAGGCCGATGAAGCGGTCAAACAGGTAGGCGACGTCGGTCGGCCCAGGCGAGGCTTCCGGGTGACCCTGGAAGCAGAACGCGGGTTTGTCGGTACGCTCGAAACCCTGCAGCGAGCCATCGAACAGCGACACGTGCGTGACGCGGCAGTTGGCCGGCAAGGTCGCGGCATCCACAGCGAAGCCGTGGTTCTGCGACGTGATCAACACCTTCTTGGAATCAAGATCTTGCACCGGGTGATTGGCGCCGTGGTGGCCGAACTTCATCTTCATGGTTTTCGCGCCGGAGGCCAGCGCCATGATCTGGTGACCCAGACAGATGCCGAAGGTCGGGATGCCTTTTTCAATCAGCTCGCGCGAGGCTGCGATGGCGTAGTCGCACGGTTCCGGGTCGCCCGGGCCGTTGGCCAGGAAGATACCGTCCGGATTGAGCGCCAGTGCGTCGGCGGCGGTGGACTGCGCCGGCAGCACGGTGACCTTGCAACCGCGCTCGGCCAGCATGCGCAGGATGTTGCGCTTGACGCCGTAGTCGAAAGCGACCACGTGGTATTTGGGATTGGTCTGCTTGCCGAAGCCTTCGCCCAGCTTCCATTCGGTTTCGGTGAACTCGTACGGCGCCTTCACCGACACGACCTTGGCCAGGTCCATGCCGGCCAGGCCCGGGAACGAGCGCGCCAGTTCGAGCGCCTGCGCTGCCGACGGCTCGGCGCCCTGCGACGACGTGAGAATCGCGCCGGCCTGGGCGCCCTTCTCGCGCAGGATGCGGGTGAGCTTGCGAGTATCGATGCCAGCAATTGCCACGACGTTCTCGGCCTTCAGGTAGTCGCCAAGCGACTGCGTGGAGCGGAAGTTGGACGCCAACAGCGGCAGGTCGCGAATGATCAGGCCAGCGGCATGCACTTTCGAGGCTTCGACGTCGCTCGTGTTGACGCCGTAGTTGCCGATGTGCGGGTACGTCAGCGTGACGATCTGGCGCGAATAGCTCGGGTCAGTGAGGATTTCCTGATAACCGGTCATGGCGGTGTTGAACACCACTTCGCCGGTCGTGTGACCGACGGCGCCGATGGAATAACCTTTGAAGATGGTCCCGTCGGCAAGGGCCAGGATGGCTGGGACAGAGGGGCCGGAAAAGAATGGCGGCAAGGGCAACTCCCGTAAAAGTTGCCGTAGCTGCGCCACGTCAGACCGACATCCAGCTAACCCCGCTGCACTGCTTGCGCCGGGTGTTGGAGGTCATGTTGAATGATGGTTGGTGGGTATGCGCTACGGCGAAGTTTGAATTAGATAAACTTCCGAATTATAGCGCGTAGAACGACGTTCGGCAATGCGGCGTTGCAGCAAATACGGGCGCGAATCGTGCACAAATTGCGCGCCCGCCGCCTTGAATCGTGCTGATTCAGGCCGCGCCAAGGGCGGCGATACCCGCCTTGGCGATCTGCACATCCTCGTTCGATTTCACGCCCGAGACGCCGACGGCGCCGATCACGTGGCCATCGACAATCACCGGCACGCCGCCCTCGAGCATCCCTTCGAGCTTCGGCGCGCTCAGAAACGACATGCGCCCGCCATTGATCACGTCTTCATACACCTTCGACTCGCGGCGGCCGAGTGCGGCCGTATTGGCCTTGCTTGGTGCGATGTGCGACGAGATCGGCGGCGCGCCGTCGAGCCGCTGCTGCCACAGCAGGTGGCCGCCGTCGTCGACGATGGCGATCGACACGGCCCAGCCGTTGGCAAGGGCTTCGGCTTCGGCGGCGGCGCCGATCTGTTTCGCATTAAGCAGGGTCAGATAAGGTTTGGTGTTCATCGTGGGCTTTCTCAGGGAACTTGCTGTTTGAGTTTCAGTTTGGCCTTAATTTGCGGCATGACCGCGGCGGCGGCCTGTTCGCCCGCCAGGATGGCCAGGTTGCGGCCACCGAAGTCGCTCGATCCCATATTGCCCAGCGCGGGCGTGATGACGATGTCGGCATCCTTGAGTTCGAAGTGATTCAGGCGCTGACCCATGATCGAGAAGGTCTGCATCAGCACGTCGAGCGAGCTGGCCGTGGCTGCGCCCTCGGTCGCGCTCGAGATATTGACTGCGATAATAAAATCGGCGCCCATGTCGCGCACGTAGCGCACCGGCACCGGCGCGACCAGGCCACCATCGACATAGCTCTTGTTGCCGATGACGACCGGCTGGAACACGCTCGGCACGCTCGATGATGCGCGCACGGCCATGCCGGTATTGCCGCGGCTGAACAGGATCGGCTGGCCCGTTTTCAGGTCGGTGGCCACGGCGCCAAAGCGCAGCTTCAGCTTTTCAATGGGCACGTTGTTGACGGCCTTGTTCACATAGCCCTGCAACGCTTCACCCTTGAGCAGGCCGGTCGATTTGCTGAACAGCGGCAGCGCCCAGTCCGAGATGGTGGCTTCGTCCATCGTCATCGCCGTCTTTTGCAGGGCAAAGCCATTCACGCCCGACGCATACAGCGCGCCGACGACGGAACCGGCGCTGGTGCCGACGACGATTTCCGGGTAGATGCCCTGGGCTTCGAGCGCCTTGATGACGCCGATATGCGCGAACCCGCGCGCGGCGCCGCCGCCGAGGGCCAGGCCGATACGGATTTTCTTGGGAGGCAATGGCGCCGCCTTCGGGGCGGCGACGGGAACGACAGGGGCCGGCGTTGGGGTGCTGCCGCAGGCGGCCAGCAACAGTGCGGCGCAGGCCACGAGGGAAGTACGTCGAGAGAGCATAGATGGGCCGATAAGAACGAGGCACGATTGTACATCGGCTGGTTCTTGGCGGCATGCATGGGCTGGCACGACAGCAAGCAGTGACCCGATCCGATCGGAAGGGCCATAAATTTGTTTTGAAATGAGAATGATTCGCATTATAATTCCCGTCGCAATACTGCTCGTCTGATCCGATCAATAACCAGAAAGCGCTCGCCATGAACAAAATGCTGCTCTCCTCCCTCGTCGCCATGCTGGTGGCCGCGCCTGCCGCACAGGCCCACCACATCTGGTTCGAGCAGGACGGCAAGGCGGTCAAGCTGCAATTTGGCGAGTTCGCGCTGAACCAGCGCGAAACCACACCAGGCCTGCTCGACAAGTTCGGCGCCCCGGGCGCGATGCTGCTGGGTGCCAAGGGCGAGCGCGCGCTCAAGCTGGAAAAAACGGCCAAGGGCTATATCGTCAGCGGCGCCACGCCGGTCGCGGGTGACGCCATCGTCGCTCAGGACAATGCCTACCCGAGCTGGGAAACGGATGAGGCGGGCAAGAAGCTGAACCACATCTGGGTGCCTGCCGCGCGCATGGCCACCGGCTTTGCTGCGCAGCAGCCGAAACTCACGCTCGACCTCGTCCCGACCGGCAAAGCCGGCGAATTCAAGGTGTTCTACAAGGGCCAGCCACTGCCGAAAGCGAAGGTCAATGCAATCGTCCAGAGCGGCTGGGCGAAAGAAGCGGAGTCGGATGACAGCGGCATCGTCAGGTTCGACATGCCATGGAAAGGCATGTATGTGCTGGAAACCGAGCACACGGACAAGACGGCGGGCGAGCGCGCCGGCCTGCAATACGCAACGTCCAGCTACACCACGTCGCTGAGCGTCGTGCAGCCAAAGGGCATCGCGGCGGTAGCGGCCGGCCCGGCCATGGCGCCAAGCGCCGATCACTGATCCGGGCGAGCGTGTCTCCAGTGAACCAATCTGCCGTCTGACGAAAGGCCCGGGCTTCATGACCACGATCACCTGGCGCTACCGTGGCGGCGTCACCGCCCGCGCGGTGGCCGCCATCGGCGGCGGCTATGTGCTTGCAGCGCTCGCCGGCGCACTCATTGCGCTGGCACTGCCGCTGCCGCGCGCCGATGCCGTCACCATCGCCACGCTGCTGTCGTTCGTCATCTATCCCTGCGTCATCCTGTGGGTCTTCGCCACCGGCAGCGCGCTGCGCGCCTGCGTTGGCGTGGCGACGGCGGGTGCGCTGCTGGGCGCGATGCTTTGGCTGGTCGGAGGAACCGCATGAAGGACGGCTTGCGGCAATCGATGGCGTGGGTGCACACGTGGGCCGGTCTGCTCGTCTGCTGGCTGCTGCTGCTGGTGTTCATGGCCGGCACGGCGGCGTATTACCGGCACGAGATCACGTTCTGGATGACGCCCGAACTGCACGGGGCGGCCGCGGCGCCGTCGACGCTCACCCCGGCGCAGTCGGCGCAACTGGCCGTGCGCGTACTGCAGGAACGCGCGCCCGACGCGACGCGCTGGTCGATCGACCTGCCCGACGAACGCAATCCGCTGATCCAGGCCAGCTGGCAAAATCCGCCGAAGAAAGACATGTCGCGCGCAGAACGCCGCAATGCGCTGCGCGACCAGAACGTCACGCTCGATCCAGCGACGGGCCTGCCGACGGCGAGGCCGCGAGACACCCGTGGCGGCGATTTTTTGTATCGGATGCACTTCGATTTGCACTACATGCCGGCAATGTGGGGCCGCTGGATCGTCGGCATTGGCGCGATGTTCATGCTGGTGGCGATCATCAGCGGCGTGATCACGCACAAGCGCATCTTCAAGGACTTCTTCACGTTCCGGCCAAAGAAAGGCCAGCGTTCGTGGCTGGACGCGCACAACGCCACCGCCGTACTGGCGCTGCCGTTTCACCTGATGATCACCTACACGGGCATCGTGACGCTGATGTTCATCTACATGCCCGCGCCCACCAAGGCGCTGTACGGCGACGAGCAGAACACGATGTTCAGTGACGTCTTCGGCAACTTCGAGCGCGGCGAGCCGGCAACCATCGCCGCCCCGCTGGCCGACATCGCGCCGATGCTGCAGCAGGCAGAGCGTGCGTGGGGCATGACGCCGTCACGCGTGGCGATCAGCCATCCGAACGATGCGGCGGCGCGCGTGGAACTGTATCGCCCGTCGGGCCGGCAGTTGTCGAACCTCGAGCCGGCGATGACGTTCGATGGCGTGAGCGGCGCTCTGGTGTCGGCAACGCCGCCCTTGAGCACGCCGCTCGCCACGCGCGCCGCGATCTACGGCATGCACCTGGCGCACTTCGCCGATCCCCTGCTGCGCGCGCTGTTCTTCGTGTGCGGCCTGGCCGGCTGCGCGATGGTCGCCACCGGCGCGCTGCTATGGGGCGTGCGGGAGCGCCAGTCGTATGCCAAGATCGTGGCCAACGGCGGGCGCGTCGGCTACGGCGTGCGTCTGGTCGACGCACTGAACATCGGCGCCATTGCCGGCCTGCCGATCGCGTTCGCCGCCTACTTCTGGGCCAATCGCCTGCTGCCGGTGGAGATGGCGCAGCGCGCCAGCGCCGAAGCCAACTGGTTCTTCATCGCCTGGGGCGCCGCCGCCATCCTCGCGCAGATCCGGCCGACACGCGCGATGTGGCGTTTCCAGCTGATGGTGGGCGCGGCGCTGATGGCGGGCATCCCGATCCTTAATGCATTCACGACGGAGTCGCACCTTGGTGTGTCGCTGTTCGGCGGGCCGGGACTACTGCGGGTGGCGGCGTTCGACATCGTCGTTCTTCTGCTGGGCGCGTTGCTCGGCTGGGCCGCCTGGTGGCTGGGGCGCCAAGCGCAAAAGAAGGCAGCCACCAAACAACCGGCGGCTGGTGCCGGAACCACATCGACCATGGAGCCGGTATGAGCATGCTGTTCCTCAGCAGCGTTTCCCTCGCCTTCAGCGCATTCGCCGCGAAAGGCATCGTGATGGACCGCCACTACGCCGACTTGCACGGCCGCGGCAAGGCGCCGGCCCCAGCCCTGAGGATGCGCATGCGCGCACTGGCCTGGCTGGGCCT
Organism: Massilia sp. MP_M2; assembly: GCF_039123635.1. Lineage (NCBI taxonomy): Bacteria > Pseudomonadati > Pseudomonadota > Betaproteobacteria > Burkholderiales > Oxalobacteraceae > Massilia > Massilia sp. MP_M2. The sequence goes on from NZ_JBCHJF010000010.1 coordinate 24,946, forward strand.
CGCACTATCCTTTGCCGCCTGCATTGCCGCCCGCGGCTGGCACGTCGGCCCGGTGCTGTGGTGCGGTGTGCTGTCGGTCGCTGCCTGGACCGTCGCCGCAATGCTGCAATATGCCCCCCGCAAAGTCGCCCAATGCGCATGGGTCGGCATCCCGGCAGCAGCACTGGCCACCGCCCTCCTCCTGCTGCCCTGATAACAATTAGGGTCAGAGTCGAATTGTTGGGCAATTTCCCATCCCCGCCTCGAAAATTTGCCTCCCCTCAATTCCCTCGCTTCAGCTTGCCCAAAAGACAATTAGGGTCAGAGTCGAATTGTTTGACAACTTTCATAGTCGCTCATTAATTCGACTCTGACCCTCATGTTTTTTTAGGCAAAATCGCCAAAAAAATTCACCCACTATATTGGACGGCGGCTTTGCTTGCTCGTGCCCATCGTTCCTATCAAAATCAATTGTTTCACACGTTGAAGTGCCGAAAAAATAATGAGGGTCAGAGTCGAATTATTGAGCAATTTCCCAGAATTGCCGTTAATCCGACTCTGACCCTTATTGTCCTAAACAAACATTTCCGTGCAATTTTTGATCCGCTAAAAGATCTTCCAAGCATGTCAAAAAGTTGTCAAACAATTCGACTCTGACCCCAATTGGAATGCAATTTCTTTTGGGGTTGGACGGTTATGCTGGCAGGGATGTGTTGGGGAGCGTCGCGGCGAAGGTGCTGCCTTTGCCTGGTTGCGACGTGATCGTCAGTTTGCCGCCGTGGCGCAGCAGCACGTGCTTGACGATGGCCAGGCCCAGGCCAGTGCCCTGCGTTTCGCGCGAGCGGCTCTTGTCGACGCGGTAGAAACGCTCGGTCAGACGCGGGATGTGTTCCGGGTCGATGCCGATGCCGCAGTCGGTCACGGCAAACGACAGCGCGTCGGGGCCGCGCGACCAGGCCAGGCGGATCGTCCCGCCGTTGGGCGAGTAGCGCACGGCGTTCGACGCCAGGTTGGCGAAGGCGCTGCGCAGCTCTTCCATGCTGCCCATCACGTCAGGGCCATCCACCGCCACCTCGATCGTGTGCCGGCCGCCCGACAGCGCGCGCGCCTCGGCGGCGATCGATTCGACCAGGTTCTTGATGTCCACCCGTTCGCGCTTGAGCGGGAATTCGTCCGATTCCAGCCGCGACAGGGTCAGCATGTCCTGGATCAGCCGCTGCATCCGCTGCGCCTGCTCGGTCATCAAGGTCAGGTGCGCCGTGCGCGTGGTCACGTCCAGGCCCGGATCGGCCATGGCGATTTCGAGGAAGCCCACGATCACCGTCAGCGGCGTGCGCAGTTCGTGCGACGCGTTGGCGATGAAGTCGCGCCGCATCGCTTCGATCCGCTCGGTGTCGGTCGCGTCGTGTGTGACCAGGATCTGGCGCCGGTTCTCGAACGGAATGATGCGGCATTCGATCTTGCGGCCCCTGAACGCCAGCGTCAGCGGCTGCTCGTAGCGGCCCAGGATGATGTAGTCGATGAAGTCGGGATGGCGCACCAGATTGGTCACGCGCAGTCCCTTGTCGCGCTCCATCGTCAAGCCCAGATGGCGCTCGAGCGCCGGGTTGCACCACTCCAGGAACAGCACGTCGTCCATGATCGCGACGCCTTCCGGCAGCAGGTGCATCGCCTGGCGGAAGCGGGCCAGCCACTCGGTGAGTTCGGCCTGGTGCTTCTTGTCGTCACGCCGCAGGTGGTACAGGCGCGCGAAGGCTTCGGTCCAGGCGCCCCACCCGTCGGGCAGGCGCGTCTCTTGCGGATGCTCGAGCCATTCGCCCAGCTTTTGCAGGTACGACAGCTGCACGATGATGGCCGTGACGGCCGCGGCCAGCGCCAGCGACAGCCCGGCGATCGGCCCGGACCACCACCAGACCAGGCCGGCGCAGGCAAACAACAGCCCCAGGCGCAACAGCGCCGGGACCCAGAACAGCAACTTGGGATTCATCGCGTCCTTCGACACAGACTATTTTTCGGACAGCATGTAGCCGACGCTGCGCACCGTGCGGATCAGGCCATCGGCCGATTTCAGCGCCTTGCGCAGTCGCAGCACGTGCACGTCGACCGTGCGCTCTTCGATCACCGCATGGTCGCCCCACACCTTGTCGAGCAACTGGGCGCGCGAAAACACGCGCTCACGGTGCGCCAACAGGTACTTGAGCAGCTTGTATTCGGCATTGCCGATATCGATCTGCTGGTTCTCGACCGTCACGGTGCAGCTGTTCGGATCGAGTGTCACGCTGCCGGCGCGCAGCGGCGCTTCGGCCAGGTGCGGGCTCTTGCGGCGTAGCAGCGCGCGCGACCGGGCCAGCAGCTCACGCGGCGAGAACGGCTTGGTGATGTAGTCGTCGGCACCGCTGTTCAAGCCCGCCAGCTTGTCTTCTTCCATGCTCTTGGCGGTCAGCATGATCACCGGCAGCTCCTGGAAGTCGCGGTCGGCGCGCAGGCGCGACAGCAGGCGCAGGCCACTCTGGTCGGGCAGCATCCAGTCCAGCAGCAACAGGTCGGGCTTGCCCCGGCTGATGCTGTCCCAGGCACCGGCCGCGGTATCGGCGGTGCGGATTTCCCAGCCCGCTTCGCGCAGCGAATAGGTCACCAGTTCGACGATCGCCGGCTCGTCCTCGACCACGAGGACGGAGGTGGTGTCGGCCATGCTCACAGTACGGGCGGCTCGCCGAGCGTCGGCTTGCTGTGGCGGATATCGCGCCCCTCGACCACGTAGATCACGTATTCTGCGATGTTCTTGGCATGGTCGCCGATGCGCTCGATGGCCTTGGCTACCCACAGCGTGTCGAGTGCCGATGAAATCGTGCGCGGGTCTTCCATCATGAACGTGACCATCGTGCGCAGGATGACACGAAATTCATGGTCGACCACTTCGTCGCCCGCGATGATCTGCAAGGCCTGCTTGCCGTCCAGGCGCGCGAACGCGTCGAGCGAATCGTGCAGCAGCTCGGACGTCGCCTTGGCGATCGTGCGGATCATGTCGAAATGGGCAAAGCCCGTCGCGCCCCGCTCGTGCAGGCTTTTCGCCGTGCGCGCAACCTTGGTCGCTTCGTCGCCGATGCGTTCGAGGTCGGTGATCACCTTGATGGTGGCCATCACGGTGCGCAGGTCGTTCGCGGTCGGCTGGCGTTTCACGATCAGGTGGCTGCAGGCGTCGTCCAGCGCGACTTCAAGCTGGTTGACAGCCTGGTCTTCGGCCATCACGCGCTCGGCGCGCGCGATGTCGCCGATGCGGAAGCACTCCAGTGCTTCTTCGAACTGGGTTTCCACCATGCCGCCCATCAGCAAGACCTGGGAACGGATCCCTTCGAGTTCCTGGTCGTACTGCTTGGATGAATGCTCGCCTGTCATACAAACTCTCCGTCAATATTCTTGTGAAGTCGTCCATGGGGACGACCGAAAAAGGTCAGCCTGCTCGATCAGCCGAAGCGGCCGGTAATATAGTCTTGCGTTTCCTTGCGCGCCGGATTCATGAAGATCTGGTCGGTCTCGCCGAATTCGACCAGCTCGCCCAGGTACATATAGGCGGTGTAGTCGGAGCAGCGCGCGGCCTGCTGCATATTGTGGGTCACGATGGTGATCGTGTAATCCTGCTTCAGTTCGCTGATCAGTTCCTCGATCTTGGCGGTCGAGATCGGGTCCAGCGCCGAGGTTGGCTCATCGAGCAGCAACACATCGGGCTTGACTGCCACGCCGCGCGCGATGCACAGGCGCTGCTGCTGGCCGCCCGACAGCGACAGGCCGCTCTTGGACAGCTTGTCCTTGGCTTCTTCCCACAGCGCCGCTTTTTTCAGGGCCCACTCGACGCGCTCGTCCATCTCGCCTTTCGACAGGTTTTCGTACAGGCGCACGCCGAACGCGATGTTGTCATAGATCGACATCGGGAACGGGGTCGGCTTCTGGAACACCATGCCGACCTTGGCGCGCAGCATGTTCACGTCCACGCCAGCATCGAGAATATTGCCGCCGCGGTACATGATCTTGCCTTCGGCGCGCTGGCCCGGGTACAGGTCGTACATCCGGTTGAGCGTGCGCAGCAGCGTCGACTTGCCGCAACCCGACGGGCCGATGAAGGCCGTCACTTGCTTGGCGTGGATGTCGAGGCTGACATTCTTCAGACTCTGCGTTTTACCGTAAAAGAAGTTCAGGCCTTCGATTTCGATCGTCTTGGCTTTGGCCGCAGCCGGGGTCGGAGTCGTATTGAGCATGGCTTGGTTCATCACTTTATCGTTTATCAGAGTGAATTAATTCGGGGTTTTTTGGCTGAACAGCGTACGCGACAGAATGTTCAGCAGCAACACGGTCGTGGTCACCAGCAATGCACCGGCCCAGGCCAGCGAGCGCCAGTCGTCATACGGGCTCATGGCGTAGGTGTAGATCACCACCGGCAGGTTCGCCAGCGGCGCATTCATGTCATGGCTGTAGAACTGGTTGTTCAGCGCGGTAAACAGCAAGGGCGCGGTTTCACCAGTGACGCGGGCCACGGCCAGCAGCACGCCGGTGACGACACCGGCCTTCACGGCGCGCAGGCGTACCGTCAGGGCCACTTTCCAGTGCGGCGCGCCCAGCGCGTAGGCCGCTTCGAGCAGACTGGCCGGCACCAGGCGCAGCATATTGTCGGTGGTACGCACGACGACCGGGACCGCGATCAGCGACAGCGCGATCGTGCCGGCGTAGCCCGAGAAGTGCTGGACCTTGGCCACATAGATGGCGTACACGAACAGGCCGATCACAATCGACGGGGCTGACAGCATGATGTCGGTCACGAAGCGCGTGACTTGCGCGAACTTGTTGTTCTCGCCGTATTCAGCCAGATAGATACCGGCCAGGATGCCAACCGGGGTGCTGATGAGCGTCGACAAGCCGACCATCATCACGCTGCCCAGGATGGCGTTGCGCAAGCCGCCACCGGGCGTGCCCGGGGCCGGCGTGTCGGCCGTAAACAGCGTGGCCGACAGACCGCCCAGGCCGTTGTACAGCAGCGTGAACAGAATCCAGGCCAGGAAGGCCAGGCCAATGCCCATCGCGCACACCGACATCGTGATGCCGATGCGGTGCGCCAGAAGGCGACGGCGATACACCGGGTTCTTGGTAGCAGTGTTCATCTTATTTCGTACCTTCGTTACGGGACATACCGAGCAGCATGATCTTGGCCGCCGACAGCACGATGAACGTGATGCCAAACAGGATCAGTGCCAGCGCAAACAGCGACGACGAATGCAGCGTGCTGGCCGCTTCGGCAAATTCGTTGGCCAGCGTCGACGAGATCGAATTGCCGGGCGAGAACAGCGAGGCCGACAGCGAGTGCGCATTGCCGATCACGAACGTCACGGCCATCGTTTCGCCCAGCGCGCGGCCCAGACCCAGCATGACGCCGCCCACCACACCGTTGCGGGTATAAGGCAGCACGACCTTGCGCACCACTTCCCAGCGCGTGCAACCCAGGCCATACGCCGATTCCTTCAGCACGGTCGGCACGATCTCGAACACGTCGCGCATCACCGAGGCGATGAACGGGATGATCATGATTGCCAGGATCAGGCCGGCGGTCATGATGCCGATGCCCATCGTCGGGCCCTGGAAGATGACACCGATCACCGGCAACTGGCCGATGGTTTCCTTCAGCAGCGGCTGCACGTGGTCGGCGAACATCGGCGCGAACACGAACAGGCCCCACATGCCGTAGATGATCGACGGCACGCCGGCGAGCAGCTCGACGGCAGTGCCCAGCGGGCGGCGCAGCCAGTTCGGGCAGATCTCGGTCAGGAACAGCGCGATGCCGAAGCTGATCGGGAAGGCAACGGCCAGCGCGATGATCGAGGTGGCCAGCGTGCCCCAGATGGCGATCATGGCGCCGAACTCGTCGTTCACCGGATCCCACTCGACGCGCGTGATGAAGCCCGGACCAAACTGCGAGAATGCCGGCGCAGCGCCGATCGCCAGCGAGATGATGATCCCGATCAGCACCGCCAGAACCGTTGCAGCGAACAGCAGCGTGATTTTGTGGAAGAAGAAGTCCTGGATGCGCTGGTTGCGCATCGTCGTGCGCAACGCGGCGTAACGGCGGGCGTCTTCGGCTGCTGCCTGATCAGGCAGGTCCTGCACGGACAAGGATGGGTGGGCGCTCATATTTGGGGAAGCTCGCTATAAGACTCGTTATCAATATCGTTTTGTCAATATCGCTGGCGTGCAGAAGGACCGGTCTGGCCGGTCCTTCCAGAGTGACAATGTGTGGATTACCAGAGCGCCTTGCCGGTGGTGTCTTTCAGATTGGCGCGCCAGGCATCCTGCACCAGCTTGATGACCGGCGCAGGCATTGGCACGTAATCGAGTTCAGCAGCCGATGCGGTACCGTTCTTGTACGACCAGTCAAAGAACTTCAGCACTTCCTTGCCCTTGGCGACATCCTGTGCCTTGTGCACCAGGATGTACGACGCGCCCGTGACTGGCCAGCTGTCCTTGCCCGGCTGGTCGGTCAGGATGACCGCAAAGCCCGGGGTGCCGGCCCAGTTCGCGCCGGCAGCGGCGGCCTTGAAGGCGTCGTCGCTTGGCTGCAGGAATACGCCATCCTTGTTCTGGAGCTGGGTGTGCGACATCTTGTTCTTCTTGGCGTAAGCCCACTCGACGTAGCCGATGCCGCCCTTGATGCGCTGCACGTTGGCGGCCACGCCTTCGTTGCCCTTGCCGCCCACGCCAACCGCCCACTTGACCGTGGTGCCGGCGCCGACTTTGGTCTTCCATTCAGGGCTCGACTTCGACAGGAAATCGGTCCACAGGAACGAGGTGCCCGAGCTGTCGGCGCGGCGCACGACGGTGATCTCGGCGTCAGGCAGCTTCACGCCCGGGTTCAGCGCGGCGATCTGCGGCGCATTCCACTTGACGATCTTGCCCATGTAGATGTCGGCGATGACGGCGCCGCTCAGTTTCATCTGGCCCGGGGCGATGCCGGCCAGGTTCACGATCGGCACGACGCCGCCCATGACAGCAGGGAACTGGAACAGACCAGCGGCGTCGAGTTCAGCAGCGGGCAGCGGCATGTCGGAGGCGCCAAAGTCGACGGTCTTGGCCTTGATCTGCTTGATGCCGGCGCCGGAACCGACCGACTGGTAATTGAGGCCATTGCCCGAAGCTGCCTTGTACAGCTCGGCCCACTTGGCGTAGATCGGATAAGGGAATGTCGCGCCTGCACCGGTGATGTTGGCGGCCTGGGCGGTTGCGGCGAATGCCGAAGCGGCAACGGCAATCGAAACGAAGAGATGCTTCATGCGCATATCTGATCCTCTGAAAATAGAACGACGGGACGATCCCGCTGACGATGAAGCGCAGTCTAGCGGGCGAATATGACAAGTTCATGACATATTCTGAAATGTGACATGAACATGACACGGTCGCAAGCATGGCATTGCAGAGGCCGGCGTGGCGCGCGGCTGGCGATTGACCGCCATGTTCCAGCAGCGCCATCCTTGTAAATACGGCGAGGCCTGCTAACCTGACTGTGTTGTTCTTACATGGAGGGGATGCCCAACGGCGTTGATGACCAAATGCTGGACATGATGGTGATGGGGATTCTGGGCGGGCTGGCTGCATTGGTCGCGTTTGAAATCTACCAGGAAGTACGTGGCAGTTCCAGGCAACTCAAAGACCGCTATCACGAATAGCGACAAGCCCGCTCAGCGGGTCAGACGGCAAGCGGTGAGGCCTCAGGGCGCTCGCCGCTTGTCGTATGGCGCATAGATGCCAGCGCGTTGATGTCAGCGCGTCGGTGTGAGCGATCCGCTGTCAGCGCAGGAAGCGCGCCAGCGCGGTCACCCCTGCCAGATCAAGGTTCTGGAACCTGAACCCCACTTTGTATTCGCCGCCACTGAAGATGCAGTGCAACGCCTGGGCGTGGGTGTCGATGGTCGTGAATTGACCGTCGATCATCAGGTCGAAACGGAGTTGGCTGGCGAGCCCGACCGGCACCGGATCGGGCGTATTGACACTGATGCCATTGGCGTTGACATCGACGCTCTTGCCGGTAAATGGTCGCTGGCCGTCAATGGCCAGCAAGACTTTGGTGCGCAATACTTTGCGCGGGGACTGCCTCTGCTCTTGTAACACGTGTTTCCCATGATGCCTGAAAAGAGACACTATTATAGGAACATCCACGGGATCCGGCACGGCATTGTTGGGCCGTGCCGGTTGGCCACGCGGTTAGTCGAGTTCGCGCAGTTTGTTAAACGCTTCCTCGATGCGTTCGACGGCGATGATTGTCATGCCTTCAATTTTCTGCTTCGGCGCATTCGCTTTCGGGATCACCGCGATGGAAAAGCCCAGCTTGGCCGCTTCGCGCAGGCGCTCCTGACCACGCGGCGCCGGCCGGATTTCACCGGCCAGGCCCACTTCGCCGAACACCACCAGCCCGCGCGGCAAGGGTTTGCTGCGCATCGATGAATTGATCGCCAGGAGCACGGCCAGGTCGGCCGCCGGTTCGGTGATCTTCACGCCGCCAACCGCGTTGATGAACACGTCCTGGTCGAACGCGGCGATACCGGCATGCCGGTGCAGCACCGCCAGCAACATCGCCAGGCGGTTCTGCTCGAGGCCGACCGACAGGCGGCGGGCATTGGGCAGGTGGCTCGTGTCGACCAGCGCCTGGATCTCGACCAGCAGCGGGCGCGTGCCCTCCTGCGTGACCATGACGCACGAGCCCGGCACGGGCGTGTCGTGCTGCGACAGGAACAGCGCGGACGGATTCGATACGCCTTTCAGGCCCTTTTCGGTCATCGCGAACACGCCCAGTTCGTTGACGGCGCCGAAACGGTTCTTGATCGCCCGCACCAGGCGGAAGCTCGACTGCGTATCGCCCTCGAAATACAGCACCGTGTCGACGATGTGTTCGAGCACGCGCGGGCCGGCCAGCGCGCCCTCTTTCGTCACGTGGCCGACGAGGATGATCGTCACGCCGGTCTGCTTGGCCACGCGCGTCAGTTGCGCCGCGCATTCGCGCACCTGGGCCACCGAACCGGGGGCCGACGTCAGGGCATCGGAATACACGGTCTGGATCGAATCGATTACCGCGACGTCGGGTTTCAGGTCGGCGATCGTGCCGAGGATTTTTTCGAGCTGGATCTCGGCCTGCAATTTCAGGTCTTGCGCGTCGACTGCGAGACGGCGTGCGCGCAATGCGATCTGCGCGCCGGATTCTTCACCGCTGACATACAGCGTGGAGCGCGTTTTCGAGAGGCTGGCCAGCGCCTGCAGCAGCAGCGTGGACTTGCCGATGCCCGGGTCGCCGCCAATGAGCACGACGCCGCCGGCCACCAGGCCACCGCCCAGCACGCGATCAAATTCTTCGATGCCGGTGCCAAAGCGCGGCACGTCGATCGCCTCGATATCGGCCAGCGACAGCACCGGTGCGGTCTGCGCCAGGGCGCGGTGCGGGGTTTGCGACATGCGGTTCACGCCGGGCGCCTCGATGACGGTTTCGACCATCGTGTTCCAGGCCTTGCAGTCGGCGCACTGACCCATCCAGCGGGTGGCGATTGCGCCGCATTCGGAGCAGGTGTAATTGGTTTTTGCTTTTGCCATGTTCTCTACCGGTTATCCATCGGTGCCCAGGCGGCCTTCGGCGATGCGCACGCGCGGCGCGACGGCGCACATCAACTCGTAGCCGATCGTGCCGGCGGCCTGCGCCACGTCGTCGATCGGCAGACCGTCGCCCCACAGCGTGACCTTGCTGCCGATACGCGCATTGGGTACTAGCGACAGATCGACCGTCATCATGTCCATCGAGACGCGGCCGATCAGCGCCGTGCGCACGCCATCGACGATCACCGGCGTGCCATGCGGCGCGCTGCGCGGGTAGCCGTCGGCATAGCCGCAGGCGACGACGCCGATCGTCATCGGGCCTTCGGCCACGAAGCGGCTGCCATAGCCGACCGTGTCGCCGCGCTCGATGTGCTGGATGCCGATGATTTCCGAGCGCAGCGTCATGGTCGGGCGCAGACCGAAATCACCCGCGCTGCGCCCGCCCGGCGTGCCGCCGTAGAGCATGATGCCGGGCCGGACCCAGTCGTTCTGGAGGTATTCAGCCAGTTCGGCTTGATGCAGCACGCCGCCCGAATTGGAGAGGCTGCGCTCGCCGGGCAAGTCGCCGGCGCCGATCTGGAAGCGGCGCACCTGCTCGGCGATGGTCAGCAGCGGGTGCTCGAGTTCGTCGGCGTTGGCGAAATGCGTCATGTGCGTGATATTGCGCACGTCGGGGATCGCGCGCAGCCGTTTGTAGGCCGCCGCGTAGTCGTCAGGGCGCAAGCCAAGGCGATTCATGCCCGTGTTCATCTTCAGGTAGACGTCGATCGGGCGGTAGAGCTGCGTGTATTCGAGCAGCTTGATCTGTTCGACCGAATGCACTGCCGTGACGATATTGTGTTCGGCCAGCAAGGGCACATCGGCGGCTTCGAAGAGTCCCTCTAATAAGAGGATCGGCTTGATCCAGCCAAGTTCGCGCAGGCGGATGGCGCCTTCGAGCTCGATCAGCGCCAGGCCGTCGGCGGTGGCGAAGCCGTGCATGGCGCGTTCCAGGCCGTGCCCATAGGCGTCGGCTTTGACGACCGCCCAGATCTTCGCCATAGGCGCGCAGGTGCGGGCCTGCGACAGATTGTGCTGCATCGAGTCCGGGTGGATGGTGGCAAAGAGTGGGCGCGGCATGGTGGGGGATCGAGGTGAAATCGGTACGCAAAGTTGGAGTGGCTATTCTACCGGAGCAGACCCCGGGCCGTTGCCGGTCCAGCCACGGTGCATCGTATGGGCTTCGCCACGCCAGCCATTCATGGTATAAAGCAACCCGGACCGAACTTTAGAATTTTAGAATGAACCGTGGTTTTTATACCATCATGGCGGCGCAGTTCTTCTCGTCGCTGGCAGATAACGCGCTCCTGTTTGTCGCGATCAGCCTGCTCGTCGCAATGGACGCCCCGGCATCGCTGACTCCGCTGCTGAAGCTGTCGTTCGTTCTTTTCTATGTGCTGCTGGCCGCATTTGTCGGCGCCTTCGCCGACGCGCTCAACAAGGGCCGCGTGATGTTCATCGCGAACATCATCAAGGTGTTCGGCTGCGCGCTGATGTTCTTCACGGTTCACCCATTGATTTCATACGCCGTCGTGGGCTTTGGCGCGGCCGTGTATTCGCCCGCCAAGTACGGCATCCTGACCGAGCTGCTGCCGCCGGAAAAACTGGTGCCGGCCAATGGCTGGATCGAGGGCTTGACGGTGATGTCGATCATCTTCGGCACGGTGCTGGGCGGCACGCTGGTCAGCCCGCGCGGCTCGGGCTTTTTGCTCTCGTTCGACCTGCTGCCACGCTTTGGCATCGACACCCCGGCCGAGGCGGCGATGGCCGTGGTCGTCGCGATCTATATCCTGGCCGCCATTTTCAACCTGCGCATCCCGGACACCGGTGCCCGCTACGAACACCAGGAACGCAATCCGATCAAGCTCATCACCGACTTCGCCAATTGCTCCGCCACACTGTGGCGTGACAAGCTGGGCCAGATTTCGCTGGCGGTGACGACCCTGTTCTGGGGCGCCGGCGCGACGCTGCAATTTATCGTGCTCAAGTGGGCCGAAGCATCTCTCGGCTTGCCGCTGGACCAGGCGACCAATCTGATTGGCGTGGTCGCGATCGGCGTCGCGCTGGGCGCCGCGATGGCAGCCCGCATGATCCCGCTGCGCAAGTCACTCACCGTGATTCCGATGGGCATCATCATGGGCCTGGTGGTGACGAGCATGGTGTTCGTGACATCGGTCACGCTGGCCTACCCGCTACTGGCCTTCATCGGCTTCCTGTCGGGCTTCTTCGTGGTACCGATGAACGCGCTGCTGCAGCACCGCGGCCACGTCCTGATGAGCGCCGGCCACTCGATCGCGGTGCAGAACTTCAACGAAAACCTGTCGATCCTGACGATGCTCGCTGCCTACGCAGTGATGATCACGCTGAACCTCGACCTGAACATCATCATCGTCATCTTCGGCCTGTCCGTCGCCGGCATCATGCTGCTGATCCAACGCCGCCACCTGATGAACCAGCGCGAACACGACTCCCTCGGCCTGATCGGCGAAGGCAAACACTAAATTAGGGTCAGTGTCGAATTGTTTGACAACGTTTCGCCTGGCCCTTTTCCCAGTGGCTTCCCCTGCTCGGCATATGCAGCAGGCAATAGCTCGAGCCAGTCACTCTGTCCCCGCTTTTTCCGCATTCGCGAGAAATTGCTCAATAATTCAACTCTGACCCTAATTGCTTGGCAAGCCTGAACTTGCCGGCTCACACGCATTTGTCAGCGGTTTCCGAACCGATTCAGTCATCGGCTGAATTAGATGCTGGCAGTCAATCTAGACGAATCCAGCAAGCAAAAAAATAATGGGGGTCAGAGTCGAATTGTTTGACAACTTTGAGGAATTGCCCATTAAATCTACACTGACCCTAGTTTGTTTACCGGGCTAAACAGCTGAGCGGGAGGCAGGGTCGGGGGCGATTTATCAGGCAATTCGAAAAATTGCTCAATAAATCGACACTGACCCTATTTGTTGGGGGCGGTTTTGGGGGTGGCGCGGGTGCGCCAGTCGTTGGGGACGATGAAGCCGCGGTCGACTTCTTCCAGCGCGTTGTCTTGTGTGCGAACGCGCGCGATCAGGGCGGGGGTGTTTGAGATGGCGAAGCGGTCGGTCAGTTCGGCTGCCAGTTGTGCGCGGGTGGTGGTCCAAGTCGGTGAAGCGGTGCGTAGCGGCGCCAGCCATTCGAGTTTTGGCAGGATGACGTAGCTGTCGTCGGGCAGATTGCCCAGCTCGCTAATTGCGCACCAGAATCCGCGGCAATGGCCTTGGGTGATGCCTTGCATTGCCGGCCAGTTGCCGGCGGGATAGAACAGCCAGCCTTTCACCAGCGCGCGTGCTTTGCTGACGGGACGTGGTAGCTGCGCTTGCGCCGCCGGGTGTTGCCCAAGCGCCAGTTGGCGCTCGAAGATCTTGCGCATCTTCAGGCCCAGCGTGTCGGCCAGGTTCGGGCCCACCAATGTATCGAGGCCCCCATCTGCGCTCTCGCCTTGCAGATAGAACTTTGTTGCGAATTCGATGTGTTCCAGCGCATCCGGACCGTTTTCCAGCAGGAAGTCGAATTCGCCGACCGTGTCGTTGCGGTTGGCGCGAATTTGCAGGCCGTGCGCGACCAGCCGCCCCTGCTGCGCGAAGTAGAACGCCATCAGCTTTTCAGCGTACAGCCCCAGTCGCGTGTACGGTTTGTCGCCGAGCGCGGCGTTCAGCGCCGATGGGTCGGCGTCGAGCTGCGCCAGCCAGGTAGCCACGTCATGCGTGACCGGGGCCAGCGTGGCCACGCGCCCGGCCCATGCGGGTGCGGCGCCGTCGAGCAGGTCGGGCGAGTCGAGCAGCCAGGCCAGGGCGCGCACTGGTGGCAGCGTCAGGTGCCGCCAGCGCGCGTGGAACGCGGCCTGGTAACTAGGTGCGGGGTTCAAGCGAGCGCGCCCGGCACAGGTCGGCCCAGGCCAGCGCCTTGTCGGCGCCGCGCAGCAGCAATTCGCCGGGATGCAGTGTAGCGACCAGCGGCACTGCATTCAACGCGTGCACCTGACCGCGCACGCCTGCCAGCGGCTCGTTCAGCGCGCGGCCCAGCAGGCCGTTGGCCGCGACCTGGCCCATCGTCAGCACCGTGGTGGCGCCCGTCAGTGCCAGCTCGCGCTCCAGGAATGGCCGGCATGCCGTGATTTCTTCAGGCGTCGGCGCACGCTCGCCACCCCTGGCATTGACCGGACGGCACTTCACCAGCGGCGTGACATACGCATCGCGCTCGCGCGACAGGCCGACCGCGTGCAGCATATTACCCAGCAGCGTGCCCGAATCGCCCGTCAGCGGCTGGCCGGCCTGCTCGTCGAGCGCGCTTGGCGTGCCGGCGGCGATCAGCCAGCGCGCCTGGCGCGGTCCGCTTCCGTACACCGGCTTGCGGCCGTCACCGCATGCGCACTCCTTGCAGCCGGCAATCGCCTGGCGCAAGCCCGCCCAGTCGAGCGTTGCGACGTCGGGCGCGGTTGGCGCGGCAGGACTGCCATCGTCCCACGCGGCGTCGGTGTCGACGGGTGGCGGATTGCGATACGGCGGCGCCGACAAGGGCGTCATGCCGCGCGCGACCGGCGCAGGATCGGGCACCGGCACGGGCGCAGAAGCAGACACCACCACCGGCGCAGCATCAACAGCGGTGTCAACAGCGGTGTCAACAGCGGTGTCAACAGCGCTAGCGACAGCATCGCCAGCAACCGCATCGGCCACCGGCCCGGCCGCCGTGCGCAACTGCCACAACGGCCCGATCCCCATCTCGTTCAGGAACAGCGCATCGCGCCCGCTCACGGTTTTCATAAATCCAGCCTCATCACGATGGCATCCTCGCGGCCCGCAGCGCCGGCCGGATAATAGCCCTTGCGGCGCCCGATATGGACATAGCCATGGCGCCGGTACACGTCCAGTGCGCGCTCGTTCGATGGCCGCACTTCAAGCAGGATCGACGTCATGCCCTGGCTGCGCGCGCGCGCCGCGAGCACGGCCAGCAAACGCCGCCCCAGTCCCTGGCGCTGGCGCGCTGGCGCCACCGCGACGTCGAGCAGGTGCGCCTCGTCGAGCGCATACATCAACAGGTAGTAGCCGACCAGCGCGCCCGCGGCATCGCGCACGGTCCAGCAATCGTAGCCGCTGTTGAGCGAGTCGATGAAGTTCCCGCGACTCCAGGGAAAAGGAAACACGCTCACCTCGAGCGCGCACACCTCACCCACGTCGGCCGCCGTCATCGGCGCCAGTTGCAGGCCGAGATCGAGCAGGTCGCTCATGCGCCGGCCTTGGCGGCATTGATCACCAGGCGCTCGGCCGTGGTAAACGCGATCTTGTTGCGCAGGTAAATCGGCTGCGCCTGCGCCGCCGGTACGCCCTGCCCGGCCGCCAGCGCGCCAGCGGCGAGCAGCGCCATCTCACGCGCATGCGGCACGATGTCCGCCATGGCGCCAGCAGCGAAGGCCTGCTCGGCGAAGGCATCGGCATACGCCCCGAAGCCATTCCCGCATGCCTGCAGACCAGCCACCGCCAGCGGCGCCACGGCCTGCGGCGCGCTCAGCGTAGGCGCCACGACTTCGCGCCATGCGCCATCGAAGCGGTACTGCGCCCAATAGACTTCGCCCATGCGCGCGTCGAGCACCGCCAGCACCTCGGTCGCGCCGCAGCGCGCCCGGCAGCTTTCGGCCATCGCAGCCAGCGTCACCATCGGCAGCACGGGCAGGCTGGCGCCGTACGCCAGCCCCTGCGCCACGCCGCACGCCGTGCGCACACCGGTGAACGAACCGGGCCCGGCCCCGAAAGCAATCGCGTTGCAGCCGGCCAGCGCAATACCGGCTTCGCGCAGCAGTTCCTGCACCATCGGCAGGATCGATTGCGAGTGGCTTCGCACGCCGGCCGTAGCGCGGGCGATGACGACGTCGTTGACCAAGAGCGCGCAAGACGCCAGCTCGGCCGAGGTTTCAATGGCAAGGATGGTAGGCATGCGGTATTTTAACCGCTTGGCCGGGCGCCATCCATGCCGCTCGGCCTTCCCCGCCACATTGCAGCGCAACACGGAGTAAAATGCGCTCCATGCATAGCCTGACCCTCGATTCCTCGACCCTCGATGCCGCCGTCGCCGCCGTCCATGACGACGCCTGGACGGTCGCCTGCCTGTGCGCCGCCTGGTGCGGCACCTGCGCGACCTACCGCGCCACGTTCGAGAGCCTGGCCGCGCGCCACCCGGACAAGCACTTCATCTGGATCGACATCGAAGACCAGGCCGCCCTGGTCGGCGACCTCGATGTCGACAACTTCCCGACGCTGCTGCTGCAGCGCGGTGACACGGTGGCCTTCTTCGGCACGATGGTGCCCGATGGCGGTGTGGCCGATCGCCTGATACATGCCCAGGCCGACATCGCGCCGGCCGAACTGGCGCGTCTGGCCCAGTCGAGCGATGAGCGCCGCCAGTGGCAGCGCGACTGCAATCTGCGTGTGCTGCTGGGTAGCGCGGACTAACCCTGCCCGCCCCAGCGCGCCAGAATCTCATCCGCCGCCACCGGCTTCCCATACAAATACCCCTGCGCCAGATTGCACCCATGGCGCAGCAAAAATGCCGCCTGGTCGGCCCGCTCGACACCTTCAGCGATCACCGACAGGTTCATGCTCTTGCCAAGCTGGATGATGGCAACCGCAATGGCCTCGTCGTCCGGCCCCTGCGAGATATCCTTGATGAAGCTGCGGTCGATCTTGAGCGTCTGCACCGGCAACTGCTTCAGGTAGGCCAGCGATGAATAGCCGGTGCCGAAGTCGTCGATCGCCAGTCCCACGCCGATCGCATGCAGGTCCTTCACATACTGCAGCGCGTCGCCCGTGTTCATGATGATCGACTCGGTCACTTCCAGCTGCAGGCGCTGTGGCGCGAGGCCGGTCGATTCCAGCACCTCGGTCACGATCGCCGCCATGCCGCCGCGCTCGAACTGGCGCACCGACAGGTTGACGGCGATCTTCGGCATGATCAAGCCCTGCGCTTCCCACGCCACCATCTGGCGGCAGGCCTCCTGCAGCACCCACTGGCCAAGCTGGCCGATGAAGCCGGTGTCTTCGGCCAGCGGGATGAATTGTCCCGGGCCGATCTGGCCCAGTTCGGCGCTGTTCCAGCGCACCAGCGCTTCGGCACCGGTCAGGCGGCCGCTGTCCATTTCAACCTGCGGCTGATACGCCAGGTAGATCTCGTGCTTCTCGATCGCGCGGCGCAGCAGGCCTTCCATGCGCAGGCGCTCGACGCCGTCGCCGCTCATCGACGCCGCGTAGAACCGGTAACCGTTGCGCCCGCGCGCCTTGGCCTGGTACATCGCCACGTCGGCGTTGCGGATCAACATGTGCATGTCGTGCGCGTCCTGCGGATACAGGCTGATGCCGACGCTGCCGGTGACGAACAGCTCGTAGCCGGACACCATGAACGGCTGCTCGAACATCGCGATCAGCTTGGCCGCCACGCGGGTCGCGCCGGCGACGCCGCCGATATCCTCGAGCAGCACGATGAATTCGTCGCCGCCCAGGCGCGCCAGCGTGTCGCCTTCGCGCAGGCACCGGGCCAGCGCACTGGCGGCCTGTTTGAGCAGCTCGTCGCCGACGTGGTGCCCCAGCGTGTCGTTGACATTCTTGAAGCGATCAAGGTCGATGAACAGCACCGCGAGCTGCTGGCCGTCGCGCTGCGCGCGCGTCATTGCGTGGCGCAGGCGGTCGTGGAACAGCAGGCGGTTCGGCAACGCGGTCAAGGGATCGTGGTGCGCCAAGTGGTCGAGCTGGTTCTGCGATTCACGCGCGCGCGTGATGTCGCTAAAGACCGACACATAATGCGTGATCGCGCCAGCGTCGTCCCGCACTGCGGTGACGGTCAGCGATTCCAGATACGCTTCGCCATCCTGGCGCGTATCCCAGATCTCGCCGCGCCAGAAGCCCGTTTCATCCAGTTCGCGCCACAGCTTGTGATAGAAGTCGTCATCCTGGAGCCGGCCACGCATCATGCTCGACTCGCGCCCCACCGCCTGCTCTTCGCTGTAGCCGGTGATGCAGGTAAAGGCCGGGTTGACGGCGGCGATCCGCCCCGTCACGTCCAGCACCATCACGCCATCGGCAATGTGCTCGAGCACCGTGGCCGACAGGCGCAGCTTTTCTTCGGCCAGCTTGCGTTCGGTGATGTCGGCGAACACCCAGATGCTGCCTTCGTTCGGATGCGCCGGGTCAAGCGCCGAGCCGCTCACCAGGCACCAGAACAGACTGCCATCGCGATGGCGCAACTGGTGTTCCTCGCCCAGGTCGAGGCGCCGCGCCAGCATTGGGTACTGCGTCATGGCAGTCTGTTCGTAGGCCGCGCTCGTGGGATACAGGATCTCGGTCGATTGGCCAACCATCTGACCCTCGTCGTAGCCGAACAGCGCTTCGCCGCGCCGGTTGCTCGAGACGATGCGGCGCTGGCGCACGAACAGCACGCCGAACATCACGTTGTCGAGGATCGCGCCCTGCTCGGCCAGCAGCGCTTCGATGCGCACCTCGTTGTGCTTGCGCTCACTGATATCCGAGATGATGCCATCGATCCGCACCGCGCCGTCCAGCGCGGCCGAACCTGACAAGCCTTGCGGTTGCCCGCTTTCCTGCACCCAGCGCTCGACGCCGTGGGCATCGATGATCCGGTATTCCAGCTGATAGGCGTCGCCGACGCGCGCGGCATGGCGCACCGTGTGACTGTACCTGCGCCGGTCTTCCGGGTGCACGATATCGGTCCAGTCGTGGGTCGTGGCGCCCATCATGCGCTCGGCCGTATGGCCCGTGATGTCTTCGATCGCATCGCTGACAAATTCAATGGACCCGCCGGCGCGCACACGGAACACCGCCCCCGGCACCTGGTTCACGATGCTGCGAAACTGCTCTTCGCGCCGCGCGATGTCGGCGAACAGGTCGCGAATGGCCAGGCGCATCCGTTCCATCTGCCGGCCCAGGCGTCCCAGTTCGTCGGATACCGACAGCGCCAGCGGCGTATCGAAGTCGGCGCGCGCGAGCCGGTCGGAAAAGCGCATCAGGCGGCGCAGCGGCGAGAGCAGGCGCCGCCGCAGCAGCAGCGCGATCAGCAACAGCGAGACCGCCACTTGCCCCGCCACGACCAGCGCATAGTTGCGCTGCTTGCTGCGCAGCTCCTGCTGGCTGAGGTAGTCGTCCATCTCGAGGCGCACGCTGCCGATGGTCTCGCCGCGCATCACGACCGGCCGTTCGGCGCGCAGCACGCGGCCGAGCGGGCGCGCCGGCGAGCGCACCTGCAGCGCGACCTCACCTTTCGGACCATGGACCTCGACCATGACCACGGCCGGGTCGCGCAGTATCGCATCGAGCAGCGGCCGCGCCGTTTCCGGGTCGAGGTTCCAGAGCGACTGCTGCACGCCGAGCGCGAGGATCTCGGCATGGCGCTGGAGGGATTCGTCGAGCTCTGCGGCAACCGCGGCGCGCTCCTGCACACCAATCAACAGATAACTGCCCACCGCCGCCGGCCCCGCCAGTCCGACGAACACCACCAGCAGCAAGGCGCGGTACAGCGAGCGGCTATACAGGCTGCGCAGGCTTGACAGGATGGTGGGCTTCGTGGATGCGGGATTGGACATGACGTTGACGCCGCCGGCGCTCGCCGCTGGCACTGCCTTTACTGACATTATGTTGGAGACGCAATTATGCGCTGTCGCTTGCTATGCGTCACTCGCTAACGGCGGGTCACCGCGGCATGCCGATCGGCCGGACGCTCGCGCCGGCAGTGCGCGGCAGGAATTGCTATGATGGATTGTCATGTACACGTTTTCAACGGAGGAAAATCTGATGAGTCATTCCCTGTATGCCGCTTCGGTGCCGGTATTTCGCCAATTGCTCAACGCGCTGGCTGACGTCCTTGAAAAGACCGAGGCCCATGCGCTGGAGCGGCGCATCGAACCGGACGCCCTGCTCCAGGCCCGCCTGTTCCCCGACATGTTCCCGCTCGCACGCCAGATCCAGCTCGCCACCGATTTTGCCAAGGGCGCCGGGGCGCGCCTGGCCGGCATCGAATCGCCGCGCTATGAAGATGGCGAGCGCACCTTTACCGAACTGCAGCAGCGCATCACGCGCACCGTCGGTTTCCTGGACACGCTGGCGCAAGCCGACATCGACGCCGGTGCAACCCGCCCGATCACCCATGGCAGCGGCGAACGCGCACGCCACTTCGACACTGGCGCCGTCTATCTGACCCACTTCGCGATGCCGCAGTTCTGCTTCCACGTGACGACCGCCTACGCGATCCTGCGCCACAACGGCGTGCCGATCGGCAAGCGTGACTTTATCGGCAGCTATTGATAAGGCAATCAATAAGACAACGGGGCCGCGGTCACTTGTTGCGGCGCGGGTAGCCCTGCGCCAGGATGCGCTGCCAGACCAGTTCCTTGGCGTCGGCGCTCATCGACACCCAGTGGGCGACCTCGGCGACCGTACGGCCGCAGCCGCGGCAGATTTCATCGAACGTGGTCGAGCACACTGCCACGCAGGGCGTATCCGGGCGCCCGGCTGGGGTGCCAGGCGTCGCAGGTGAAGACATCGATGCGGGGCCGGCCCCGCCTGCTTCAGGCCGGTCCGACATGGAGCTTGTCCCAACCGTCGTGCCCGAGCTGTTCCATCGTCTCGATATTTTTTTCAAAGATATCTTCCGCCTGCGGGAAGGCTTCCACGGCGCGCGCGATGCTGTCCTCGCGCAGCAAGTGCAGGATCGGGTACGGCGCGCGGTTCGTGTAGTTCGAGATGTCGTTGATATCGGTATCGGCGAACTGGTACAAGGGATGGAAGCTGGCGACCTGCAACTCGCCGTCGAGCTGCATATCCTCGAGCGCGGCGTCAGCCACGTCCAGAAACTCGTTGTAATCCTCGAAGTCGCCCAGCACGAACGGGTGAATGATCAAGGTGGTGTCGATCTTTTCGGCATCAGTGTCGGACAGGTGCTGCAGTTCGTCCATCAAGGTTTCAAGCAATTGTTCGGGCGTGGTTGCGCTCGCAACGATGTAACGGACCTGCTCCTTGACATACACGGCCTTGGCAAACGGGCACAGGTTCAGGCCGATCACGGCGCGCTCGAGCCAGTTGCGGGTTGCCGCGACGATGGCGTCGTCGTCGGCGTTGGGGTTGGGGGTACTCATGGAAAACTTTCGATAGCAATGCAGACAGCAAAACCCGGATTGTACGCACTCTTTGCGTGCCCTCATAGATCGGCCCCGATCCGGGCGTAACGTTGGCGGGTCGGTCCGCAAGCACGCCGGATAACGATACCGGATCATCCCTGCTGCTGACCGAAAACGCCCTCAGTTCATTAATTTCGATGATCCTGGTGGCATCTTCTGTTTTCATGATGTTAACGTACGCGATTCTGAGGGCCATTTTTATTGTAACGAAGACGTCATACATCTTGACTCGCTCAACAATCCCTCCGTACACTGCCTCCTTGTCCTCGGTCCGTTCGTTCCTGAACGCAACACTGGAAAGCTATGCACAACACGAAACGTCCTACCTTCGCACTGGCTGCATTGGCCCTCCTGGCAGCGTCACCCCTCAGTTTCGCCATCGACGCAGCCACGCTGCCAACCATCCAGTCTGGTGCAGTGGGCAGCCGTACCGCTCCAGCACCGTTGCAACTCCAGGGCAAGCTTGATGAATACCGCGAGACCGACGTCTGGGGCCGCATCCGCAGCGGCTACGCGATTCCCGATCTGAGCAACGCACTCGTCACCCGTCATACCCAGGCCTACGCCAATCATCCCGCCACGCTGTCCCGCATTTCCGGCCGTGCCTCCCCTTACCTGTACCACGTGGTGTCCGAGCTTGAAAAGCGCGGCATGCCGACCGAACTGGCACTGCTGCCGGTGATCGAATCGGCCTTCAACCCGCAAGCCATGTCGAGCGCCAACGCGGCCGGCCTGTGGCAGTTCGTGCCGGGTACGGGCAAGGATTTCGATCTCAAGCAGAACATGTTCAAGGACGAGCGGCGCGGCGTGGTGGCATCCACCGATGCCGCCCTGAGCTACCTGCAACGCCTGTACACGATGTTCGGCGACTGGCCGCTGGCCCTGGCCGCGTATAACTGGGGCGAAGGCAATGTGCAGCGCGCCATCAAGAAAAACCAGGCCGACGGCAAGCCAACCGACTTCGAAAGCCTGGCCGATCTGATGCCAGCCGAGACGCGCAACTACGTGCCGAAACTGCAGGCGGTCAAGAACGTGATCGCCAATCCCGGCCTGTATGGCGTCGTGCTGCCAGCGATCGACAACCAGCCCTACTTCACCACGGTCGACAAGACCAGTGACATCGATCTGGCGGTCGCAGCCCAGCTGGCCGAAATGCCGCTCGATGAATTCAAGGCGCTCAATCCGCAATTCAAGAAGCCGGTCATCATCGGCGGCGCGCAGACGCAGATCCTGCTGCCGAAAGAAAACGCCGAGAAATTCCATGTCAATCTGGCGCAATGGGGCCAGGCGCTGTCCACCTGGACCACGCACAAGATCACCGGCGCGCGCGTGAGTATCGCCTCGCTGGCCTCGAAATTCGGCACCACGCCGGAAGTCATCCGCCAGGCCAACAATATTCCAGCGCAGTCGCTGCTGAAAGTGGGCTCGACGATCCTGGTGCCCAAAATCTCGACCTCGAGCCACAACGACATCGCCGAGAACATTATCGACAATGCCGTCGTTGCATTCGAAGCTGACCGCGGCATCGTCAAGCGCACTGCGGCGCGCTTCAAGACCAAGGCCAGCGCCAGCACCAACACCAAGCGCATCGCCCGCAATACGTCGTCCAAGCGCAAGCAGCGCTGATCACGTGCCGGCACCCCCGCCCCGGGGGTGCCGGCTGTGATCGACAGTGCCCGCAGTTATACGATTTTCAAAGGGTCCGTGCACGAAGGCCGAAAAACCTGTATAGTTCGGTTTGTGCACTGCGACATCGCGCCGTTTCCTGAAAACCTTCAGGTCAGGCAGCAGCAAGGCAGTCATCCAAGCAGCACCGCAAACCCCAGGCAGCTCATTAGAGCGCCTTTCTAAAGCCCTCCCGCCCTGTGTGTCGTTTTCAGACACCGTCCCGGCGCAAAGCTTTTGTGCCGAAATTTCTTTCATTCTGAGTCATTTCGTTTGTTGGTTCGCGTTGCATTTTTTCGTTCGCGCCCTCCGTGCGAGCGTATTTGATTTATTCCGAAAGTACAGATCACATGAGTTTTGAAGCCCTAGGCCTCCACGCGTCCCTCGTCCAGGCTGTTGCCGATACCGGCTACACCACCCCAACGCCAGTCCAGGCGCAAGCCATTCCTGCCGCCATCGCCGGCCGCGACCTGCTGGTCTCGTCGCAAACCGGTTCGGGCAAGACCGCCGCCTTCATGCTGCCAGCACTGAACAAGCTGGCCAACGCTGAAGAAACGCCAGCCGGCAAGACCGCTGCGCAAGAAGCGCAGGCTGCCCGCGCCAAAGGCGAGCGCGTCCGTTTCAAGGCTGCCCAGCCAAAAATGCTGGTGCTGACCCCGACCCGCGAATTGGCCCTGCAAGTCTCGGCTGCAACCGAACAGTACACGGCCCACATGCGCCGCCTGCGCTGCGTCTCGATCCTGGGCGGCATGCCGTACCCGAAACAGATGCAACTGCTGGCCAAGAATCCTGAAATCCTGGTCGCCACCCCAGGCCGCCTGATCGACCACATGGAATCGGGCAAGATCGACTTCTCGCAGCTCGAAATCCTCGTGCTCGACGAAGCCGACCGCATGCTGGACATGGGTTTCATCGACGACATCGAGAAAATCGTCGCCGCGACCCCGTCGGCCCGTCAAACCATGCTGTTCTCGGCCACGCTGGATGGCGTCGTCGGCAACATGGCACGTCGCATCACGACCGATCCGATGACGATCCAGATCGCCAGCGCGACCAACCGCCACGAGAACATCTCGCAGCGCGTCCACTTCGTCGACGACCTGTCGCACAAGAATCGCCTGCTGGACCACCTGCTGCGCGACGAATCGATGGACCAGGCCGTGGTCTTCACCGCCACCAAGCGTGACGCCGACACGATCGCCGACCGCCTGAACATCGCCGGTTTCGCTGCTGCCGCACTGCATGGCGACATGCACCAGGGCGCCCGTAACCGCACGCTGGACAGCATGCGTCGTGGCAGCATCAAGGTGCTGGTCGCGACCGACGTCGCCGCACGCGGTATCGACGTGCCGAGCATCACCCACGTCGTCAACTACGACCTGCCGAAGTTCCCGGAAGACTACGTCCACCGCATCGGCCGTACCGGTCGTGCTGGCCGTAACGGTGTCGCCGTCTCGCTGGTGAACCACGCCGAAAGCATGAACGTGCGCCGCATCGAGCGTTTCACGCGCCAGCCGATCCCGGTCGCTGTCGTCGAAGGTTTCGAGCCAAAGCGCGCCGCAGCACCAGCGCGCGCCGGCTGGAAGCCAGGCGACGGTCGCAGCCCGTCGGCCAAGCCGGCATCGCGCGGTTTCTCGAAGCCATCGGGCGCGCGTGAAGGCTACGCCGACCGCGCCGCCAGCGGTTCCCGTGGTGCGCCATCGGAAAGCCGTTACGCCGACCGCGGTCCGCGTGAAGCCGGCCCGGCGCGCGCGCCAGGCGCTGCACCACGTGCGCCAAGCGCGCCACGTGACGGCAACCGTTTCAGCGCCCCGCGTGAAGGCCAGCCGGCCCGTCGCGAAGGCGGTTACAAGGGTGCCCACCCACGTTCGGCCGACGGCGTGCGTCGTTCGTTCGGCGAGTAATCACCCTGCGTGAACCAGGAAACGGCTGCTTCGGCAGCCGTTTTTTTATGGGCGCCGAACGCGAGGGCTTGAACCTTACGATGTAGGGTGGACGGCTATGCCGTGCACGCGTCCAAATCAATCTCGCTCTGTGGCATGCGAAAGCGAGTTGAACGCGTGGGCGGTAAACCCGCCCACCCTACCCGGCAGCGGTTTTTCATGGGCGCCACTTCCATTTCAGGCACCCCGCCTGGCACGTCCACGCCACATGGTGGATAATCCAAGACGATCAACGATTACCGGACATCCCATGAGCATCAGCGACCAACCCATCAAACTCACCTCGTTCTCGCACGGCGGCGGCTGCGGCTGCAAGATCGCGCCCGGCGTGCTGGCCGAGATCCTGAAGTCGTCGCACGGTTTTCCCGTGCCGAAGGAGCTGATGGTTGGCATCGAGACCGCCGACGACGCCGCGGTCTATAAGCTCAACGATGAACAAGCCCTGATCGCCACCACCGACTTCTTCATGCCGATTGTCGACGATCCGTTCGACTTCGGCCGCATCGCCGCCTGCAATGCGATTTCCGACGTCTATGCGATGGGCGGCACGCCGATCATGGCGCTGGCGCTGGTCGGCATGCCGATCAACAAGCTCCCGCTCGACACGATCGGGCAAATTCTGCGCGGGGGCGAGTCGATCTGCGCCGAAGCGGGCATCCCGATTGCCGGTGGCCACACGATCGATTCGGTCGAGCCGATCTATGGCCTGGTTGTGCTGGGCCTCGTGCATCCGTCGAAAGTCAAACGCAACGCCGACGCCCGCGATGGCGATGTGCTCATCCTCGGCAAGCCGCTGGGCGTCGGTGTACTGTCGGCTGCGCTCAAGAAGGACAAGCTGGACGCCGACGGCTACGCGGCGATGATTGCCAATACCACCAAATTGAACAAACCCGGTCGCCTGCTGGCCGACATGCCGGGCGTGCATGCGCTGACCGACGTCACCGGCTTTGGCCTCCTGGGCCACTTGCTGGAACTGTCGCGCGGCGCGAAGCTGCATGCCACGCTGGACATGCCGGCCATCCCGCTGCTGCCGGGCGTCCTGCAGCTGGCGCAGGATGGCTACTTCACGGGTGCCTCGGGCCGCAACTGGGAAGCGTATGGCAAGGACGTGCAGCTCGACGCGGCGATCCTGCCCGAGCAGCGCGCGCTGCTGACCGATCCGCAAACCTCGGGCGGGCTGCTGGTGGCCTGCGACCCGGCGGCCGCCGACGAGGTGCTCGCGCTGTTCGCGCGCGAAGGCTTTGCCGACGCCGCGATCATCGGCCACATGGCTGCCGGCGAGCCGGGCGTGAGCGTCAAGCCGTAACTGGACGCATGGCAGGCATGGCAGGCGTCAAACGAACAGTTTGTCGCGCGCGAGCGTGCTGATCGCCACCGTCGCCGGGTGACTCATCCGGCGCTCGGTGGTGATCGCATACACCTGCTCGACCACCCCGTCGATCTGGCCCAGCGCCACCACCTGGTATTGCTGGCTCACCTGCGCCGCAATCACCGTCGGCACGAAGAACACCCCTGCCCCTGACTGGCCGAACGCATTCATCATCGCGCTGTCGTCGAATTCGCCGACGATGTGCGGATGCACCTCGGCCTGCTCCAGCCAGCGCAACAGGCGCTGGTGAATCGCAAAATCCTCACCCGGCAATAACATCGGTGCATTGTGCAGGCAGGCCGGAAACGGCTGATCGAACGTGGCCGCCAGCGCCTGCGTGCACAGCGCCGTCATCGGACTCTGGCCGAGAAGGTGGTTGTACGCGCGCACGCTGAAATGCCCCGGGATCGGGCGGTCGGCAATGACCAGGTCGAGACGGTGCACGGCCAGGTCGGCGATCAGGCTATCGAGCCGACCTTCGCGGCAGATCAGCCGCACCGGCTCCTTGAGTTTCAGGGCCGGCTCAACAAGCTGGCAGGCAATCAGTTTCGACACCGAATCGGCGCAGCCAATACGAAACGACATCGTGGCGAAGCTTTTGTCGCGCACCAGTTCAAGCAATTCGTCACCGGTGCTGAAGATCGTCTCGGCATAGCTGACGATGCGGCGGCCCGTGTCGGTCAGCTCGAGGCTGCGGCCCGACTTGCGAAACAGCGCCACGCCCAGCGCTTCAGCGAATTCGGACAATTGCCCCGAGATCGAATGGGGCGTCAGGTTCAGCTGCGAGGCCGCCTTGGCGATGCTGCCCGTCTTGGCCACCATCCAGAAGTAACGCAGGTGCTTGTAGTTCAGCGCAGACATGGATTCTCCAATACATCGAGAAATTCGATTTAATAGGAAATTATATTCGATTTGTACGATGCTTCCTACTGCCCTATAGTCAAGCCTTCACCACAAAACTGAAGGTGCCATACCAATGACACATCCTGTCCAACATTCCTGCGCAAGGGCGCAGGGCAACCGGCCGCTTGCTGCGCGATCTGAAGGGAGCACCCCATGAACGGTCTGGAAACAATTGCAAGCCCCATGATGTGGGCTGGCTTCGTCGGCTTCGTGCTGGTGATGCTGGCGCTTGACCTGTTCGTCTTTGGCGGTAACAAGGCGCACAAGGTCAGCGTCAAGGAAGCGGGTATCTGGTCGCTGGTCTGGGTCAGCATGGCCCTGCTGTTCAATGCCGGCCTCTGGTGGTATCTGAAAGGCAGCGTCGGCTCGGAAATCGCTGACCAGAAAGCGCTGGAGTTCTTCTCCGGCTACCTGATCGAGAAAGCCCTGTCGGTCGATAACGTGTTCGTGTTCCTGCTGATCTTTACCGCATTCCAGGTGCCGCAGCAGTATCAGCGCCGCGTCCTGATTTACGGCGTGCTCGGTGCGATCATCATGCGCGCCATCATGATCAGCGCAGGTGCGTGGGTCGTGAGCGAATTTAGCTGGGTGCTGTACCTGTTCGGTGCGTTCCTGCTGTTCACGGGTATCCGCATGCTGGTGGCCGTCGATGCAGAGCCTGACGTCGTCAACAACCCGATCCTGAAGTTCGCCCGCAAGCACCTGAAAGTGTCCGAAGGCGACCACGGCGAGAAGTTCTTCGTGCGAATCAACGGCGTGCGTTATGTCACCCCGCTGTTCCTGGTGCTGATCCTGATCGAAGTGACCGACCTGGTGTTCGCGGTCGACTCGATCCCGGCAATTTTCGCGATCACGACCGATCCGTTCATCGTGTTCACATCGAATATGTTCGCGATCCTGGGTCTGCGTGCGCTGTACTTCCTGCTGGTGGACGTGGCTGATCGCTTCCACCTGCTCAAGTATGGCCTGGCGATGGTCCTGACCTTCATCGGTGTCAAGATGCTGATCATGCCGTGGTACCACGTGCCAGTGCAGGCTTCGCTGACCGTCGTGGCCGTGCTGATTGCCGGTAGCTGTATCGCCAGCCTGTTCATCACGCAGAAGGACAGCGGCAAATAAGCTCGTTGTTAGCCAGTAGCGCCCGAACGGCGCCAGGAGCACCCGGACTTACCGGGCTGCGCCTGGCGCCGTTGTCATTGGGGCTTGCGCGGCGTCGTCGGGCGTCTTGCCGACCCGCTCATATTCTGCAATCACCTGCGCGCCCAGCAACAGCAGCGTCGCCGCGATCTCGAGCGAAAACATGACGACAATGGCCGTCGTCATCGAGCCATACACGAGGTTCACCTGCGACAGCGTCGAAAAATACCAGACGAGGATATGGCGCGCCGCTTCCCACAGCAGCGCTGCCGTCACGCCGCCGATGGCGGCATGCCACAGCGACAGCCGGCCCACCGGCATCACCAGATAGATCGAGGTGAGCACGAGAATCTCGCCGATCAATCCAAGCAGATACAGCAGCGCACCTGACACGCCATTCAGCGACCACTGATAATTGAACAGCCACACGCTTTCGCGCCCCATGACCTGCAGCGCGCCGGCCACGAGCGTGACGACCATGATTCCCACGCCCAGCGCCAGGATGTAGCAGTACGGCAGCACGGCCGAAACCAGATAATGCCGGCGCCGGATTGCCACGCGGTGCACGAAGATCACGCTCATCGCGTTTTCCAGCACCGTGAAGGCAAGCGAGCTGAAGAACAGCATCGTGACCGCCAGTACCCAGGTGATGAGTTGGCGGTCATCCAGAAAGTGGGCCACCTCGGCGACGATCGGGGCCGACTGCCCCGGCATCAGCAGTTGCAGGTAGCGGCTGAGCGTTTCCAGCAATTCGGCCGGGTCGATGAAGTGCGACAGCACGACCATCACCAGCATCAGGAACGGGACGATCGACAGCAGCGCGTAATAGGCCACGGCGCCCGCCAGCAGCAAGCCCTGGTTGGCGCGAAAACCTTTCAGGACTTGCAGCGTGAACTTGAGCGGATGGTTCAGAATATAGACATTGGCGCGCTGATCTTTCAGACGCGCCGTCCAGTCACGCCGACGACTCATCGTGCGAGGCGAATGCCGGAAAATTGCCAGCGTGCGCCTGTCGGGAAGAAGTTACGGTAGCTGGGCCGGGCGTGACCGCCAGGCGTGGCGCAGGACGAGCCACGCAAGACATACTGGTTGATCATGAACTTGCCGTTGTATTCGCCGATGGCGCCCGGCGCCGGTGCGAAGCCGGGATACGGTGCGTAGCTGCTGCTGGTCCATTGCCAGCAGGCTCCGAACATCTGTTGCAGGCCGGCGCCGCTGGCGGCGTCCGGGTGGTGCGCCGGGCCGCTGCCAAGGCAGGCCTGGCGCGCCGCGAATTCCCATTCGAACTCGGTCGGCAGGCGCGCCCCGGACCAGCGCGCGAACGCATCGGCCTCGTACATCGAGACATGGGTGACGGGCAGCTCTGCATCCAGCGGTTGCAGGCCATGCAGCGTGAACTCGTACCAGCCATCGGCCTCTTCCAGCCAGTACAGCGGATGCGTGATCTCGCCGCTGCTGACGCGGTCCCAGCCCTCGGCCAGCCACAGCGCCGGATCGCGGTAACCGCCGGCCTCGATGAAGGCGCGGTATTCGCCATTGGTGACCAGGCGCGATACCAGCGCGAACGGTGCCACATAGGTGCGGTGGCGCGGCAATTCATTATCGAAGCAAAAGCCCTTGCCGCCATAGCCGGCCTCGGCCAGGCCACCTTCAAAATCGAGCCACGCCAGCGCCTCGGCCGGCACAGACGGGGCCATGGCATCCGTCGCATACGCCGGGTACAGCGGATTTTGCGCGAGCAGATGCTTGATGTCGGTAAGCATCAATTCCTGGTGCTGCTGTTCGTGCTGCAGGCCCAGTTCGATCAGCGTGGCCAGCGTCTCGTCGATCCCGCCAGCCAGCAAGTCGGCGATGCGGCGGTCGACGTTCGCGCGATACTCTCTGACGACATCCATCGCCGGGCGCGTGAGCAGCCCGCGCTGGGCGCGCGGATGCTTGTTGCCCACGCCGTTGTAATACGAATTGAAAAACACCCGGAACGCCGGATGAAACGGCGCGAAATTAGCCTCGCGCGGCTCGAGGATGAAGGTTTCGAAGAACCACGTCGTGTGCGCCAGATGCCATTTCATCGGGCTGGCGTCCGGCATCGACTGCGCAACGCAGTCTTCGTCGGACAAGCCCTCGGCCAGCTGCAGCGAACGGGTACGTACCTGCGCAAAGGCGCGCAGCAAGCTGTCATCGCGCATCATGTTCATGATGCGATCGCCTGTGCGTGAATGACCGCGAACCAGCGCTGCGGATCGGTCCAGACGCGCGTGGCCTCGAAACCGGAGCGCTCCAGCAGCCCGATTGCATCGGCCTGCTGGTATTTGTAGCTGTTCTCGGTGTGAATGCGCTCGCCGGCCGCGAAGCGGCGCTCGCCGCCGCGCCAGTGCACGGTCTGCGCCGAACGCGCCTCGAGGTGCATCTCGATGCGGCCCATGGCCGCGTTATAGGCGCCCCGATGTTGCCAGCCCTTGATGTCGAAGTCGCCGTCGATCAGGCGGTTCACGTGGCGCAGCAGATTGAGGTTGAAGGCCGCGGTGACACCCAGCGCGTCGTCGTAGGCGGCGTCGAGCGTGGCGGAATCCTTGGCCAGGTCGATGCCGATCAGCACGCCCCCGTCGTTGCCGCACTGCGCGCGCAGGCGCGTCAGAAAACCCTGCGCTTCGTCGGGCGTGAAGTTGCCGATCGACGAGCCGGGATAAAAGAACAGGCGCCTTTCGTCATTGACCTGGGGCGGCAGTTCGAAGGTTGATGAGAAATCCATCCCCAGCGCCTCCATCGCGATCTGCGGGAACCGCTGGCGCAGGCGCGTCAGTGCGTCGTGCACGAAGTCGGTGGAGATATCGATCGCCACGTACTGCGCCGGCTGCAGCAACGGGAACAGGCCCGCCGCCTTGGCGCAATTGCCGGCACCAAGGTCGATTAGCGTGGCGCCGGTGCCGGCAGAGCGGGCGATTTCGGCGCCATAGCGCTCGAAAATCGACGCTTCGGTGCGCGTCGGGTAATACTCGGGCAGCTCGCAGATCGCCTCGAACAGTTTCGAGCCAAGCGCGTCGTACAGGTATTTGGGAGATATCCAGGCGGCTGGCGCCTGCAGACCGGTGTGCAGTTCGTCGGCGTCGTGCGCGCTGTGACGGGGCGCGGCGACGTCTTCAGGTGTACAGGATGTCAGCATAGGGTTTATCATTCGTGCCGCCACGACGCACCATGCGAGATGGCCTGTGAGTTTTGCTTCGCGTAGTTCTGTGTAATTCTTCGCGTATTGCTTTGTGTATTGCTGTTTTAGCTATCATAGCGGATTCCCCGGATTCGCCTAGCCTGCCTCACGCCAAGCGTGCTGCCCCCCGGGTCAGCCCCGTTTCATTACTTTTTAGACAAGAGCCTCCATGACCCTGTCCTTCCGCCGCAATGTCCTTAAAACCCTGTGCGCCGCCGCTGCCGGCACGCTGCTGATCGCAGGCGCCGCCCACGCACAGAGCAACGGCGTGCTGCGCGTTTCGGCCATCCCCGACGAGTCGCCGACCGAACTGCAGCGCAAGTTCAAGCCGCTGGGCGACTACCTGGCCAAGGCCACGGGTCTGAAGGTGGAATTCACCCCGGTGACCGACTACGCCGCTTCGGTCGAAGGCCTGGTCAACCGCAAGATCGACATGGTCTGGTTTGGCGGCTTCACCTTCGTCCAGGCCAACGTGCGCAGCAAAGGCCAGGTCACGCCGCTCGTGCAGCGCGTGGAAGACGAAAAGTTCCGCTCGGTGTTCATTACCACCGTGCCAACCATCACCAAGCTGGAAGACCTGAAGGGCAAGACGCTGGCCTTCGGTTCGGAATCGTCGACCTCGGGTCACCTGATGCCGCGCTCGTTCCTGCTGCAAGCCAACGTCAACCCTGACACTGACCTGAAGCGCATCGCGTTCTCGGGCGCGCACGACGCGACCGTGGCTGCGGTTGCCGGCGGCAAGGTCGATGCGGGCGCGCTGAACATCTCGGTCTGGGAAAAACTGGTCGAAGCGAAAAAAGTCGATCCAAAGCAGGTGCGCGTGTTCTACACGACCCCTGGCTACTTCGACTACAACTGGACCGTGCGCACCGACATGGACCCGGCCCTGAAGAAGAAAATCACCGACGCCTTCCTGACGCTGGACGCTTCGACCCCGCAGGGCAAGGAAATCCTCGAACTGCAACGCGCCACCAAGTTCGTGACCACCAAGACCGCCAACTACGGCGCGATCGAAGCCGCGGCGAAAAACGCCGGCCTGCTGAAGTAAAGACGTCATGGCAACCTTTCGCCTGCGCGGCGTGACCGTGCGCCACCTGGCAGGCAGCCGCGCGCCTGCCCTGCACGCGCTCGATCTGACGATCGGCGCCGGTGAACAGGTTGCCCTGATCGGCCCGTCCGGGGCCGGCAAGACCACGCTGCTCGCAACGCTGGCTTGCGCGCACCGACCGAGCGAGGGCGCGCTGGAGATCCTGGGCCAGGATCCATGGAACCTGTCGCACGATGCGCGCCATCGGCTGCGCGCGCACCTGTTCCTGGCGCCGCAAACACCCCCGCTGCCGGCGCGCCAGCGCGTCGTCACCGCCGTGCTGGCCGCGCGCTTGCCGCACTGGACGCTGTGGCAGGCTTTGAAGTCGCTCGTGCGCCCGCATGACCCAGACGCGGCGCATGCCGCGCTGTCGCGCTTTTCGCTGGGCGACAAGCTGTATGCGCGCGTCGACCGGCTGTCCGGTGGCGAACGCCAGCGCTGCGGCCTGGCGCGCCTGCTGCTGTCCGATGCCGAAGCATTACTGGTCGACGAGCCGATCTCGGCGCTCGACCCGGCCCTGGCCCGCCACACGCTGGCCACGCTGCGCCAGGAGGCCGCGCAGCGCAACGCCACACTGGTATGCAGCCTGCACCAGGTCGATCTGGCGCGCGAACAGTTTGCCCGCCTGGTGGGCCTGCGCGACGGGCGCATCGTGTTCGACGCACCGCGCGAGCAGGTCACCGACACCATGATCGCCGACCTGTACGCCAACGAGAACGTCGAGCCGCACGTGGCGCCGCCACACGACACGCCCGCACAAATCGCCGTCGGCGCCTGTTTCTAGGCATGACGAGCAAGGCAACACTTCATCCCGACCCGGCCTGGCGCGCGCGCCTGATGGGCGCCGTCGTCTTCGTCCTGCTGCTCTATCCGCTGTTGGTCGCAGCCGAATTCAAACCATGGCTGCTATTCGACGCGCAAAGCCTGCGCGCGGCCGGCGGCTTCCTGAGCGATTTCCTGACGCCCGAAACCGATCCCGCCTTCCTCGCGATGGTGCTGCGCGAAACCTGGCAGACGGTGGCCATTGCCACCGCCGGCCTGACGCTGGCGCTGATCGTCGCCATTCCCGCCACCTTCGTCATCAGCGAACGCCTGTCGATCTCGCGCCTGGGCACGGGCCGCATTCGCCCGCTGGCCGGCGTGGTGCGCCAACTCCTGCGCTGGATCCTGATGGTGCTGCGCTCCGTGCCCGAGCTGGTATGGGCGCTGCTGTTCGTGCGCATCGTCGGCCTGGGGCCCACGGCCGGCGTGCTGGCGATCGCGCTGTCGTATTCGGGCATGCTGGCCAAGGTGTATGCCGAAATCCTCGAATCGTCCGACGCGCATGCGACCGACGTGTTGCTGGCCAATGGCAGCGCTCGCCTGCCGGCGCTGCTGTACGGCGCCCTGCCCGATGCGAGCGCCGAACTGGTGTCGTACACCGTGTATCGCTGGGAATGCGCGATTCGCGGCTCGGCCGTGATGGGCTTCGTCGGCGCCGGCGGCCTGGGCCAGCGGCTCGATGAATCGACCAAGATGATGGCCGGCGGCGAAGTGGCGACCATGCTCATCATGTTCGTGCTGCTGGTCGCCGGCGCCGACCTGGTCTCGAAACTGCTGCGCCGGAGGATCGGATGAAGGCAGACACCACCCCGCTCACCCCAGCCACAGCGATCCCGGCCCCGCCGCCGCGCCAGATCGGCACCTGGCTCATTCTCGGCGGCCTGCTCGCGCTGATCGTCGCCAGCTTCGCCTCGCTCCCGCTGCAGTGGAGCGCGTTCTTCACGCGCGAAGCGATCGATTCGGCCTCCGAATTCCTGGCCGGCTTTGCGCCGCCCGACACCGCCCCGGCCTTCCTGGCCAAGACACTCGTCGCATTCTGGGAAACGCTGGCCATGTCGGCCATCGGCACTATCCTGGCGGCGCTGGTCGCCCTGCCGCTGGCGCTGGCCGGCGCCGGGCGCATGGGCCGCGCGGCGCGCGCCGTGACGCGCCTGGTGCTCAATGTGCTGCGCTCGATCCCCGAGCTGGTATGGGCGGCAGTGCTGCTGGTGCTGGCGGGCCTGGGGCCGCTGGCCGGGACGCTCGCGCTGGCCGCGCACACGGCCGGCGTGCTGGGGCGCCTGTTCGCCGATGCGCTGGAAAACATCGAGCCGCACGCCGAACAGAGCCTGCGCACGAATGGCGCGCGGCCGCTGGCGGCGTTCTTGTATGCGACGCTGCCCCAGGCGCTGCCGCAGATGCTGTCGTACACGCTGTACCGCTGGGAAAACAATATCCGCGCCGCGGCCGTGCTGGGCGTGGTCGGGGCCGGCGGCCTGGGCCAGATGCTCAAGTACCACCTGTCGCTGTTCCAGATGCCCAGCGCTGCCACGGTCGTGATCGCGATGCTGGTGCTGGTGGCCCTGGTCGACGCTGCCAGTTATGCGCTGCGCCGCGCCCTGATGCGTTGATCTTCGTGCGCTAATACTGATGCGCCAACCCTACTCACTGACCCCTCACCCGATGCTCGAACTCGACCAGCTCACCAAATCGTATGGCGGCCGCACCGTGCTGGCCGAACTCTCGCACGTGTTCCAGGCCGGCGAATTCGTCGCGATCATGGGCGAATCGGGCGTCGGCAAGTCGACGCTGCTGAACCTGATCGCAGGCCTGGACACGCCCGACGGCGGGCGCGTGATCATCGACGGCACGCCGATCTCGAACCTGGACGATGACGCCGCCACGCGGCTGCGCCGCACCCGCATGGGCTTCATCTTCCAGGCCTTCCACGTGCTGCCGCACCTGACGCTGCGCCAGAACGTCGCGCTGCCGCTGCTGCTGAACAAGGCGCCGCTCGATCGCGCCGACGCGATGCTCGACGCGGTGGGGTTGCACGGGCGCGGCGGCGACTTCCCGCGCCAGCTCTCGGGCGGCGAGATGCAACGCGTGGCGATTGCCCGCGCGCTGGTGCATCGCCCGGCCCTGCTGCTGGCCGATGAACCGACCGGCAACCTCGATCCCGAGACCGCCGGCAGCATTTTGAAACTGCTGCGCGACGAGACGCGCGCGCACGGCGCCGGTGCCATCATGGTCACCCACTCCCACGCCGCAGCTGCCATGGCCGACAAGGTCCTGCTACTGACCCACTCGGGGCTAAAATTAGCGTAAGTTCCGAGAAGAAACGCTCGATTACGCCGAATTTAGTTAAATGACCCGAATCGTGCGCGACGCAATCGTAGTAATATCGCAACGACCTGCCACAAACGGCTGTCAAAACAGGCAGGAATTATCCAGAACCACCGGTCTGTCTTGAATCATGTTTTCATCGGGGAGAATCGACATGACCGTACGACAGAAAAAACAGGAATTGCTCGAAGCGATGCAACGAGCGCGCGAGCTGGAGCCGCCGAGCTTTGTGCCCAACAAGCTGCTCGACACACTGATCGAGCGCATGCAACTGAAAAATGACGCTGAGCTGTGCCGTGTACTGGAAGTGCAGCCCCCGATCATCAGCAAGATCCGCCATCGCAAGCTCAATGTCGGCGCGACGATTCTATTGCGCATGCACGAAAAATCGAACATCCCGATCCGCGAGCTCAAGGAACTCACCAACGCCTCGGCGCTGCACTGACGGCGCGAGCGTCACGCCGTCAGTCCTGCAGCGTCAATCCTGGGCCGGTGGCCGCCCGGTCTTGAGCTGCGGCAGCGCCGCCAGCACGCCTTGCAAGGTCGCCACGTCAAGCTGGCCCAGCAAAGCCACGCCAATCCGCAGCAGCTCGCTCTTCTTGACGTCGACACCGGCGCGCAGGCAAGCCTGCTTTACCTCCAGCAGCACCGCATACTCGCTCTCCGGCATCGTGAAGCTGTCGCGCACCAGCGCCGGGCGCGCTTGTACCGCAGTTGCGCGCTCCACGATCGGCACGACTGGCGGCTTGGCCGCGCTGCGTGGCGTGGCCGGTTTTCGGGCCGGGTTGCTGGCCAGCGCCCTGGCCGCCGACTTGACGACCGACTTCACGCTGGCTTTTGCTGCGGGCCTGGTGGGCGCAGCTGGTGGCGCGACGATCTTGGCGGGCTTGGCCGCTTTGGCGGCGGCCTTCACAGGCTTGGCCGGTTTGGCAGGCTTGACGGTGTTTGCAGCTGCAGGCGCGGCGCGGGGTGCTGATTTGGCGGCAGGTGTGCGGGGCATGAGCCGCTCCGTCGTTGAGAAGGCAAACAATATAAACGATTTGGCAGTGTGCTGTCGGACAAGAATGCACGATGGGTAAAGACATCGCGCCGGCAGCCGACGCCAATCCGGGTGACAATACAGGCCTCATAGAGCGATGCTTCTGTTTTTTCGAAGTAAAACTTCGGCAAACTCCTCTTTTACAGGAGATACACCTGAATTATCCTGCCAAAGAGACGACTCTGCTGTAAACTTGTCGACGCCGCGAGATGCGTCTCGCAGGCACCCTGCGCACCCCAGTAATTTATGAACCCGACCCAGGCCAGTATGCGCACCAAGACTCAATGGATCCTGCCGGTGCTGTTTGCCGCCGCGCTGACCCTGCTGCTCCAGCATTTTATCGGCTCGATCGCGTGGGCCGGCCTCCTGGCCGTGATCACGTGGCCGCTGCACCAGCGCATGCTGCGCCGTGGCTGGCCGCCGCTGGCCAGCGCCACCTTCATGCTCGTGCTGCTGCTCGTCAGTTTCGTAGGGCCGTCCGTCCTGCTGTTCCATACGCTCAGCAGCGAACTGGCCAGCCTGCAGCGCCTGCTCATCAGCTTCAACCAGACCGGCGTGCCGGTACCGGCCTGGCTCAGTGGCCTGCCGCTGGTGGCCGAACCGGCCGTCACCTGGTGGCTCGAACATCTGTCCGTGCCGGGCGGCCTGAACGCGCTCGTGCGCACGACCCTGGGCGACTTCATGCCGCACCTGACCGACACGGCGCGGGTCTGGGGCTCGACCATCCTGGCCAATGCGCTGTACCTGTTCCTGACGCTGCTGACGCTGTTCGTCCTGTACCTGCACGGCGCGGCGGTGATGCACTACATCGACGGCGCCGGCCAGCGTCTGGCGCCCGTCCAGTACGCCAAGCTGCGCCGCGTGCTGCCGCTGTCGGTGCGCGGCACGGCGCTCGGTCTGGGCTCGATCGCGATCCTGGAAGGCATCGTGCTGGGCGTGGCCTACTGGATCGCCGGCGCGCCGGCCCCGGTGCTGCTGGGCGTGATCACCGGCTACCTGGCCCTGATCCCGGGCGGCGCGCCGCTGTCGTTTACGATGGTTTCGCTGCTGCTGTTCGGTCAGGGCAATTCGGCCGAGGCGCTGGGCCTGTTCACCTGGGGCGCGGTGGAGCTGTTCCTGGTCGATAAATTCATCCGCCCGAAGCTGATCGGCAAGCGCGTCAACCTGCCGTTTCTGGCGGTGCTGTTCGGCCTGCTGGGCGGCGTGTCGACGCTGGGCGTCATCGGCCTGTTCGTCGGCCCGTTGATGATGGCGATCCTGTTCGGCTGGCTGCGCGACAGCACGCCGGCAGCGCCGCTGGTACTCACCCCGGTGGCAACCAACACATCAAGCGATACCGAGCGGGTGCGCTAGCGCTCCAACGACGGCCCCGGCGCGCTGGTGCATGTCCCACAGCGCGCCAACGCGCAGGCCGGCAGTCACCGGCGTGACCGCCGCGATCCCGAGTTCTTCCATCAAGCCAGACAGCAGCGCCAGCCCGCCCGCCAGATGCACGCCCTGGCGGGTGGCGATCAAGGCGTCGCGCAACCCCGCCAGATCGGCCTGTGTCAGCGGCTTGCCCACGTTCTCGTCCCGCTGCGCGAGCCCGGCCAGCGCGCGCACCGTGCCGCACGCGCCATACGCCATGTCCCAGCCGCGCGCGCCAAACCCGGCTTCGGCGAAGCGGCTGCGGCTCGAGCGCACCGCGGCATCGAAACCCGCCGCGTCGATCCGTCCGTTGGCGAAAAACGTCAGGCTCTGGCGTACTGCGCCGAGCGCGAACGATTCGATGCGCTGGATCTCGGCGCCCTCCCCGATCACCAGCTCCGTCGACACGCTGCCGATGTCGAGCACGAGCCGTGGCGCACAGTCGGCCGCGCCCAGGGTATTGGCCACGCCCAGATAGACCAGGCGGCCGGCTTCGTCGCCCGCGATGATGTCGACCGGATGACCGAGCGCACGTCCGGCCGCCGGCAAGAACAGGGATGCGTTACGCGCCATGCGCAAGGCGGCCGTGGCCACGACCCGCACGCCGTGCGGCCGCCAGGCGTCGAGCACATCCCGGAACTGCGCCAGGCAGGCCAGCGCATGCCGTAGCGCCACGCTGCCGAGCATGCCGTCTTCGTCGAGCGACGCCGACAGCGCGACCTTTTCGCACATGGTCGCGACGAGCTCGAGCACGCCATCATTGAAACGGCCGATGTGCAGGCGAAAACTGTCCGAGCCAAGCTCGACAGCTGCATAGGTGGGGGATTCCTGATCGATGGGCGACATGGCTCATGAGCATAAGCTGCCACCGTGACGGGCTCGTTACATGGACCTGCGAGAAACGTCCGCGCGCCAGATATCGGCGAGCGCTAGATATCGGCGAGCGCTTCGCTGGCGGGCGCGACGCGGTTGCGCCCGGCCTGCTTGGCTTGCTGCATGGCCTCGTCGGCGCGCTGGAACAGCGAGGTCGTGCTGTCTTCGGGGCGGATCGTCGTCACGCCGAAGCTGGCCGTGAGCTTGATCATCGCCCGCTCGCTCTTGACCGGCGTGGTGTCGATGACCGCGCGGATGCGCTCGGCCACCATCACGGCCTCATCAAGGCTGGTGCGCGGCAGCAGGACGGCGAATTCGACCCCCACCACGCGCCCCAGCTGGTCGCTATCGCGTAACTGGCGCCGGCACAGCGCCACCATCTGGTGCAGCACCACGTCGCCGGCCGGATGGCCATAGCTGTCATTGACGCGCTTGAAGCCGTCCAGGTCGAACACGATCAGCGCCGTCGGCAGCCCGGGCCGGCGCGCCAGCGCCAGCCATGGCGCGAGCAGCTGGAAGAAGCCGCGGCGGTTCGGTGCATCGGTGAGCGGATCAATGGTCTCGAGACGCTCGAGCGTGTCCTGCAGACGTTCACGCGTCAGCAGCAGCACGCCGAACGCATTGCCCAGCAGGAGCAGGTACAGGGCGCCGCTGGAGAATTGACTCAGCAGGTCGTTCGAGAGCCAGCCCCAGCCACGCGGCAGCAGCAGCACCGACAGTCCGCGCGCCGCGACCACCAGCGCCAGCGCCGCCGTGGCCAGCGCCAGGAAGCGTTGCAGCAGGCTGGCATCGCGCCAGCGCCAGGCGAGTGCCACCGCGCCGGACAGGTAGAACGCGCCCAGCAGGAGCGACGCAGCGACACTGCGCAAGCCTTCTTCATCGACCAGGTAGCACAGGAAGAAAACCAGAATTGCCACGCCGCACAGGATCAGCGTCGGGGTGCGCCAGGCAGGCCGGCGCGCCGCTTCCCACGAGGCGCCCGCCTCGATCGCCACGCCGGCGAACAGCAGCGCGTAGCCACCGGGGATCGAGATGGGGGCCGGCACGACGCCCGAGTCGCCCAGTGCCAGCAGCAGCCAGGCGCCGCCCTGGACCTGTTTCGACAGACTCCAGAACGTCATCGCAGGGGCGCGAACGGGACCATGATTGAAAAAGGTCAGCAGCGCGCACAGGGTCAGGTTACCCAGCGCGAGCACCAGCACCATCGTCGACGCATCCAGCATAGGCATGTCATTACTCATGTTCGGCGTTCCGGGGTGCCGGCACCAGGCTGGCTGGCCGGGGCGCGGGGTCAATAATTCGCGCCTGGGGGCCGGCAGACGGCGCACGGGCGGCTGAGGGCCAGCTTATCAGAAAGAGATGCCTTGCAACAAGCCAACCCTGCCCTCAGCCGGCGAAGCGGTTGAAGACCTCGCGCACGGCCAGGCCACCACCGCCAATGAGCACGCTGAAATAGATAATCGTCACGACATTGCTGATGTGGCCCAGCAGGATGCAGACGCCATCGCGCTGCAGCAAGCCGATGGCCAGGAACAGGATCGCCACGGCCGGGAACGTATTGCTGAACGGGATCAGGCCGAACGGCATCATGAGCAGCACCGCGCCCAGGATCAGGGCCGCGTTGTTGAAGAACGCGACCGGACCGACTGCGACCAGCCACTGGATGCGGTTGGGCTTGCTGACGCGCTCGAGCTTTTTCAGCCACGACAGCGCCTTGCGCAGCAGTGGGCGCAGCTTGCGCGTACCGATGACGCGGTGCTCGAGCTTCGACGGAATCCACAAATCGCGCCCGGACAGGCGGCTCACGCTGATCAAGAGGATCGCGGCGCCAAACACGGTGCTCACGCCGGGAATCGAAATCGGGATCAGGAACACCAGCGTGAGCAGGGCCACGAGGATCAGCAGGCCGTCGTTGCCGACGCTGCGGATCAGTTCACTGAGGGTGATGCCGGTGCGCGGCATCGAGCGGACCAGCGCGCGCA
Organism: Massilia sp. MP_M2; assembly: GCF_039123635.1. Lineage (NCBI taxonomy): Bacteria > Pseudomonadati > Pseudomonadota > Betaproteobacteria > Burkholderiales > Oxalobacteraceae > Massilia > Massilia sp. MP_M2. Next base: position 65,533 of record NZ_JBCHJF010000010.1, read on the forward strand.
GGCGCTGGGAAACGGGTGGTTCACTGTGCATGGTGTTTTCTTGTGGTGCGTTCGGCTAGCCGAACAGGGTGGCTACTGGCCGACGCAAATGATCCGGGTCTCGTACTCGGCCGCTTTTTCTTTCTTGGTCGCGGCCCAGGCGATGACTTCGTCGGCTTGTGCGATCGTCATGATCGTCGCCTTCTCCTTGTTCTTGATGAAGGAGACGCCTTCGAACTTGCCTTCCTTGCTGCGCATGACCTTCGCGAAGACCGGTGGTTTCTTGCCGTCGTCCGACCGTTTGTCCTGGCGGACGAGATAACGCTGCTCTGCTGGTTCCATAAAATAATCCGTGCTTGATCGATCAAACCGCTATTTTACGGTGCGCGCATTGGCCGCACGTGAAAACTTCACCGCCCCACGACGCCGATCACCTGGACCAGCACGATCTTGAGCACCGTCATCGACGGAAAAATCATCGCATAACCGATATCGGGGCGGTCCGTCGGCGCGATCCGGTTGGCAAACGCGAGGATGGCCGGATTGCCCGTGGTCCCGGCCACGATGCCCACCACGCTGTCGAACGGCAGGCGAAACACGAACAAGGCAATCACCATCGTGACGACCACGAGCGTGGCCGCAATCGCGCTACCCAGCAGCAGATACAGCAAGCCATCGTTGGCGATCGCGGCGGCGAACGTCGCGCCCGACGAGATGCCCACGACCGCCAGAAACAGCGTCAGGCCGAAATTGCGCAGGACGAGGTTGGCCGGGATCGGCATCGCCCACTGGAACATGCCGCTACGGCGGCGCCAGCCAAGCACCAGTGCCACCAGCAGCAAGCCGGCAAACCCGAACGAAAACTGCCCGATCAGCGGCAACGGCCACACGATCGCGCCGAATGCCAGCCCCAGCGTCACGCCGACACCGATCCCGATATAGCTCACCTCCCCCGTGCTGCGCACCGAGTCGCCGAACAGCTTGCGCAGCGCAGGAAAGCTGCTGCGCGGCGCGAGCACGCCAATGCGGTCGCCCAGTTCGAGCAGACGCGCAGGGGTCAGGACCAGGTCGGCATCCCCACGCCGCAAGTGCAGGATGCGCGCATTGAGTGCGACCGGGAGGATCAGCGCACTTAATGGCAAGCCGGCCATGCTGGCGCTGGAAACGAAGAAGCGATCGTAGTCCAGATCGCTTCGGTCGTGCAGCATGGCGCCCGGATTGGCCGGGCCGAAGCGCGTGGCCACCTCGTGCAGCACCCCCTGGTCATTGCCCGCGACGAGCAAGCGGTCGCCTGGCTCGATGCGCATCGCGTTGTCAGCCACCAGATTGTGCTCGCCGCGCCGCAGCGCGACGATGGCAACACCGTCGGGCAAACGCGCTGCGGCTTCAAGCAGGGTCATGCCCAGCACGGAGAATTCGGCCACGTCGATTTCTTCGAGATGCAGCGCGGAGGATGCCGGCGCGGCGGTTTTAGGCTTGAACACGGCGTTGTACAGTCCGAGCAGCAGGATGGGCACGGCCACGCCGACCGGGTACGCGACCGAATACCCGGTCGCAGCGGACGTGCCGAACACGGCCAGCGCCGCTTGCAGCGCGGCAGTGCTGGTGCCCGCGCCGGCAAAGGCGCCCAGCGCTTCGGGCAAGGCAAAGACCGGGAACAGCCAAGCCACGCCGACCGCGAGCGCCAGCGCCGTGATAACCGCCAGCAGCGCTGCCAGGTTCGCCTTGATGCCGTCAGGCGTCGTCAAGCCGCGGAAGAACTGGGCGCCGTAGGCGATGCCGACGCCGTAAAGAAACAGCAGCAGCCCCAGGTTGCCGAGCATGCCGGGCAGAACCAGGTCGGGCACCGCTGCACCGACCGCCAGGCCGACAAACAGCACCGCGCCGGAACCGAGCGACAGACCCTTCACGCTGACCGCCCCCAGCAGGTAACCGGCAGCGATGGTGAAGAACAGCGCAAACATCGGCTGGTGGCTGAAGAACGTGGTGATGGCGGTCATTGGCGTTGCCTGGTTGCATATGTGTGATGCAGTCTACGGCATGGGGAGGTGATTGCCCGGGGTTACTGCGATATAAACGCCGTGGGGATAGCCCGATGAGCACAGTCAGGGGCAAATACGCATAAATTGCGATAATAAACTTCGATCAACGCTTACGATTTCAACAACTAGTTATGCGCCGTTCAAGATATATGCCAAGAGCATCATCCGCACGTCCGTGACAGGTGTTATTGCAGAAGGCTGATCACCTTGTAGGTGATGCCCGTGTTTCCTGCGTTTAAAACCTCCAAGCGCGCGCCTTGATAGCCAATCACACGATGTTGAGAAAGGTCGTATTTCAGTTCCTGGGTAAATGCCGGACGGGCAGAGCTGTCCTTGAATTCCCGGTAGACTACCGTAATCGTGTTTTGCGATACGCCGCTATAGACAAGTTCACGGCGAAAGCTCTCCGACGTGATTTTAATGATTTCCTTCGGTACATAAGCCACTGGTTTCGTGCCATATCGGTAGCGCTGTACGAAGTTATAAATCACAGCAGACCTGGATTTGTCGTCAGGGACAAATACCCCCGCGCGTTCACTGACTGAAATTGACGTGCCCGGCACCGAATACGTTGATCTTCCGTGATAGTAGTCTCCTTCCAGGCTGGTGGCGAACAGTTCATAGTCGCCTCGGACAACAGAAGTAATCCCAGGCGGATTCACAGTCTCGGACACCGTTTCGGCAATGCTGATCCCACGGACTCGCGACACCCACTCTGTCGAAATCATAGGATCGCCCACTCCCGCCTTACCAGTCGCGTTGAGTTCCGGAATGTGGCGAGTTTCCATTCTCGGGAAAGCGTTTCGCAAAGGGAACGGTGCCGGGGTAGCGCAGCCAGCCAGCGCGATGAGTGTCCCTGCCGTGGCGACAAAAGAGCGATTTATAACCGACATGGCGAGAGAAAAGAAGGTGTCGAGATTTGAATAATAAAACAACGATTAACCCAAAGCAAATTTCCCGTGCGATCTTTTCTGATATGGGTACTGGCAGTTCACATATAACGTGGCAGTGTCACCAGTGAACACGCAGCTTTTCCGATCTTCATATTGCGTACAATGAAAGCGGCGATTTGCCATTCACCTTGCATTTTTCAATTTCTCAACAAATATCTCGCCACCAAATTTCCTCGACGCTCAAAAAGACATGCTGATCGAGTACGTACAGCCAGGGCAGGAATCGGTCGTCTCTGACAGCGCGCGATTTTTTACCCCCGCCTACGGCTCCCGCAACAACTTGAACTGCCTCGCCTGCCGATGATACGTATCCACCGACTGCTTGACGTACCGCGTGAGCGCCTCCCCCGTCAACGCAAACGGGTACAACCCCGCCTGCGAGCGCATCTGCGCGAACGCGGGCGAGGTTTCGACCCCGTCGAATGCCTTCACCCAGCGCCGGTAATCCGCCTCGCGCACATCCGGTCCCATCCAGACGCCGCGAATCACCGGCCATACGACGTCATACCCCTGCTCGCGCGCCGTGCGCACGCCGGCCAGCGCGCCCGGCAGGCGCTGCTCGGACAGCACCGCCAGCACGCGCACATTGCCGGCGCGAGCCGCCAGCAGCGCTTCGGACGTGTCGCCCGACACCGCCTGCACGTGTCCCGCCCCCATCGCGATGAATTGCTCACCGCCGCCTTCGAGGGCGACAAAGCGCAGCTTGCGCGGGTCCACGCCGGCCATGCGCGCGAGCAGCGCCATCTTGATCCAGTCCTGGCTGCCGACGGTGCCGGACATGCCGATCAAGACCTGCTTCGGATTGCGCTTGATCGCGCCCAGCAGGTCGGACAGCGTCTTGTAGGGCGAATCGGCGCGCACGGCGACCATGCCGTAGTCGGCGCCGAAGGCAGCGACCCAGCGCACGTCGTCGACGTCGGCCTTGCCGAATTTGCCCAGTGCGAGATTGAGGACCGAGCCGCCCGAGAACGTGACGAGCGTATTGGCTTCGCTGCGCCGCTGCGAGACGACCGAGTGCCAGGCCACGGCGCCGACGCCACCCGGCAGGTAGCGGAGCGTGAGTTCGGGCGCGCCCGGTTGATCGTGCAGCGCTTTTTGCGCCAGCTTGCAGGTGAGGTCCATGCCGCCGCCGGGTTTTGACGGGATCAGGCATTCGGCGGCGTTGGCGTGCGGCAGGCCGCCGAACGCCAGGATGGTCAACAGGAGAACGTGCGAGGATTTCATGGCACCCATGATACCGCCGCACGGTAAGGCGTGGAATCAGAAGCGGTGCTGCATGCCCGCGGTGATGCCGCTCTGGGTCGATCCGAACCCCGGATCGTCGCGCGACAGGCCGATCAGCTGGCCGTTGTCCGCCTTTGCGTGCGCCAGTGACAGGTACAGGTCGGTGCGCTTGGACAGCGCCAGCATGGCGCGCGCGACGAACATCGTCGGGTCGGCGTCCACGCTGGCAGGCAGGTTCTTCGTGTTGATGTGATACACCGCGCCCGTCAGCGTGACCGCGTCGATCGTGCGCGTGATGCCGCCCCAGTAGGTGTCGCCGCGCAGGTCGGCCAGGTTGGTGCGGCCCTGCGCCAGCTTGTAGCCACGCTTGCCGGCCGTGTAGCGCCATGGGCCGCTGCGGTAGTCGAGTGCGACGTGATACGCCGTCGTTTCGTCCAGCGCATTCGTGACGACGCCGTCGATTGGCGTGCCGTCGATCCGCTCCCACGAGGCCATCACGCCCAGGCCGTCGCCGAACCACGAGCCGCCCAGGGCCAGCTTGCGGCCTTCGCGTGAGCTGCCCGAACGTTCGCCCAGGCCGACCGTGGCGCCGTATGTGAAGCCGCCCGTGCGCCCCGTGTACTTGATCATATTGTCGAACTGGGTCGTCATGCCGTAGCGCGATGGCCGGGTGGCGCTGCCGCCCGTGGCCCACGAATAATTGGGCGCAAAGCCCAGCGGATCGAACTTGATCACCAGTTCATACACGGTGGTAAACGAGCGACCGATGACGATCCGGCCCAGATCGTTCTCCAGCCCCACGTAGGCCTGGCGCTTGAAGATTGCGCCGTCGCTGGCACCGGTGTCGAGCAGGATGCCGCCTTCGAGATTGAAGACGGCTTTCAGGCCGCCGCCCAGGTCTTCGCTGCCGCGAAAGCCCCAGCGCGACGTGTTCTTGCCGCCCGAGATGACGCGCACCGCGTTGCCGCCGTCCTCGCCGGCATGGTTGACAAATTCCGCGCCGGCGTCGATCAGGCCATAGACCTGGACGTTGCTCTGGGCGAGGACGGGTGCGGAAAGGGACAGCGCTGCCAGGACGGCAAGCGCGAGGGCCGATTGTTTCATGTGTCTCCGAACGTTGTTATGGGTATCTGCTGCAGCTGGGTCGCTGCTTGTGGGCCGACTATATGTGCGCGCGCCTTTCAGTTCGCTTTCAGTGGCGCTTTTCGGGAAGGTCGCTTTGCGTTTACACTGGCGCGATGAGAATCCTGCTCGTTGAAGACCATGTCGAACTGTCCCACTGGGTGTCCAAGGCCCTGCGCGACGCCAAGCTGACCGTTGAATGCGCCGCCACCGGCGCCGATGCCGACGCCCTGCTCCATACCCAGGACTACGCCCTGGTGATCCTGGACCTGACGCTGCCCAAGATGGACGGCCTGGACGTGCTGCGCCGGCTGCGCGCGCGCGGGGGCACGCGTGGCGGCACGCCGGTGCTGATCCTGACCGCCCGCGGCGGCCTGGAAGACCGCGTGCAGGGCCTGAACCTGGGCGCCGACGACTACCTGCCCAAGCCGTTCGAGCTGGCCGAACTCGAAGCGCGCGTGAAGGCGCTGCTGCGCCGCCGCAGCGGCAACGAAGCGCTCGTGCACGAATGCGGGGGGCTGCGCTTCGACACCGTCTCGCGCATGTTTACGATGTGCGGTGAGCCACTTGCGCTGACGCCGCGCGAGCACGCCGTGCTCGAAGCACTGATCGCCCGGCCGGGCCGCGCGCTATCGAAAGAAAAGCTGTTCGACGAAGTGTTCGCGCTGGCCGACGACGTCAACCTCGACGCCATCGAGCTGTATATCCACCGCATCCGCAAGAAGCTCGAAAAGTTTCCGGATGCCCGCGCGATGATCGTCACGCTGCGTGGCATCGGCTACCTGATGCAGCAACGGCCCGATTGAAACGCCGCACGCGATGACTCTGCGCGCATCCCTGCTCCAGATCACCGCCGGCCGCCCATTGGGCAGCCTGCGCGGGCAGCTGCTGCGCTGGCTGATCCTGCCGCTGGTGCTGCTCGTCGCGCTCAATGCGGTCTCGCTGTACCGCGATGCCCTCGAGGCGGCCGATGTCGCCTACGACCGCTCGCTGCTCTCGTCCACGCGCGCGCTGGCCGAGCGGGTCTCGGTCCAGGACGGCAAGGTCGTCGCCAACGTGCCCTACGTGGCGCTCGACAGCTTCGAGACCGACACGCTGGGCCGCATCTATTACAAGGTCACGGGCCTGCACGGCGAGACCGTGTCGGGCTATGACGACCTGCCGCCCGTGCCCAAGAACGTGCCGCGCACCGACCTGTATCCGGCGCTGGTGCGGTTCTACCACGCCACCTACAACGGCGAGCGGGTACGCATCGCGGCGCTGCTGCAACCGGTCTACGACGATTCGATGCGCGGCATCGCGCTGATCCAGGTCGGCGAAACGCTCGACGCGCGCCAGGCGCTGTCGCGTGACATCCTGCTGAGCACCCTGCTGCGCCAGGCCCTGCTCGTGCTGGCAGTGGCGGCGATGGTGTGGTTCGCCGTGCGCCTCGTACTGCGGCCACTGATGCTCCTGAAGAACGAGGTTGAAACGCGCGCGCTGTCCGACCTGTCGAACATCGACCCGGCGCTCGTACACAAGGAAGTGCGGCCGCTGGTAGCGGCAATGAACGGCGCGATGGCGCGCACACAGGACCTGATCGCCAGCCAGCGCCGCTTCATCGCCGACGCCTCGCACCAGTTGCGCACCCCGCTGGCGGTGCTCAAGACGCAGGCCGAACTGGCCCTGCGCGAAAACGATCCGGCCGCGATGCGCGCGATCGTCGGCTCGATTGCCGGCACCACCGATGGCGCGATCCACCTGGCCAATCGCCTGCTGACACTCGCGCGCATCGAGCATGGCGGCGCCATCGCGCCTGCTGCGCCGGTGTCGCTAACAGCGGTGGCGCGCCAGGTCGGACTCGAACTGGCGCTGCCGGCAGTGCAGAAAGGGATCGACCTGGCGCTCGAAGCCGATGCCGACGATCACACCACGATTCAGGGCCAGGGGTTGCTGCTGCACGAACTGGTGTCGAACCTGGTCGACAATGCGATCCGCTATACGCCGGCCGGCGGCAGCGTGCTGCTCCAGGTCGCACGCGACAGCGACGGTGTGGTGCTCGCGGTCAGCGACAGCGGGCCGGGCATCGCGGCAAGCGATGCCGACAAGGTGTTCATGCCGTTCTACCGCGCCCAGGCGACCCTCGAAGCCAATCCGGGCGGCACCGGCCTGGGACTGGCCATCGTGCGCGATATCGCCAACCTGCATGGCGCGAGCATCGCGCTGGGCCAGGCCGATGGCGGGCATGGCCTGAGCGTGCGCTTGCGGTTTCCCCTGCCAGCGATCGTTGAAGCATCAAGTGCATTGAAAGCCAATTGAAAGGCACGCACGCCTATAGTTGGTGCAAACAGCAGCACACCAACGACAACGATCGGAGACACCATGCACAATCCCGCCCCCGCGCGCGCCGCCCTGGCCGCGCTTTCCCCCGTTTGAACCGCGCCTGAAAACACGGCGCGCGATCGACCGTGCATCCGTCTGCATGAAGCAGCGATGCACCGCCACCCCACGCGCCACCTGCACCAACACCACGGGCCCCAGCGGCCCACACACCGCGTGCGGCAAGCGCACCGGCAAGGAGAAAAATGATGATGTTGACCATCCTGGCGTATTCCATGGTCGTCGTGTTCATGTACCTGATCATGACCAAGCGCCTGCCGGCGCTCGTGGCCCTGATCGTGGTGCCAATCGGGTTCGGCGTGATCGGCGGCTTCGGCCCGCAACTTGGCCCGATGATGCTCGACGGGATCCGCAACCTGGCCCCGACCGGCGTGATGCTGATGTTCGCCATCCTGTACTTCGGCATCATGATCGATTCGGGCCTGTTCGATCCGGTCGTGCGCCTCATCCTGAAGCTCGTCGGCGGTGACCCCTTCAAGATCGTCGTGGGCACCGCCGTGCTGGCGATGTTCATCTCGCTCGACGGCGATGGCGCCACGACCTACATGATCACTGTTGCCGCCATGCTGCCGCTGTATGTGCGGCTCGGCATGAGCCGCCTGGTGCTGGCCTGCGTCATCATGCTGGCTGGTGGCGTCTTCAACATCCTGCCGTGGGGCGGCCCGACGGCACGCGCTGCCACCGCCCTCGGCGTGGACGTGGGCGACATCTTCGTGCCGATGATCCTGCCGATGGCCGTCACCTCCCTCTGGGTCGTGTTCGTGGCCTGCGTGCTGGGCATGAAGGAGCGCAAGCGCCTGGGCATCATGACGCTGCCGACACAGGCTGAAAAAGTTGCCAAGGAGGCGCAACATGTCGCCGTGCTGCAGCCGGCCGTGGCCGGCGTCGCGGCAGCCGCCGAAATGAATGGCACCACCGGCCACTGGAGCCCGGCCGCTGCCGGCACGGCACGCGACGGCAACGTGCACCAGTTGGCGGGCGGTCGTGTCGAATCGACAGCAACCCCGTCGGCCGAACCGGCGCTGGCCACCGGTGGTGGTCATGGTGGCGGTGATGACAATGGCGTCGCGAACGCCGCGATCAAGCGCCCCAAGCTCATCTGGGTAAACTTCGCGATGACCGCCCTGTTGATGGCATTCCTGATCAAGGGCGTGCTGCCGCTGCCCGTGCTGTTCATGATCTTCTTCGCCGTCGCGATCATGATCAACTACCCGGGCCTGGAAGAGCAGAAAGAGCGCATTGCGTATCATGCAGCGAACGTGGTGCCGGTGGTGTCGCTGATCTTCGCGGCCGGTATCTTCGTCGGCATCCTGCAAGGCACCAAGATGGTCGATGCCATCGCGCTGTCCGTCATCGCGGGCGTGCCCGAGTGGATGGGGCCATACATGGCGGTCGTCACGGGTCTGCTCAGCATCCCATTCACGTTCTTCATCTCGAACGACGCGTTCTACTTCGGCATCGTGCCGGTGCTGGCCAAGGCGGCCGAAGTGTATGGCATCACGGCGGCAGAAATCGGCCGCGCCTCGGTGATCGGCCAGCCGGTCCACCTGCTCAGCCCATTGGTCGCATCGACCTACCTGCTGGTCGGCATGTGCAAGGTGGAGTTTGGCGATCACCAGCGCTTCACGCTGATGTGGTCGATCTCGGCCTCGCTGGTCATGCTGGTGGCGGCGCTGGTGTTCGGCGTGGTCCCGCTGATGGGCAGCGCCGGGTAAGGCGGCGGGGTGCGGGGGCATATACTTGCCCCATGCCCGCACCCGACCATCTTCCCGCACCACCTGCCGTCGCCGCGCCGCTGGTCGTCAGCGACGGCAAGCACCGCACGCTTGCATTCTCGCCGGGCGACGTGCAAAGCGAGATGCTGCTGGCGCAGCCAGACGCCCTCGTGCTCGACTACACCCGCGCCATGATGTGCTTCGCGCTGTTCGCGCCGCGCCCGCGCCACATCGTGATGGTGGGCCTGGGCGGCGGTTCGCTCGCCAAGTTCTGCTACCGCCACTTTCCCCACGCCCGCATCACGGTGCTCGAGATCCGCGCCGACGTGATCGCGCTGCGCGACCTGTTCTGCCTGCCGCCGGACGATGCGCGCCTGCGGGTGCTGCATTGCGACGCGGCCGACTACCTGGCGCGCACGCCGGGCGACGCCGATGTTCTGCTGGTGGATGGCTTTGACCGGAACGGCCTGCCGCCAGCGCTTGCCAGTGGCGCGTTCTACGCGGCCAGCCGCCGAGCACTGCGTCCCGGCGGTGTGCTGGTGGCCAATATCTTCAGCTACGACCCGGGTTATGTGTCTTTTTTACAACATCTACGGGATGCGTTTGACGGGCGCATCATGTGGTTCAGGCGCATTGCCGGCAACAACCGTATCCTGTTCGCCGTGCGCCCCGCCACACCGCCATCACGCGGACAACGCCTGCTGCTAAGGCTCGTACGGCGTCACCGGGACCGTAACGGCACCGGCTTTGGCTGGAGCAACCGGCTGCTTGCACGCGGCGTGGTGGTCTGGCTGGAAAGGCGCGGTAGCTAGCATGGTTTTACCCACGGCGGGCAGCTTGTCCTTCACAATAGAATAGTTTGCGGTGCCGGGCCCATGTATGACACACTGGCGCGCATTAATGCTCGCTGGCAAGCACTGAGTGCCGCGCGCGCCCCTGACTGACTTGTACGGATTGACCTGGACCTTTGCTACGATGCCGCGCCGACTGCCCCGTTCGCTGACCCTCGCGGCAGCCCTCACGCTGGGGGGCGGCCTGGCTGCCTCATCCGGCCTGTTCATCGGTGTCAGCCACCTCGAATGCGACAATATGGCGCTGGCCTTCGGCCAGCGCGCCGACGAGCGCGTGGCGGCAGTGCGCCAGGGCATGGGCCAGGCCTTCGAAGTGCTGGCCGTGACCAACCAGCTGTTTTCCAGGGGCGAGCCAGTCAGCCGCGAACGCTTCGCCGATTTCACGTCGGCCCTGCTGGAGCGCCATCGCTTCGTGCAGGCGTTCAATTTCCACCGGGTGGTACCGGGCCATGAACGTACTGCGATCGAAGCCGAACTGCAGCGCGTGCGGCCCGGCACGATCCTCACCGAAATGACACCTGGCGGCCTGGTGCCGGCGCCGCTGCGCACGCGTTACCACGTCATCGAGTACGTTGAACCGATGGCCGGCAACGAACCGGCTTTCGGCCTGAACCTGTCCCACAACGTCGCCGTCATGAACGCGCTCGAGCTGGCGCGCAGCACGGGCCAGCCGGCCGCCAGCGGCCTGTTCGCGCTCGCCCAGGCCCCCGCCGGCAAGGCCAACTTCGACCTGGTGCAGCCGGTATTCGACACGCACGGCGTCATGCGCGGCAACACGGCCGTTGTCATCCGGGGCCAGGAACTGGTGCGCGAGTCGCTCGCTGCAGCCGGCCTGCTCGGCCGCAGAGACATCTTCGTGTCGGTGTACGCCAGCGACCAGGCGGAACCGGGCGCACTGCTGTTCTCGAACGGCCCCACCTCAAATACATCGCGCCGCGGATTTGCCCACTGGCTGCGCACCGACCACGGCATGCACAGCACCGTGCTGCACGCTGGCGGCCGGCCCTGGCGTGTCGACGTCGCGGCGGCGCCGCGCCCGTTTCTGGCCGACCATCTTGCCTCGCTGTCGCTGCTGATCGGCGGCATCCTCGTCACGCTGATGGGCACCGCCTTCGTGCAGTCGGCCGGCGAGCGGGCGCGCAAGGTGCAGCAATTGGTGCGCCAGCGTACGTCGGAGCTGCGCCGCAGCAACCGCCGGCTGATCGACGACATGGTCGCGCGCGAGCGCGCCGAAAAAGCGCTGCTGTACAGCGAGCAGCGCTTCCGCCAATTGGTCTCGATGTCGTCGGACTGGTACTGGGAACAGGACGCCGAGCTGCGCTTCACGATGATTACCGGTGGCTTCACCGAAAAATCGGGGGTCGCCGTCGAAGGGCTGATCGGCAAGACGCGCTGGGAATACGTGCCGGGCCTGCGCGACAGCGAATGTGGCCGCGCGCACCTGACCAAGATGCAGGCGCGCGAAGCCTTCAACAATCTCGAGTACGAAGTGGTCGACGACGATGGCAACGCGCGCTGGTTCTGCGTCAACGGCGAACCCGTGTTCGACGACGCGGGCGCGCTGACCGGCTACCGTGGTACCGGCAGCGACATCACCGAGCGCAAGCTGACCGAGCAGCGCGTGCACCACGTGGCCCAGCATGACGTGCTCACCGGCCTGCCCAACCGCTCGCTGCTGCAGGACCGCCTGAGCCAGTCGATTGCGTTTGCCAGCCGCAGCGACCGGCCGGTATGGGTCATGCTGATCGACCTGGACCGCTTCAAGTTCGTCAACGACAGCATGGGCCACAAGGCCGGCGACGTGCTGCTGGTCACGGTCGCGCAGCGCCTGCGCGCGGCACTGCGCGACGCCGACACCGTGGCGCGCCTGTCGGGCGACGAATTCGTCGTGATCCTCAACGAGCATGCCGACGAGCCATTGTCCCCCGCCGTCGTGCAACGGATCATGGATGCGGTGGCCCAGCCCGTCATGCTGGCCAACAAGGAATTTTTCGTTACCTGTTCGGTTGGCGTGGCCGTGTTCCCAACCGAAGGCACGCTGAGCGAAAACCTGATCGAGCACGCCGACATCGCCATGTACCGTGCCAAGAAGCTGGGGCGCAACAACTTCCAGTTCTTTACGCCAAGCATGAACGACGAGGCGATGGAACGGGTGCGCATCGAAGGCGCACTGCGCAATGCGCTCGAGCGCGACGAATTCGTGCTGCACTACCAGCCACAGGTCGACATGAAGACGGGCCAAATCGTTGGCATGGAAGCGTTGATCCGCTGGAATCACCCCGAACTGGGCATGGTCCCGCCCGGCCGCTTTGTTGGCGTGGCCGAAGAGACCGGCCTGATCGTGCCCATCGGCGCCTGGGTCATGCGCACTGCCTGTGCCCAGAACAAGGCCTGGCAGCTTGCCGGCTACCCGCGCCTGCGGGTAGCGGTGAATTTGTCGGCGCGCCAGTTCGGCGCGGCCGACCTGATGGCCAGCCTGGAAGCGACGCTACAGGAAACCGGGCTCGATGCGGCCTGCCTGGAAATCGAGTTGACCGAGAGCCTGTTCATGAGCGACGTGACGCCGGCCGTGGAATTGCTGCACCGGATGAAGGCGCTCGGGATCAATCTGTCCATCGACGACTTCGGCACCGGGTATTCGAGCTTCTCGTACCTGTCGCGCTTCCCGATCGACGTGCTCAAGATCGACCGCTCGTTCGTGGCCGACATCACGCACGATGCCAATGACGCGGCGATCGTCACCTCGATCATCGCGCTCGCGCACAACCTGAAGCTGGCCGTGATCGCCGAAGGTGTCGAGACGCTCGCGCAACTCGATTACCTGCGCACACACGGCTGCGACGAAATGCAGGGCTATTACTTCAGCAAGCCGGTACCGGCCGGCGAATTCGAAGCGCTGCTGGCCGAGGGACGGTGCCTGCCGGCGCCGGCGCCATCACCGGCACCAGCGCCTGCCACGCTACCCGCCTAGGGCAGCTTCAGTTGCATGCCAGCCACGCGTATCGTGACAACGCCATGTCATTAAATGACCAGCGAAACATTTGTATAGCTAAATAAACATTATTGGTCGTACAATCATCGGGCTAATGGAGCAACCCCGATACCTGGACACAATAATGAACATGAATGACATGCCCGACATGGCCATGACAACCAACACGACCACGACACGCCACCAGCGCGTCGATGGTCGCACGTCCGATCTGGTCAACCAGGCGATCGCGTCGATTCCAACGCTGGGCCTGCAGCGTGCGGCGGAGTTTCTGGCGACGATGAACGTGCCGGCCGAAGTTGCGGTGCGGGCGCTGGTATATCCGGCCCGCCGCCGCGCGCACTAGACTGGCGCGAATCACGTCAGAAAGAGGCACGCAAGCGGCATGGAGGCAGCAGGCAAGCTGCTGCCGGGAATGCCGTAAATAGCCAAAGGTAATGCAGCGGCCGTGCGCGATGCACGGCCGGCAGCGTCAGCGACGCTCTTCGTTCAGGGCGATGTCGGCCAGCGATTCACGGCCCTTGTCGCTCAGGCCATGGCCACCGCCTTCGAGCGGCACGATATGCGATTTGCGGTTCAGGAAACGCAGCACGTCTTCGTCGAGCGCCACCTGCGGATCGGCAGCCAGCGCGCGCAAGCCCGTCACGCAGCGGCGCAAGAACAGCACTTCTTCACCCTTGTCGGTCAGCGTCAAGCGCTTGTCACGACCGTAGGACATCAGCTTGATGCCACACAGGCGCTTCGAATTGCGCCCGACACAGGCGCTGGCCATCTCTTGTTTACCGCCGCGGCGCACCATGTCGAGTGCGTCGTATTCGTCCGTCGTGAGCTTTTCGTTTTTCATTACCGCATTTCGTTGACCAAAGGGCGCATGGTACGCGTCGCAGCGCGCCGGAGCAACCTTCAGCGCAGCGAACGCAGAATCAGCCAGCCCAGCCCGGCGCTGGTCAGCACGCCCAGCACGAGCGCAAGCTGCACGCTGCGCGAGCCCAGGGGCGAGCTGCGGCCCAGGTAAATTTTGTTGTACAACGTCGATCCCATGATTTCCCCCTGTTTTTCGTGTCATCCACATTATAGAAACCGCCTTGTTGCGGTTCTGTGACAGGAAGCACAAGCGGCCTGCGCGCGACGAAAAAGCAACAGTTTTCACCTTGGCCTGGCGCGCGACATGGCTGCACGGGGGCTGTTAGGATCGTATAACATTGATAACGCTATTGGAGCCCCGCATGAATGACACGCCAAACAACGTCGATCCCGAGAACAAAGGTCACGCCATCTTCGACGAAGCCGACATCGGCAGCGGCGAACGCTCGCCCGGTCAGCACGACACCGAGCAAATGATTCGCGAAATCCCGCCATTACCACCAGCCGGCAGCGATGACAAGCAAGACAATGAAGAAGGCAAGCGCCAGGAAACCGGCGCTTGATGGGGCAGCCCGGGGCTAGTGGGCCCGGATCGGTGGTACGGGCATGCTCGGCTCTTCGACCGGCGCATTGACCGGATCGGGGACATCGTCCGGCACCGGCGGTTGCGCTGGTGGCGCCAGGGGATCGTTCGGGGCATCCGGGTCCGGCGTCGTGTGCGCATGCTGGATGACCGGTTCGCGCGAGGCGGCGTTGGAAGTGAATGAATTCATGGTCGCCTTTCGGTAAGTGATGGAGTCATGGGCAGACTAGCATGGCCTTCACCCCGGGGCCGTACGATTGCCCGACACTGGCCGACCGACATTGGGAGATGGTGCTGCGGCTTGGCGACTCGGCTATAGTGATGTTTTCACCACTTTCGCCGCTCCGCCATGCGCTTTTCCAGCCTGCTGCTTGCCCTGGTGCTTGGCGCCGCCTCGAGCGCCCACGCCGCCCCGATGAAACTCGACGACTACCTGGCCCTGCGCGGCCCTGCTCCGATCACCAAACTGGCCTACGGCCCCGCCCCGTCGCAATACGCAGAACTGTTCGTGCCAACCGGCGCCGGACCGTTCCCCGTCGCGGTGCTGGTGCACGGCGGGTGCTGGAACAGCAAGTTCGGCGGCATCACCCAGTTTCGCAATATGGCCGGCGCACTGGCCGAGCGCGGCATCGCGGTCTGGAACGTCGAATACCGGCGCATCGACGAACCGGGCGGCGGCTACCCCGGCATGTACCTCGACATGCACGCCGCGCTCGATCTGCTTGCGCAGCACGCGCCCGCGCACAAGCTCGACCTCGAACGCATCGTCGCCGTCGGCCACTCGGCCGGTGGTCAGCTGGTGCAATGGATCGCGGGCCGTGCGCGCATTCCGGCCGGCAGCCCGCTGCACCATGCCAACCCGCTCAAGGTTGACCGTATCGTGAGCCTGGGCGGTCTGGCCGACCTGCGCCACGAAGCAACCCTGATCAAGTCGAGCTGCGACCGCGATCTGGCGCAACTGGCCGGCACGCCAAGCGCCGCGCGGCCCGATGTGCTGGTCGATACCAACGCCGCCGACCTGATGCCCAATGGCAGCCGAACGTGGCTCGTCACGGGGGCGCTCGACACGATTTCGCCGCCGCGCGTGGCGCACGACTACGCGGCAAGGGCCGTGAAACTGGGCGATGTGGCGGATGTCGTGATCTTGCCGGAGGCCAGCCATTACGATGAGGTGGCCACGAGTTCGCCGGCATGGCCGACGGTGCTGGGGGTGATCGAGGGCGCGCTTGGCCTGTCTGCCGAAACGCCGTAGACGACGCGGCGATGCAGGGTCAAGATGAGATGACTCCCGGGGTTGCTCCCGGGGTTGCCCCCGGGGTTACTACAGAGCTTACTGCTGGCGTGACTTTTCTTCTTTCTTGACCTTCTTGGCTTCCTTCTTTTCCTTCATGGTCTTGGCCGGTTCCTTCTTGGTCGTCTTCTTTGCATCCTGACTTTTGCTCATGGTGGTGCTCCATTCATGGTGATTGCTGCGGATGTCATGAGAACGTGCCGGACAGCGCGTCGGGCATCATGCGGATAGTACCACCATGCTAATCCCTACCGGTAGCGACTCGCCGCGCCAGCGGGACGTCCAGCACCAGATCGGCGCGCGCCAGCGCCACGCAGGGCAGAATGTCACCATCACGGCGTTCGTCGACCGACAATCCCGGCCAGTCGATCGTGTAGGTCACCTCCCCGGCGCGCAAGCGGCACAGGCAGGTACGGCAGGTCCCGTTGCGGCACGAGCTGGGCAGGTCGATGCCGGCGGCCTCGAGCGCCTGCAGCACCGTCGTGGAGGCGTCGACGATCACGCTGGCGCCCAGCGGCATGACGGTCATGGTGTAGACAGGGTGATCCATCACGCAATTGTAGCCTCAATGAAATAGTTGACCGAGTCTGAGTACGTTGACGCACAGACCCACGCCGTGCATTTCACTAGTCTGTAGTTTTCCAGAAGCAAACCCGGAGACCGCATGAACAAAATGACCGCCCTGACCCTGATCGCCGCCCTTGGAGGCACGCTGACCCACGCCATCGCGCAACAGCCTGCTACGCTGCCACCGGCTGCCCAGCCGGCGACGACAGCCCAGAACACGACGATGTCGACGGCGGTCACCGCTGCGCCCGGCGCCGTGCAGGATCCGGCGATTGCCGAGCAGGCCGAATTCGAAAAAATTCTGCGCGCCCAGGTACTGCTGGAGCGCATTTACCTGTCGCCGGGTGAGCTGGACGGCGCCTACGGCTCGAACCTGCGCCAGGCCTTGACCACGTTCCAGACCCTGCGCAAGCTGCCGGTCAGCGGCAAGCTCGATGACGCGACCTGGAACGCCCTCGCCGTCGACACGACCCCGACGCTGGCCGAATACGCGCTGATCGCCGAAGACGTCGAAGGCCCGTTCCAGCCGGTGCCCGACACGATGATGGAGAAAGCCAAGCTCGCCGAGCTGGGCTATGCCAACGTGCTCGAAGGCCTGGGCGAAAAATTCCACGCCAGCCCGGCCCTGCTGCAACGCCTCAATCCGGGCAAGACGTTCACCCGCGCCGGCGAGCGCATCATGGTGCCGAACGTGAGCGGCAAGGAACCGCTGGCGCAGGCGACCAAGGTCGTCGTGCGCGACGGCGCCAAGACGCTGCAACTGTTTGACGCATCGGGCCGCCTGCTGGCCCAGTATCCGGCCTCGACCGGCAGCAGCCGCGATCCGCTGCCGATCGGCACCTGGAAGATCGAGGGCGTGCACGCCAATCCGGTCTATAACTACAACCCGAAACTGTTCTGGGACGCCAAGCCGGGCGACAAGGCAACCCCCGTCAAGCCAGGCCCGAACAATCCGGTCGGCGTGATGTGGATCGACCTGTCCAAGCCGCACTACGGCATCCACGGCACCCCGGTGCCGGCCCACGTCGGCAAGACCGAATCGCATGGCTGTATCCGCCTGACCAACTGGAGCGCCGCCGAAGTGGGCGCGGCCGTCTCGGCTGGCACCGAAGTGATCCTCGAAAAATAAGCAGCGCCCCGGGCAGATGTTGCACCTAAGCGGCGCCCGTGGCGCCGCACGGAGAACAAGATGAAATGGTTGATCACATTTATCATCGGCGCCCTGGTCGGCGCCGCGATACTGTTCGTCGCCCTGCAGGACGTGCCGGAGACCCCGGCACCAGCAGTGGCCGCTGCTGCGCCCGCAGCGCCCGGCATCCCGGCATCCCAGATCGATGGCCAGTTGCCGCCCGCGCCGGTGGTCATGCCGAATTTGGAAGATGCCGACCTGCCGCTGCGTCCCACGCCTGATGCAACTGCGGCGCCTGGCGCGGCAGCCACGACCACCATGCCGGGCAAGCTGCTGGTGCCGGTGCAGGGTATCAAATCGGCGCAGCTGACCGATACCTTCTACCAGCCGCGCGGCGAGCAGCGCCAGCACGAGGCGCTCGACATCATGGCCCCGACCGGCACCCCTGTCGTGGCGGTCGCCGACGGCAAGGTTGCCAAACTGTTCCAGAGTAAGCCGGGCGGCCTGACCGTCTACCAGTTCGATCCAACTGAGCAATTCGCGTATTACTACGCTCACCTGGACCGCTACGCCGACGGCATCGCCGAAGGCATGGACGTCAAGCGCGGTACGGTGATCGGCTATGTCGGCGTAAGCGGCAACGCCGATCCGAATGCACCGCACCTGCACTTCGCCGTCGTTGCCCTGACGGCCGAGAAGCAGTGGTGGAAAGGGACGCCGCTCAATCCGTTTCCACTGATGAGCGATCAGTAACCGCTGCGCTGGCCGCCCCCGCAACGGGCGCGGCCGCGGGTTCATCGATGTCGGCCCCGACATTGATTGCGGCGTAGGCACGCGTGACCGCAACGGTTTCGCGACTTCCCGGCCCGTACAACTCCCCCGCCGACTCGATCATCCTGGCCCGCGCATCGGCGTAATTGGTGGTGGCCGTGAACTTGGTCGTGTTCGCGCGAAACCAGATGCGAAACGCCTTGTCGATGCCAATGCCTGTCATCGCAGCCGGTCGCTTTTTCAGGTAGCCGCTCCACGCGTCACCCGTCTTGTCGGCATCCGAACCCCGCGCGAGAAAATAAAACATCCGGTTGTTCGGGCCGCTGCTGTAATGCACGTCCAGGCGCTTGAGGCCCGTGCTCCAGGCATCGCGGCTGCTGCCATCCTTGCTCGGCTTGATCATATAGCGCAGCGGTTTGCCGTCGCGGGCGATCTCGGCCCCCAGCATCCAGTCGTTGCCCAACTCGGGCACCACCTCGCCCTTGCCGCCGGCGCGCGCATACGCTTCGACCACTTCGCCCGCGATGTCCGAGCTTGACTCGTTCAGGCCGCCCGATTCGCCCGTGTACACCAGGTTCGACGTGGCGGCCGTGATGCCGTGGCCCATTTCGTGGCCGACCACGTCGATCGCGGCCAGGTTCGTGAAGAACGTGCCATCGCCGATGAACATGCAGCGGCATGTGTCGCTGTAGTAGGCGTTGTCATAGCCGCGATTGACGTGCACGGCGATGTGGGTGGCCGTGTCCTGGCCATCGAGCGCGCGCCAGCCCAGTACGTTCTGGTGCAGGTCGTAGGTATTCATCAAGCCCCACATGGCGTTGACGGCGGCGGTCTGGCCGTTGGCGCCCGTCGTGCTCCCGCCTTCGACGAACTGCTTGCCGTCGCCCCAGGTGTTGGTGCCGTTGGTATACACGCGCCCGCTCGTGGTGGCATGGTTGGCGTTGGTAATCGCCATCGCGCCGAATGCGCCACCCTTGCCACGCAGCGGGTCGAGCAGTTGGTACACGTTGCCGGCAAAGGTCGTGCTGAGCGGAACGTTGCCGTTGTACTGGCTCCGGCCAACCCCTTCCACCGTTTGCAGCGTGTTCCAGCGATCGATGACGGCGCCCGTGCGCGCATCGACGATGACGTCGTAGTAAATCGGCTGCTCGCCGCTGCGCATGCGCACGCGCACATGCCAGGCCAGTGCGTAGCGCTCGACGGTTTCGATCAGGTCGAGCGCGTTCAATTCGTTATCGGGCTTGGCGACAGCGCTCGGGGCGCGTTCGTCGCGCATCACGGGATAAATCACCAGTTCGGCGGCAGGGAGCTTGACCTTGACGGCGCGGGGCGGACTGTCCTTGAGGGCGGCGCTGACGGCGGCCTTGCGCTTGATGACCGGTTTGGTATCGAAGCCGGTGGTGACGGGACTGAGCGCACCGGATGCGCCGCGCCCCAGTTGCAGGCGGCGGGGCGAGGCGCTTTCGGACACGACTTGCTGGCGCGCATCGAGCACGACCACGGATTCTGAGCCGAAGATGCGCACGCCCTTGTACAGGTGCGCCGCGCGCACCACGTGCGTGCCCTGCACGCCGGGATGCTGCGCGACGACCCGGTAGCCGTGATCGGCATCCAGGCCGATGGCCGGGCGGCGTGCCGTGAGTTGGCTGAGGACCTGCGCCTGCGCCTGACTGTCGAGCTGAAGTGGTGCGCTCATCATCGGCGCGCCGTGGACGCCGGGCGCCAGCGCAATGGCGGCACCCAGCAGGGCTACCCTGAACAACGGTTGAGGAATCATCTCGGCTCCATCCGGTAAGCCGGGCCAGATGGCGCCGGTCATCGACCATGATGGACGCGCAAATAAACGAGTATTTGCTTGAGAACAATGTCTCCTACCTAAGGCGCTTTATCAGATACAGCGCCTTGCCAAGCACGGCCGAGCCTAGTGCGATCCGCTTTCTTCGACGATGCCGATGAATTCGCGGACAACTGTATGGGGCAAATTAACGCCTGCACCTCAACCGACAGGATACTTTTTGCTGCCTGTTACAGAGTTCTGGCGTCAAACGTATTGCAAGAGGCCACATCGCCACTCTCCATTCCGCGCTCGAACCAGCGCACGCGCTGCGCCGATGTACCGTGCGTGAACGAGTCCGGGACCACCACGCCGCGCGACTGCTTTTGCAGTGCATCGTCGCCGATGGCGCTGGCCGCGTTCAAGGCGGCTTCGACGTCGCCCTGCTCCAGGATCTTCGCACGCTGGTCGGTGCGCTTGGCCCAGACACCGGCAAAGCAGTCGGCTTGCAGCTCGAGCTTGACGGACAGGACATTACCTTGCTTTTCGGATGCGTTCTGCTGGGCAGAATGGACCTTGTCGGAGATCCCGAGCAGATTCTGGACGTGGTGGCCGACCTCGTGCGCGATCACGTAGGCCTGGGCGAATTCGCCACCGGCGTTGAAGCGCTGCTGCATCGTGCGGAAGAAGTCGAGGTCGATATAGACCGACGCATCAGCCGGGCAGTAGAACGGTCCGGTGGCGCTCTGGCCGACACCGCACGAGGTGCTGGTTCGGCCGTCGAACAGCACGAGTTTCGCCGGCTGGTATTGCGCATTCTGTTCGCTGAAGATCTGGGTCCAGGCATCTTCGGTGTAGCGCAGCGTGACCTTCACGAACTGGCTTTCGCGGTCGTCGAGCGGCGCCGCGCGCGGCTGCGACGACTGCTGCACTTGCGGCGCGCCGCCACCCGACAGCAGGCTCAGGATTGTGGCCGGCGAGACGCCCAGAAAGTAGGAGCCCACCAGTGCAATGACGATGGTGCCGATGCCGATCGAACGCCCGCCAATGCCGAAGCCACCGCCACCGCCACCGCCACTGTCGCCCCGACGGTCTTCGACATTGTTACTTTCCGGATCACCTTCCCAACGCATACGTTCTCCTTGTCGTCCAGTGACGGGTTCAGCGGCTGGTGCGCTTGAGGTTGCAGGTATCGGCGCGCTCGCGCGCATCCTTGCCGCGCAGGTCGTCGATCGGCGCCAGGCCGGCGCGCTGCTCGTCGTTCAGCGCGCGCTCGCGGCGTCCGCGGGCGATTTCGCGGTCCATGCGCCCGCGCGGGACGTCGTCCATGTCAAAGCTTTTCATATTGTCCGTTCTCTCTCGTTATCGTTGTCGCTGACGTTGCGCGACTATGTTAATGAGTATCGTTGGTCGCCATCATCCGGTATGTTCGAGCGATCACATAGTGCATCAAATTTCGTCGCTACAGGGCACGGTTGGTGTGCGTCAATCCCGCCATTTTCGTGCGATGCTTCGGCCATGACACCTTTCCAAGCCAACGCCCTGCTCACGCTCGGCACCACCCTGCGCCAGACCGGTTACCGCTTCATGACGGTCACGCCGTCGACGCACCGGCGCCTCAACGGCCGGCCCGGCAACGAACAGGCGCGCGACCTGCGCGATGTGTTCGGCTGGAGCCGGCCGTTTTCCGCCGCGGTGCTGCCGCCCGGCATGCTCGAATTGATGACGTCGGCCGGGGTGCTGGCCGGCGAAGGCGATGCGCTGCGCTCGACCGTGCGCGCCTCGACGCTGGACGACCTGCTGCTGTTTCATTCGGCGTTTCCAACGCACGACGACGATGCCGTGTTCTTCGGACCGGATACGTACCGCTTCATCGGCGCCATGCAGCGCGCGTTCGTGGCAGACGAAGCCGGGCCGGCGCCTGCGCGCGCGATCGATGTCGGCTGCGGCAGCGGGGCCGGCGCGCTGACGATCGCGCGCGCATTCCCGGCTGCCCGCGTCATCGGCGCCGATGTCAACACGGCCGCGTTGGCGCTGGCCCGCGTGAACGCCCGGTTGAACGGGACTGTCAATGTCACGGTCTGCGAGAGCGACCTGTTCAATGGTGTGACGGGCGAGGTCGACCTGATTGTCTCGAATCCGCCGTTCGTCGTCGATCCGGATCAGCGCCGCTACCGCCATGGCGGCGGCGAACGCGGCGCCGAGCTGTCGCGGCGCATCGTCGACGAAGGCCTGGCGCGGTTGCGCCCCGGCGGGCGGCTGCTGCTGTACACCGGTGTGGCGCTCTCGGGGCCCGATGACCATTTTCTTAACAGCATCCGCGCGCGGCTCCAGGCAGAATGCGCATCCTGGTCGTACGAAGAACTCGATCCCGACATCTTTGGCGGGCAACTCGGCGAGCCCGGGTATGAAGAGGTCGAGCGGATTGCCGCAGTGTGGCTGCAGGCGCGCAAGCGCTGAACAGCGATCAGTCCCAGGCCAACGTGCAGTCCACCCAGTCACGCAATGAAAAAAGCCACCTTGCGGTGGCTTTTTTTTGCTACTTGGCGGAGAGGGTGGGATTCGAACCCACGGTACGCTCGCGCGTACGCCTGATTTCGAGTCAGGTACATTCGACCACTCTGCCACCTCTCCAGATTCGGTCGTCTCGCATCGCTGCGAGAGGCCGCATTATACCGGCAGCCTGGCGAACCTTGCAAGTAATGCTGTGCAACTTTTTTCGATGGCGGCACCGTGGCGCGCTGGTTCGCTCAGGCGCCGATGCGTAAGCCAGTGATCGCCGGGCCGTCCAGGCTGTAATCGAAGACGATGCGCGCGGGGCTGCCAGGAAAATTTCCCGTGACCGCTGCCTCGACGCGACAACCGGACGGCGTCGATTCACACCCTGCCGGATGCGCCGTTGAGCCGTAGCGGGCGCTGGTCGCCCGCTGCCATGCGCGGATCGCGTCGCGTCCACGGTACACGTGCCCCTCGTCACGTACTTCGGCATCCTGGCTGAAGCACGCTGCCACCGTATCGGCATCGTGCGCATTCGCATGCAGGAAGTAATTGGCGACCGGTGCTGGCATTGGGATTGTCATGGTATCTCCTGAAAGTCAATGGAAGTCCCCATCCTGCCAGCCATGATTACGTCGCGATACGCCTCTCGAGCAGATAGACTATCAACTCCAAGTTCATGATCGCCGCGAGGAAAACGACTTCCCTGGACGCTATCCGCATCTTTCTCGCCGTTGCCGAGATGAAGAGTTTTACTGCCGCCGCCATCCGCATCGGCGTGACGCCAGCCGCCGCCAGCAAGGCCGTGAAACTGCTCGAAGCGCAACACGGCGTCATCCTCCTGACGCGCAACACGCGCCGGGTGACGTTGACCGAGGCCGGCAGCGCGCTATACGCCGACCTGCTGGCCGCGACTTGCCAGATCGACGACGCGTTTGCCACCCTTGCCCGCTTTGGGGACCGGCCAGCCGGCACCTTGCGGCTGACAGTCCCGCGCGCACTGGGCGCGCTGGTGCTCAAGACGCTGGCGCCGCAGTTCCGGCGCGCGCATCCCGACGTTGCGCTCGATATCTCGCTCGACGACGGTGAGGTCGATTTGCTGGAACGGGGGTACGACGCCGGCATACGTCTCGGCCAGTCGGTCGCGCAAGGCATGGTGGCCGTGCGGCTGACGCCCGACCTTTGCTGGTCGGTCGTCGGCGCCCCTGCCTATTTCGCCGATGCCGGCCGGCCGCGCATACCGGAAGACCTCGTGCGCCACGCGACGATCCGCTACCGCTTCCATACCTCGAGGCTGCTGGCGCGCTGGCAGTTCATGCGCGATGGCGGCGCGTTCCACGTCGAGACCGGGCACACGCTCGTCGTCAACGACACGGGTCTGATCGCCGACTTCGCCCGCTCGGGCCTGGGACTGGCCTACCTGCCCGACATCGAGATCGCGCACGACCTCGCCAGCGGCGGGCTCGAACGAGTCCTTGCACCCTTCGTGCCGACCACCTCGGGTCTGTTCCTGTACTTTGCCGCGAAAGCGCAAGGCCAGCCCAAGCTGCGCGCCTTCATCGACATGGCCACCGCACTGCGCGACGCTGCGGCCTGAACGCGCGCTGTCCATGCCGGGGCACGTTTACACGGCATTGACAAACGCACGCACGTCTTTTGCCCCCTTTTTACGGCCGCATCGCTACGCTGGATAGATCGAATCCAGCCAAGAGGCCTGCATGATCATCGCCATCGTCAATCAGCACGACAACCCCGAGCGCACGGTCGTCGCGCGCAACCTGGCGGTGCTGCGCGCGCGCGCAGGGCGGCGCGTGTACCTGATGACCACCGCCGGCAACGGCGACAGCGACTGGTCCGCTGAACGCAACGGGGCCGGCGTGCAGCCGTGGATCGAGACGCACCAGGTGGGCAGCCGCGCGGTCAAGATGCGCCTGGCGGCGCTGCGGCCCCTGGTCGACGACATCCTGATCGACGCCGGCATGCGCGACGCCGACGGCTGCCGCTGCGTGCTGGCAGAGAGCCGGCTGGTGGTGGTGCCGGTGCGCGGCGGCGCGCGCGATCTTGACCTGCACGACCGGCTGCTGGCGCGCCTGAATGGCGCGCGCACGTTCAACCCCGCCATGCGGGTGCTGTTCGTCGCCGTCAGTAGTCCGGTCGACCCCACCGAGATGGGCGCGCTGTACGACGAGGTGTATCCGGCTGCGCCGTCGATGGTGTTCAGGGTCGGCGCGCAGGCGGGCGCCGCGCACGCACTGTGGCGCTGACGGCGCCGCTCACGCAAGTCGGCCAGGCTTTTTACATGCCGGATCGCACGGCAACCGAGGGAGAATGCACGATGAAGCACCTTGTTTTCCACAGCCCCGCCCTGCGGCGCCAGCCACCGGCCGATCACACGATGCTCGTCTGGCTGCAGGTCGATACGGCATCGGCCACGAGCCTGCGCGAAGCGGTAATGCGCGCCGGCCTGGACGCGGTGCGTTTTCTGCGCATCGATGCCTGCCCAAGCGGACGCACGGTGCGCGCATTGCTGTGCGTCGAGCGCGACGCCGCTCCGGCGCTGCAGTCGCAGCTCTTGCAGCGCCTTCCCGGCTGCAAGTGGCATCCGGCGCCGCGCCGTCAGGCTTAGGCGATATCGAGGCGCTCGTGCGGCGCGAAGTCGTGATAAATGTCGGGCTGGTGGGTCGGGATATACACGCTCAGGCGTTTGCCGCGATGGAAGACGCCGCGCAGGCTGTTACAGGCCGCCCAGGCGTGCTCGTACGAATCGGCAACGTGCAACACGGCCCAGGGACTGTCGGGCGATCCTTCGCGGATCATGTCCACCTGCGTGATGTGAAAGTACGGGGTGAAGCTGTCGATGATGGCGCTTTCGCAGGCATCGGCGTGCAAGCCGGACAGGATGACTTTCATGGGTATTCTCCAGGTTCAGGCAATGGTGGATCGATCAGTTCACGCAGATCACACGTATGGCGCGCGATCATCAGTTCTTCATTGGCGGGCACCAGCCAGACCGCGACCCGGCTCGATGCCAGGCTGATGCGGGCAGGCCCGGCCGGCGGCGCGGTGTTCGCGGCCGGGTCGAGTTCGACGCCGAGCCAGGCCGCGGCGCGGCATACGGCGGCGCGCAGCCGCGCGCTGTTCTCGCCGATCCCGCCCGAGAATACCAGCGCGTCCAGTCCGCCCAGGCTGGCCGCCAGCGAACCCAGTTCGCGGCCGATCCGGTAGACCATCAGGTCGATTGCCAGTTGCGCGCGCGGATCGCTGCTTGCTTCCAGCACGCGCATGTCGGACGATACGCCCGACACGCCCAGCAAGCCCGATTCGTTGTACATCATGCGCTGCACGCTTTCCACCGTCATGCCCAGTTCCTCGATCAGGTAGATGACCACGCCCGGGTCGAGCGCGCCGCAGCGCGTCCCCATCGGCAGGCCATCGACCGCCGTGAAGCCCATCGTGCTGGCCATGCTGCGTCCGCCCTGCATCGCGCACATGCTGGCGCCGTTGCCCAGGTGCGCCGCCACCACGCGCGCGCCTGCCAGCGCCGGATCGCACAGCGGCAGCGTGGTCGCGATGTATTCGTAGGACAGCCCGTGAAAGCCGTAGCGGCGGATGCCCATGCCGGTGATCGCCTCTGGCAGCGCGAACGCCTGCGCCAGCGCCGGCTGCGCCGTGTGGAACGCGGTGTCGAAGCAACCGACCTGCAGCAACCCGGGGCGCAGCGACGTCAAGGCGCGCACCGGCGCGAGATTGTGCGGCAGGTGCAGCGGCGCCAGCGGAATCAGGCGCGCAAGCCGGGCCAGCACCGCCTCGTCCAGTTGCACCGGTCCGCTGAAGTCGACGCCGCCGTGCACGATGCGGTGACCGACCGCGCACACGCGGAAGCCATCCAGGTGGCCCTCGGCGAAATCGATCAGGAACCGCATCCCGGCCGCGTGGTCGAGCGGCGTCGTCCAGGCCTGCTCACCGACCGTGCCGCCGGCGGCGTCGCGGGCGATGAAGCGCGCGGCGCCCCGATACAACCCGTCGATCTTGCCCGTGAAGAGCGGCGCCAGATCAGGCAGCGCATGCAGTGAAAACTTGATGCTCGACGAGCCGGCATTGATGACCGCGATGCAGTCCTGCGTCGCCATCTCAGCGCCCAGCCGAGCTGGCGCTGGCGCTGGCCAGCTGATGCCGCGCCAGCAGCACGGCGACCGCGCACGATGCCAGCCGCGCGGCCACCGAATCGGCGCGGCTGGTCAGGATCAGCGGCACGCGCGCGCCGAGGACGATGCCGGCCGCCGCCGCGCCGGCCATGAAGGTCAGGCTCTTGGCCAGCATATTGCCGGCTTCCAGGTCCGGCGCGACGAGCACGTTGGCGCGCCCGGCCACCGGCGAGTCAAGCCCCTTGATGGCGGCGGCCTGCGGGTCGATCGCATTGTCCATCGCCAGCGGGCCATCGAGAATCGCGCCGGTGATCTGGCCGCGATCGGCCATCTTGCACAGCGCCGCCGCATCGATCGTCGATGGCATCTTGTCGCTCACGGTTTCCACCGCCGCCAGAATCGCCACGCGCACGCCCTCGAAGCGCAGCACGTGCGCCAGGTCGATCGCGTTCTGCACGATGTCGCGTTTCTCGGCCAGCGTCGGAATGATGTTGATGGCGGCGTCGGTGATGATGAGCGGTTCGCTGCGCCCCGGCACGTCCATCACGAAGCAGTGGCTCAGGCGCCGCGCCGTGCGCAGGCCGGTCGTGGCAGCGACCACGGCGCCCATCAGTTCATCGGTGTGCAGGCTGCCTTTCATCAGCGCAGCGGCCTGCCCTTCGCGCACCAGTTCGACGGCGCGCGCGGCCGAAGCGTGACTGTGCGCCGTGTCGACCAGGCGCAGCGCGCCGATGTCCAGGCCGGCCGCATCGGCCGCGGCGTGGATGCGCGCTGCCGGCCCGACCAGGAGCGGCGTGATCAGCCCGATGCGGGCTGCGTCGAGCGCCGCTTCGAGCGCGTAGCGGTCGCACGGGTGCGCCACCGCCACCGTCACCGGGCCGTTGGCGCGGCCGGCCTCGATCAGGCGGTCATAGTACGGATGCGCGGTCACAACTGCTGTCATCAATCTCTCCTTGAACGTGGATACATCACCAGTACCCGAGCAACTTCCACCACAGGCCGCCGACAACGGCAAACACCGCCAGCTCGAACAGGCACATGACGAAGCCGACCTTCCACCACAGGCCCATGGTGACATACCCGCTGCCGAAGATGATCGGCGAGGTGCCGGTGGCATAGTGGGTCAGCGTCATCATGATGCCGGAAGCCGCGGTCATCATCAGCAGGAACAGCACCAGGTACTGGCCAGGCACCAGCGCGGCGCCGACTGACAGAAACGCGAACATCATCGCGCTAATGTGGGCCGTGGTGCTGGCAAACAGGTAGTGCGACAGCACGAACGCCAGCACCAGCACACTGGCTGCGGCGCCCCACCCCATGCCGCTGGCGACGATGGCGTCGCGCATGCCGTTCGAGGCCCAGCCAATGACGCCCATCTTGTTGAGCTGCTCGGCCAGCATGACGAGCGCGCCGAACCAGATCAGCGTATCCCACGCGCTTTTCTCGGACAGGATATCGTCCCAGTCGAGCGTGCCGGTGATGATCAGGACGAACAGGCCGACAAAGGCCACCACGGTCGGGTCGAGCGTAAACGCGCTGCCAAAGAGCATGGCTGGCACGTTCGCCCACAGCACCAACAGCAGGCCGAAGGTCCCGAGCATGACGCGCTCGCTGCCCGACAACGGCCCCATACGCGCGAGCTCACCCCGCGCGAAGCCGATCGCATCGGGCGTCTGTTTGAGCTCTGGCGGCGCCAGCAGGTAGACGATCAGGGGCATCAGGAACAGGCACACGAGGCCCGGCAGCACCATGCACAGCGCCCACGTGGTCCAGCTCAGCTGAAACGTCTGGCCACTGGCGCGCGCGACGAAGTCGACCACCAGCGGATTGGGCGCGGTGGCGGTGACGAACATTGTCGAGGTGATCGGATTGGCGTGGTAGTTGACCAGCGCCAGGTAGGTGCCCACCTTGCCCTCGGTGCCCTTGGCCGGATCGGAATCGAACGACGCGGCAATCGACTTCATGATCGGGTGGACGATCCCGCCGCCGCGCGCCGTGTTACTTGGCGTGAACGGCGCCAGCACCAGTTCGCACACGGCCAGCCCGTAGCCGATGCCGATCGTGCGCTTGCCCAGCAGCGCGATGAAGTTCAGCCCGATGCGGTTGCCCAGGCCCGTCTTTTTCAGGCCGCGCGAGATCAGCACGGCAACGACGATCAGCCAGATCAGCGGACTCGAAAAGCTGCCCAGCGCGTCAGCCATCGCACCCTTCGATGACCCGGACGTCACTTGCGACAACGCCACGATCACGATCGCCATCAGCGCCATGACGCCGATCGGCATGACTTTCAGAATGATGGCGACGATGGTGGTCAGAAAAATCGCCACCAGTGTCCATGCGCTGGCGGTCAGGCCAGACGGATGCGGAATGGCCAGCAGCGTAAGGAGTACGGCGGTGGTGACCAGTGCAGGAATCAGGCGAAACGGTACGGCCTGATTGAAATAACGAAACGCAGCCTGCAAGCGCAACAGCATGAACTTCCTTCTACGTAACCGACCGGACAGCGAAAATATTGACTACTGGTCTGGATAGTAACAGGAATATGTTGCATCGCATCAATCATCGAGCGGTTTGGTCGGGTATTCACGTAGTTCGTGGTCGGCGGCCTGGCTTGTCTTATGATGCGTCTTTACATGGCCTTGCACCCGACGATGACCGCTATCCGCCCCGCATGCCCGCTTGACGCCGCCCGCATCTGCGCCATCTACAACCCTTATGTCGACGGCACGACGATCTCGTTCGAGGACGCGCCGGTGAGTACCGACGACATGGCGGCGCGCATCGCCGACGTCATCGACGGCGGCCTGCCCTGGCTGGTGCTGACGGACGGCGACGCCATCATCGGCTACGCCTACGCCACCAAGTGGCGCGCGCGCCCGGCCTATCGCCACGCGGTCGAGAGCACGATCTATCTCGATGCCGCTCTGGCCGGCCAGGGCCATGGCATGCGCCTGTATGCCGGCTTGCTGGACGAGTTGCGCACGCGCGGCCTGCACACGGTGATTGCCGGCATCGCGCAGCCGAACGAGCGCAGTGTCCGGCTGCATGAACGCCTGGGCTTTGCCAAGGTCGCGCACTTTTCAGAAGTGGGCTTCAAGCTCGGGATGTGGCTCGATGTCGGGTACTGGCAGATGCGTTTGACGGCAGGATAGATGGACGCTCGAGCGTCCACACCTCATGCTCTCAAGCTTATCTAAGCTTCCTCGGTGGTCCGTTTATCGACGAGATGTCGAGAAAATTTACAATTATGCATCGTTCATACAAGTGGTTTTTGTAAGCTATTGACCAAAAACACAATTTCGTAGTGGCATGTTAATTGCTTGAAAAAGTTGCCCTTTAATAAATCAACTTTGACGAGACATATAATGAAAAAGATTCTTGCGCTTGCTGTGGGTGCACTGCTTTCCCTGAATGCTACAGCGGGCTACATCCAATACGAACTTAGCGGGCTTCCCAAGGCTTACGGGCCAGTTATTTCGACGAGCACCCTGGTAATTCGCGACGAAGACAAGTCGATTGCATTTTTCGCCATCGCTACTGATCGTGACTATTTCCGTCCAGCGGACACTGGCGAGTACTACCACAAGAATTCGCTGCTGGAAACCACCACGAGCTTTACCGGTCTTGGACCAACCAATATGTACTTTCGGGACGTCATGCTCGAGGAGCACACCAAGCACGTATGGCTGCTCTTCAGTGAAGGTGCTACTGCTGGCACCTATAATTTCACCATGCGGGTCGTCACTGACCCAGGCCCGCAGTCGCCTTACCCTGAGTTAATTCCACATTCAGATGTTAGTTACTCTGGCACCGCGAAGGCAGTACCTGTTTATCCATGGATGGCAGGACTGGATGCGAGAGGCGAGTTAGACATTATTCGGGATATTCCTTACTACGATCCAACGCAAGTACCTGAACCAACAAGTTTGGCTCTCATGGCGATCGGTGCGCTTGGTGCAGCTGGAGTCGCTCGCCGGCGCAAGGTAAACATCCCGGTGTAATAGTAATAAAACTCTGCCCGCTTTCACAGCGGGCTCAGAAATCAATAACGCTTCGCCAATTTTGTCCCTTGATTTGGCCGCTTATTCAGCCCAGATGCACTGGGGGTCGTCGGCTGTATATTTTATCGGCGGGTACTAAAATTCCACGGTCTCCGGACGCCGGCAGCTCGGTAATGGCCAGCGTCCCAGGCGCCATTGTGGTTACAGCCGCAACTGGCGCAGGGGAAAAACCCGTCACGCAGCCGGATGTACCGGTTGAACACAGCGTGGACGTCCAGAAGGTGCTCGGCTCGCGTCTTCAGCTTAGCCTTGGCGTCGCGGGTCTGTTTGGCGTGCACCTGATGCCAGGCTAGACCGTTTGGACGGGCTCGACGGGCTCTACCGCGCGCCGCGCGTAGCGGCCTGCGATGACCGCGCAGACGATCAGCTGGATCTGGTGAAACAGCATCAGCGGCAGCACCACCATGCTGATGCTGGCGGCGGGGATCAGCACATGGGCCAGCGGAATGCCGGTGGCCAGGCTTTTCTTCGAGCCGCAAAACACGATCGTGATTTCGTCAGGCTTCGAAAAACCGAAGCGCCGTGCCAGCCACGTCACCACCAGCATGACGACGGCCAGCAGGACGATGCAGACCAGGATCAGGTTGACCAGCATGGCGGGCGGCACCCGCGACCACAACCCTTCCACCACCGCTGCGCTGAACGCGGAAAACACCACCAGCAGGATCGAACCCTGGTCGACGCCCCTGACCAGGCTCTTGTGGCGATCGACCCAGCCACCGATCCAGCGCCGCGCAATCTGGCCCGCAACGAATGGCAGCAACAGCTGGTAGACGATCATCAGGACCGAGTCGAGCGATGCGCCCGCGCCGGACGAGGCCGGCATCGCCACATTCACCAGCAATGGCGTGAGGACGATACCGAGCAGGCTCGATACCGAGGCGCTGCAGACTGCGGCCGGCACATTACCGCGCGCCGCAGCCGTGAACGCGATCGACGACTGCACGGTCGAGGGAAGCAGGCACAGGAACAGGATGCCGAGATACAGCTCGGGCGTGAGCAGCAGCAGGATGCCGGGCTTGAACAGCAGCGCCAGCACGGGGAACAGTGCGAACGTGCACAGCAGCACCAGCAGGTGCAGACGCCAGTGGGTCGCACCGGCGATGATCGCGGCGCGCGACAGCTTGGCGCCGTGCAAAAAGAACAGCACGCCGATCATCACCATCGTGACGACCTTCAGCACGGCAGCCACGTCGCCCTGCGCCGGGAAGATGCTGGCGGCAGCCACGACGGCCAGCAGCATCAGGGTCATTCGGTCCGGCAGAAATCGGGAAGGAATTCGAAATGGCATGCGGCGGTCCTGGCAGCGTTCGGGAATGAAAAAAGCCACCTTGCGGTGGCTTGTTCCATGCTACTTGGCGGAGAGGGTGGGATTCGAACCCACGGTACGCTCGCGCGTACGCCTGATTTCGAGTCAGGTACATTCGACCACTCTGCCACCTCTCCTGATTCGGTCGATTCTTGCTGTGAGCTGCAAGAGACCGCCATTATAGCGGATTGATCGAGAAATGGAAGGGAGAAAATGCGCGGTGACTTATTTCTCCTTCCCTTACCCGATTCACGCTGCTGGCGTCAGGCGTTCCAGGCCACCCATGTACGGGCGCAGCACTTCGGGAACGATCACGCTGCCGTCGGCCTGCTGGTAATTCTCGAGCACGGCCACCAGCGTGCGGCCCACGGCCAGACCCGAGCCATTGAGCGTGTGCACCAGCTCAGGCTTGCCCTGGGCATTGCGGAAGCGGGCCTGCATGCGGCGCGCCTGGAACGCTTCGCAGTTCGACAGCGACGAAATCTCGCGGTAGGTGTTCTGCGCCGGCAGCCAGACTTCGATATCAAAGGTCTTGGCGGCCGAGAAGCCCATGTCGCCCGTGCACAGCAGCATCACGCGGTATGGCAGGCCGAGCGAGGTCAGGATGAATTCGGCATGGCCGACCATCTCGTCGAGCACGGCGTACGACTGCTCCGGATGCACCACCTGAACCATCTCGACCTTGTCGAACTGGTGCTGGCGGATCATGCCGCGCGTGTCGCGGCCGTAGCTGCCCGCTTCGGAGCGGAAGCATGGCGTGTGCGCCGTCATTTTGAGCGGCAGCGCGTCCAGCGCCAGGATCTCGTCACGCACGACGTTGGTCAGCGACACTTCGGACGTCGGGATCAGGTAAAAGGTCTCGCCCTCGCCTTCGACGCCGCCCTTTTTCACCGAGAACAGGTCAGCTTCGAATTTCGGCAGCTGGCTGGTGCCGCGCAGCGAATCGGCGTTGACCATGTACGGGGTGTAGCACTCGGTATAGCCGTGGCGTTCGGTGTGCGTGTCGAGCATGAACTGCGCAAGCGCGCGGTGCAGGCGCGCCATGCCGCCCTTCATCATCGAAAAGCGCGAGCCGGTGATCTTGGTGGCCGTTTCGAAGTCCAGGCCAAGGCGCTCGCCGATGTCGACGTGGTCGCGCACGGCGAAATCGAATGCCGGCACATCGCCGACCTTGCGCACTTCGACGTTGCCGCTTTCATCCTGGCCCTGCGGGGCACTCTCGTGCGGCAGGTTCGGCATGGCGGCCATGAACTGGGCCATGCTCTCCTGCACCTTCGCCAGCGCCGCTTCATTGGCCTTGAGTTCGTCGGCCAGGCCCGCCACTTCTGCCATCACGGCCGTCGTGTCTTCGCCTTTGCCCTTGAGCATGCCGATCTGCTTGGACAGCGCATTGCGCTTGCCCTGCAGTTCTTCGGTGCGCGTCTGGATGGCCTTGCGTTCGGCCTCCAGTGCACTGAAGGCGGACACATCGAGCTGGTATTTGCGGGTCGCCAGGCGGGCGGCAGCGGTGTCGATGTCTTTGCGGAGAAGTTGGATGTCAATCATGTCGGGTTGGACCAGGCTGTGTGTATCGAAACCACAATTGTACCAAGCCGACTGGCATTCCTTGCGAGATTTGGCAGTGACGCTGCCGGGCCCTCGCCTGCCCACCGGTCGGCGGCGAGTTACAGCGTGGCGGCCAGGCGCGGCGCACTCACGACGACGGTCTGGATGCTGGCCATGTCGAGTGCCGGTGCGGTCGATGCAGCGATCGTGATCGGACGTTCGCTGGCGGTGACGTAGCTGCCAACCAGGCCCAGTGCAACAACGGCCAGGAACAGGGCTTCGAAGTTTTTACGGATGTTCATGATGGCTCCTCGGTGGTGGTTTCAGGGTCCGCAAACTTGCTGCGGTATGGTGGTACTGTAGTCACCACGCCCCTGCACCGCCATCGACATGCGACGAAGCGCACGATCCGCAGCGCAGAATGCGCCAATGTCCGACCGACCGCATCATCGCCCGCGTCGCCGCCCGCGTCACCACCCGCGTCACCACCCGCGTCATCACCCGTCACTCAGCGGCGGCGTGCCATGGGCCCGGGCGAGAACACGTTCAGTGCGAGCCTGGCGCCGTACAGCACGATGAGCGTGCCGGCCAGGTCACCGATGAACATGACCACGAAGCCATGCCACAGATCCTGCCCGCCCGTCAGCGCGAACCAGACGTGGTGCATGGCCGGACTCATGACGGAAAACAGCAGCGCAAAGCAGAACAATCGCTGGCCGCTCATGCCGCGCAGCGAGGCGCCAATACCCGACGCCAGCAATGCGCGATAGGCAAGATACGGTGCCAGCGCCGACAGGATGCCGCCGATGAACGAGCGCAGCGGATCATCCGGAAACATGTAGAAGAAGCAGATACCCCAGGACGCCAGCAACAGGCCGATGGCGCCGGCTTCGGCAAACAGCAGAACGCTCAGCAGGCGCACCCCGGCGGGCAGATAGATCATATTGATGCCGGGCGCAAACTCGAGGTGCGTAAACAAGACTTCGTTCAGCAGGATCGTTGTCAGGAACAGGATCGCGGTACCCGCGACCATCGTGAATTCAAGCTGCAAGTGACGCATGACCGGAAGGCTTTGGTTACAATGTCCATACACCGGACAGACGCGGGATTATAAACAATCGGATGGTATCTCGATGTTATCTGAGGTGCAACAATTTACGGGCGTAGCACCAATGCAACAACCATCCCCGACGGGGGCACGGACACTCGATGAGTCACGAAAAACCACTGACGCGACCGGCTGATATCTACCTGCGCTTCCTGCATCTGGTCGATGCCTTGCGCACGTTGCCCACGCTGGGTCCGCTGGACGCACGCGAGGAGCGTGTGCTGACCGTTGTCGCCCGCGCAGCGCAGGCCCAGCAGCGCCTCTCCGTGCGCGACCTGATGGCGCAGGAACATCTGGGCGCGCCCGCCACCATCCATGCGCGGGTCACGGCGATGCGCAAGAAAGGCTGGCTGACGCTCGCCGACACCGAAGACACCCGGCGCAAGCAGGTCGATCTCACGCCAGCCGCGCTGGCGTATTTCGATGAACTGTCCGGCCTGCTGGTGAAGGCCGCCGAGGGCCGCTAGCGCCGCGCCTCGTCATCCAGCCCGCGCAGCCACGCCATTTTTTCGGCGATCTTGGTCTCGATCCCGCGCGGCACCGGCTGGTACCAGCCCGGCTCGGGCATGTCGTATGGCAGATAGGTCTCGCCGGCCGCATACGCGTTGGGCTCGTCGTGCGCATACCGGTAATCGTGACCGTAGCCCAGTTCCTTCATGAGCTTGGTCGGCGCATTGCGCAAATGAACTGGCACTTCGCGTGACTTGTCCTTGCGCACGAACGCCATCGCCGCATTGAAGGCGTTGTAGCCGGCATTGCTCTTGGCTGCAATCGCCAGATAAATCACCGCCTGGCCCAGCGCCAGTTCGCCTTCGGGCGAACCGAGCCGCTCGTAGGTGGCGGCCGCATCGTTGGCCAGCTGGATCGCACGCGGATCGGCAATGCCGATGTCTTCCCAGGCCATGCGCACGATGCGGCGCGACAGGTATTTGGCGTCGGCCCCGCCATCGAGCATCCGGCACAGCCAGTACAGCGCGGCATCGGGGTGCGAACCGCGTACCGACTTGTGCAGCGCCGAGATCTGGTCATAGAAATTGTCGCCACCCTTGTCGAAGCGGCGCACGTTCAGCGTCAGCGCATTCTCGACAAAGTCGGCCGTGATGTGCGTGATCCCGGCCGTCTCGCTCGATGTTTTCGTTTGCTCGAGCAGGTTCAGGAAGCGGCGCGCGTCGCCATCGGCGTAGCCGATCAGCGTGTCGACAGCGACGTCGTCGAATTCGAGGTGCTGCAACACGGATTCTTTCGCGCGCGCCAGCAACTGGCGCAGCTCGTCATCGGTGAGTGCCTTGAGCGTGTACACCTGCGAACGCGACAGCAGCGCCGAGTTGACCTCGAACGACGGGTTCTCGGTCGTCGCGCCGATCAGCGTCACCAGCCCGCTTTCGACGAACGGCAGCAAGGCATCCTGCTGCGATTTGTTGAAGCGGTGGATTTCGTCGATGAACAGGATCGTGTGCTTGCCGCGCGCCAGATACTGCTCGGCCTGGTCGATCGACGCGCGGATATCCTTCACGCCCGACAGCACCGCCGACAGCGCGATGAATTCACAGTCGAACGCATACGCGGTCAGGCGCGCCAGCGTGGTCTTGCCCACGCCCGGCGGGCCCCACAGGATCATCGAATGGGGCTTGCCCGACTTGAAGACCAGGTTCAGCGGCTTGCCGGGGCCCAGCAGGTGGCTCTGCCCCACGACCTCGTCGATGGTGCGCGGACGCAGGGCTTCGGCCAGCGGCGCCGCCGGTTCGGTTTTGAACAGGTCATCCACGGCGCTCTCCGTACGGCTTACTGGTTGACGACGTCGGCGCCCTTAGGCGTCTCGAACTTGAATTGCTGCGCGCCCAGGGCCGGGTTGCGCTGGAAGTTCGTGAACGTCAGGCGCGAAGTCTGGCCGAACGTGTCCTTCAGTTCCATCGCCAGCGGCACGCCGCCCTTCAGGCCGATGCTGATCTGCTCGAACGACGTGTCCTTGGCTTTCGGGACGGCGTTGAGCCACTCCATGCCGTCGCGCTCGCCGGCTTCGCTGAGCGTGAAGTTTTCTTCCAGCTTGTTGCTGCCAAACAGGATTGCGGCCGGGGATGAACCCAGCGCGTTACCGAGTTTGCGCACGGTGACCTGATTCAGGTCCTTGTCGTAGATATACAGCTGGTCGCCATCGGCTTGCAGGACTTGCTCGTACGGCTTCTGGTAGGTCCAGATGAATTTGCCGGGGCGGGCAAAGACGAAGCTGCCGCTCGATGCGGGGCTGGCCTTGCCGCTTTTGGATTTGCCCAGCTGCTGCTGGGTGAATTCGCCCTTGGCCGACTTGGTGCTGGCGACGAAGGATTTGAATTGGTCGAGTGCGGCGGCGCTGGCCGTGGTCGAGAATGCGAAGGCGCTCGTGGCCAGCAGTGCGGCGATGGTGAATTTGGTTGTTTGCATGCGTGGGGCCTTTTCTTGTTGTTGGGGCCTGCTCGGGCAGGTTGGACGCGTGGACGGCAGAGCCGTCCACCCTACGTGCGACAAGGGTGCTTGGCGAGCGGGATATTATTCCGCGCTGGCCGCCGGCACCAGGATGTCGCGGTTGCCGTTGGACTGCATCGGCGAGACGACGCCGCTGTTTTCCATCTGTTCCAGCAGGCGCGCGGCGCGGTTGTAGCCGATGCGCAAATGACGCTGAACCAGCGAGATCGATGCGCGGCGGTTCTTGAGCACCACCTGCACCGCCTGGTCGTACAGCGCGTCGGCCTCGCCGCCACCTTCGCCTGGTGCGGCCCCGTCGGCTGCGCCGCCTTCTTCCAGCGTGCCGCCTTCGAGGATGCCCTCAATATAGTTGGGCTCGCCCAGCGATTGCAGATGTTTTACAACTCGATGCACTTCTTCGTCGGACACGAAGGCACCGTGCACGCGCACCGGCAGGCCGGTACCCGGCGGCATGTACAGCATGTCGCCCATGCCCAGCAGTGCTTCGGCGCCCATCTGGTCGAGAATCGTGCGCGAGTCGATTTTTGAGGACACCTGGAATGCGATGCGGGTCGGGATGTTCGCCTTGATCAGGCCGGTAATGACGTCGACCGATGGCCGCTGCGTCGCCAGGATCAGGTGGATGCCGGCCGCGCGCGCCTTTTGCGCGATACGGGCGATCAGCTCTTCGACCTTTTTACCGACGACCATCATCAGGTCGGCCAGTTCGTCGATGATGATGACAATGGTCGGCAGCTTCTCGAGCGGTTCCGGGTTGTCCGGCATGATCGAGAACGGGTTCGGGATATGCTCTTCGCGCTTGGTGGCTTCGAGGATCTTGTTGTTGTAGCCGGCCAGATTACGCACGCCCAGCTTGCTCATGAGCTTGTAGCGCCGCTCCATCTCGTTGACGGCCCAGTTCAGCGCGTGGCCCGCCTGGCGCATGTCGGTCACGACCGGCGCGAGCAGGTGCGGAATGCCCTCGTAGACCGACATTTCGAGCATCTTCGGGTCGATCAGGATCAGGCGCACGTCGGCCGGATCGGACTTGTAGAGCAGCGACAGGATGGTGGCGTTGATACCGACCGATTTACCGGAACCGGTGGTACCGGCCACCAGCAGGTGCGGCATCTTGGCCAGGTCGGCCACCACCGGCTTGCCGGCGATGTCCTTGCCCAGCGCCACGGTCAGGCTCGACGCACTGTCACCATAGACCTTGGAGCCGACGATTTCGGACAGGCGCACGATCTGGCGTTTCGGGTTGGGCAGTTCGAGCGCCATGTAGTTCTTGCCGGGGATGGTTTCCACGACGCGGATCGAGGTCAGCGACAGCGAACGCGCCAGGTCGCGCGCCAGGTTGACGATCTGGCTGCCCTTCACGCCGGTGGCCGGCTCGATCTCGTAGCGCGTGACGACCGGGCCCGGGTAGGCGGCAACGACCTTGGCATCGACGCCAAAATCGGACAGTTTCTTTTCAATGAGACGACTGGTAAATTCCAGCGTCTCGACGCTGACGGTTTCCGTGACGGGCGGCGCTTCATCCAGCAGCGCCAGCGGCGGCAGGCCGGTATCGCCCCGGTGATCGGCGAACAATGGCGTCTGACGTTCTTTTTCGGCGCGCTCGGACTTGGGCACGCTGACCATCTGCGGCTCGATCTTGATCGGCTGCAGTGCAGGCTGGACGCTTGGCGCGCTCCCCGATGCGGCGCCAGCGACCGACGCTGACGTCGACTTGGCCATCGATACCGGCGCCATGTCGAGCGACGGCTCGGCCTTGACGACCGGGATCGGCTCGTTCGAATGCTTTTCGGTGAATTTGGCGCGGCCGTGGTCGACGACCTCGTCGCGCTTGACGGCCGCGACTTCGCCCTGCTTGCGGTCTTCGATGTCTTCCATGCGCAGGTGGAACCAGTCGAATGCGTCGTCGAACACGCCGCCGATGCGCTCGGCCACGGCCAGCCACGACACCTGGAAGAACAGCGAGAAGCCCAGGCCGAACAGCAGCAACAGCAGCAAGGTCGCGCCGGTGGCGCCGAACGTGACCTGGCTTGCATGCCCGATCAGTTGCCCCAGCACGCCGCCCGGCGCGCGCGGCAGTTCGACATCCCACGACCACATGCGCAGGTATTCCAGGCCGACGCTGCCGGCAAACATCAGCGCAAAACCGATCCAGCGGACGTAGATTTCACCATGGTGCACGGGTTCGGCGGCTGCGGCGGTGCCGAGCTTGTCGGTCAGGCGCCGCCAGCCGCGCCAGACCTGGCGCAGGAAAATGACGCTCCACCACCAGGCGGAAAAGCCGAAGATGAACAGCAGCAGGTCGGACAGCCAGGCGCCGGCAGCGCCGCCCAGGTTGTCGATGCGCGGCACCGAATTGGCGTGCGACCAGCCGGGATCGCCCTTGCTGTAGCTGAGCAAAATCAGGACGAAATAGAGGAACGCGACGGCGCCGGCGATCCAGCGCGCTTCGGACAGCAG
The DNA here is from genome assembly GCF_039123635.1 of Massilia sp. MP_M2. Lineage (NCBI taxonomy): Bacteria > Pseudomonadati > Pseudomonadota > Betaproteobacteria > Burkholderiales > Oxalobacteraceae > Massilia > Massilia sp. MP_M2. The sequence goes on from NZ_JBCHJF010000010.1 coordinate 105,350, forward strand.
GCGCGACAGGCGGCCTGGCAGCGGCGCGCGGGCCGTTTGCTTGGTGCGGGTGTATCCGGAGGTGGCGGCTGGACTATTCTTGCTCATTGCAGGCACTACTAGGTAACTACGTGGTAAGTACGAATCGGCTATCCGGACATTCTAAGCGATATACGCTCGCGCCGGCCCCACGATTCATGCCCGCGCGCCGCATCGTCTATAATCTGCCCTCTTTCGCACACCCCGACCGGCGCCCGCGTGGGCCTTGATTCTTCTCAAGCCGCCCCCAATTGCCGTGTGTCTATTAACAATCATTGAAGCGCCGCCATGACTACAACTAAACACGCCAAAGTCCTCATCCTCGGTTCCGGTCCTGCCGGCTACAGCGCTGCCGTGTACGCCGCGCGCGCCAACCTCAAGCCAATGCTGGTGACGGGTGTCGAGCAAGGCGGCCAGCTGATGACCACCACCGATGTCGAGAACTGGCCGGGCGATCCGCTGGGCGTGCAGGGCCCGGAGCTGATGCAGCGCCTGCTGCAGCACGCCGAGCGCTTCAATACCGAGATCGTGTTCGACCAGGTTCACACGACGTACCTGAACGAAAAGCCGATCCGCCTGGTGGGCGACAGCTTCACGTTCACCTGCGACGCCCTGATCATCGCCACCGGCGCATCGGCCCAGTATCTGGGCCTGCCATCGGAACAGGCGTTCATGGGCAAGGGCGTGTCGGCCTGCGCCACCTGCGACGGCTTCTTCTACCGCAACCAGGAAGTCGCGGTCATTGGCGGTGGCAATACCGCCGTCGAAGAAGCGCTGTACCTGGCCGGCATCGCCTCGAAGGTCACGCTGATCCACCGCCGCGACAAGTTCCGCGCCGAGCCGATCCTGGTCGACCGCCTGATGCACAAGGTCTCCGAAGGCAAGATCGTGCTGGAATACAACCAGACGCTCGACGAAGTTCTGGGCGACAACAGCGGCGTGACCGGCCTGCGCCTGAAGTCGACCCAGACGGGCGAATCGAAGGACCTGACCGTGCATGGCCTGTTCGTGGCGATCGGCCACAAGCCGAACACCGGCATCTTCGAAGGCCAGCTCGAGATGCACAGCGGCGGCTACCTGGTGACCAAGTCGGGCCTCGAAGGCATGGCAACCGCCACCAGCGTGCCGGGCGTGTTTGCTGCCGGCGACGTGCAGGATCACATCTACCGCCAGGCGATCACCAGTTCGGGCACCGGCTGCATGGCCGCGCTCGACGCCCAGCGCTACCTCGAAGCGCTGGAAGACGACCCACAGTAAATCCTCACCAGGAACCGCATTCGATGGCAGGCATGAAAGACTTCGCCGAGCTCAAGGGCTTGCGCGACCAGCTCAAGGAAACCGAGCGTGTGCGCGCCATCGAACAGGCCGAGCGTGAACAACGCGAACGCCTGGCGCGCGAACGGGCGGTCGAATTTCGCAGCTCGATGCAGGGCGTGCGCAAGCTGCCCGAATCCGACCGCTACGTGCACCGCCCGGTGTACGTCGCCCCGAACCGTCCCATCCGCAAGGGGCCGGTGCTCTCTGCCGCCGAAGAAACCGAAGCCGTCCTGCGCGAATCGCTGTCGGACCAGTTCGACGTCGAAGGCATGCTCGACGAAGACCCGGCCCTCAGTTACTCGCGCGACGGCGTCGGTCCCGATGTCGTGCGCAAGTTGCGCAAACGCCACTGGCCGATCCAGGACGAGCTCGACCTGCATGGCCTGAACCGCGACGCCGCGCGCGACGCCCTCACCGACTTCCTGCACCGCGCCAACCGGCGCGGCGTGCGCTGCGTGCGCATCATCCATGGCATTGGCTACGGCTCCCCGGGTGGCGAACCGGTACTGCGCGGGATCGTGCACAGCTGGCTGGTGCAAAAGAACGAGGTGATTGCCTTTTGCGCGGCCGGCCGGTCCGACGGCGGCCATGGCGCGCTGATTGCCTTGCTGCGCGCTGCACTCCTGGAATAACACGCGTCTGTATGGGTAATGCAACATGCTCGTGTAACAGTTGCAATGTTCGTGGTTGCAGTGCCGGCCCCTTTGGCAGGTTGAATGTAGAATTCTTCTCGGCCGGTCTGTTGCCGGTCATTCGACTAGGGGTGGTGTGATTTGAAGGCAATGCAAGCGGTCATCATGGAGCATGGGCAACGGGTCGATTTGTCGTCCTGTGCCGCGGAGCCGATCCATATCCCTGGCTCGATCCAGCCCCATGGCGCAGTACTGTTCTTCACCGAAGATGCACGTCTGGCCGGCTGGAGCGAAAACGCCCCCGGCATGCTTGGCGTCTCCCTGCAACTGGGCCTGGCGCTGGAGGCGCTGACATTGCCGGTGGCTGCTGCCGACGCCATTACCGACTGCATTGCCGCTCTCCACGACGCCGACGCCGGCCCGCTGGTGGCCGGCCTGTCCATCGGCGCGACCGAGTACGATTGTGTCGTGCATGCCGCCGACGGGCGCATCACCGCCGAATTCGAATTGCGCGAAGCCTCGACCGAAGAAGTGTCGCAGTTCGCCGTCAAGGCGCACAGCTCGATTGACCGCCTGCGCCGCCAGAAAACCATCGAGGGGCTGCTCAGCGTCGCCGTGACCCAGGTACGCGATTTCACCGGCTTCGACCGCGTGATGGCCTATCGCTTTCGCGCCGACGACAGCGGCGACGTCGTGGCCGAAAGCCGGCGCGATGACCTGGTGCCGTACCTTGGCCAGCGCTACCCGGCCGGCGACATCCCGGCCCAGGCGCGCCGCCTGTACACGCTCAACACGCTGCGCATGATCGGCGACATGGACTACACGGCCGTGCCGCTGTGCGGCGCACCGGGCGCCCCGCCACTGGACATGAGTTTCGCCGTGCTGCGCAGCGTTTCGCCGGTCCACATCGAGTACCTGAAGAACATGGGCGTGATGGCGTCGATGAGTGTGTCCATCGTCATCAACGGCCGCCTGTGGGGCCTGATCGCCTGCCATCACATGTCCAAGAAGCTGGTGCCCTACGCGGTGCGCCTGGCGGCCGACGTGCTGGCGCAGGTGATGGCCTCGACCATCCTCAGCATCGAAGCGCGCGCCGACGCCACGCTGGCCGAACAATCGGCCCGCGTACGCACGAGCATCGTCGAATCGCTGCTGCTCGACGACGATCCGGTCGACACGCTGGGACAGCACGGCAAGTTGATGATGGCGGCGTCGGGCGCCCAGGCGATGATCGTCGCCCAGCACGGCAAGGTGGTCACGCATGGCGATCTGCCACCCGAACTGGCGAAGGCCATCATCGGGCTGCTGCCGGACAACCAGCACGATTTGCTGATCCGCGAATGCAAGAACGAGTGGCCCGAGGCCCTGCACGAGCAATTGGGCAAATGGGTCGGCATGCTGGCCCTGCCCTTCGATCCAATGGGCCAGGGCTGGTGCGTGCTGCTGCGCGTCGAACAGATCGAGACGGTGGCCTGGGGCGGCCGTCCCGACAAGATTGCAATTTTTGGTCCGCTGGGCGAACGCCTGACGCCGCGCGGCTCGTTCGATGCCTGGCACGAGACGGTGCGCGGCCGCGCGCACCCGTGGGAACCCACGGTGTTGGGCAATGCCCGCCTGACGCTGGCCGAACTGGTACGCGCAATGAACTCGCAACGCTCGCAAACGGAGGCGACCCGCGCGCAACTGCTGGCTATGCTCGGCCATGACCTGCGCGACCCGCTGCACTCGATCAATATGGCCGGCATGGTGCTGGAACGCACCGGCAACGGCGGTGGCAATGGCCAGCCGACGCTGGGCAAGCGCATCCAGTCGTCGACCAACCGCATGCAGCGCATGATCAGCCAGGTGCTGGACATGAGCCGCATCGACAGCGGCATGGGCCTGGGCGTCTCGCTCGTGCCCGTCGACCTGAAAGAATTGCTGATCGATCTGATGGACGAAGCGCGCATGGCGTATCCATCGATCCCGCTCGATCTGATCTGCGACGACGACGCCACGGTCAGGGCCGACGGCGGCCGGCTGGGCCAGGTCCTGTCGAACCTGATGAGCAATGCGCGCCACCACGGTGAGCCGGGCACGCCCGTGACCGTGTGCCTGCGCGCCCACGAGCGTGATGCTTCGGTCGAGGTTTCCAACGCCGGCCAGGCGATCCTGCCCGAAACCGTGGCCACGCTGTTCAACCCGTTCAAGCGCGCGTCGATGAACAATCCGCGCAACCGCACCGGCATGGGCCTGGGCCTGTACATCGCGCAGCAGATCGTGCGCGAGCACCAGGGCGAGCTGGCCTACCGGTATGCGGATGGGCGGGTCATCTTTACGCTGCGGCTGCCACTGCTGGCGCAGTAAGCCCCGGGACGATCGGCACATCGGTCACGTCGTTGGGTGGGTAGTTGAAATAGCCATTACCCACCCAGTCGTTGTCGGTCACGAAGAAAGCGCTGAACGGCGTTTCCAGGGTGCCGATCGCCGGCGGTTTGAGCGTCGTGAAGATCGTCCCCTTCAGCGACAGCGCCTGCGTTGCCGGGCCGAACCCCATCGCACGCACCTGCCCCGTGATATCGGAAACCGACAGCTCGCCGTACGGTGGCGCCAGGGCCTGGGTGATCTTGCCCTTGCCCTGCACGGTGCCATCGGCGCCGTCGATCATCAGCGCCATCGTCAGGATCGGGGCGCCAGGCATGCCCTGGTTGCCTGCGGTCAGCGTGATCACTCTTACGGACTCGAACGTATTCGCCATCATCTACTCCTTCATCTGGGTTGGTCTGCAGGAATTGCCCGGCAGGAATTGCCCGGCGGTTGCGCCAGTCGGGCCTGATTACCTTAAGCAGACCTGGCCGCAATGACCTTCCGGCCTCCTTCCGACCGTCAGCCCGAATGTCGCGGATAGCGACGGGGGCGCATAATTCTCTTATGCAAGCGCTTAGCCCGTGGTAATCTCACAACACCATTCCCTGACCTCTGCTGCATGACGCTTATCAAGTTCATCGAAATCATGGCGATCCTGGTCGGCGCGTTTTCCGGCTTCATCGAAGCCCGGCGCAAGCGCATGGATCTGGTGGGGGTATTCACGGTGGCCTTCATCACCGCATTCGGCGGCGGCACGCTGCGCGACATCCTGCTCGACAAGCGCCCGCTGTTCTGGGTGACGCACCAGGAATATGCGATCGCGATCTTCGTGCTCGCGCTCGTCGCCTCTCCCCTGATCCGCACGCTGCGTCAGATCGTCTCGGAACGCCTGATCGTCATTGCCGATGCCGTGGGCCTGGGCCTGTTCTCGATTGCGGGCGTATCTGCCGCGCTGGCGGCGGACATGCCGATCTTCATCGCCTCAATGATGGGCGTCATTACCGGGATTTTCGGGGGCGTGCTGCGCGATATCGTCTGTAACGAAGTGCCGATGGTGTTCCGGGACGGCAAACCGTATGCGATTTGCGCCTTCATCGGCAACTGGCTGTTCCTGCTCATGGGCAAGTACGGCGTGCCGGACGATTTCGCGCTGTGGTCGAGCTGCCTGTTCATCAGCGGCCTGCGGCTGTTGACGTGGAAGTTCGATATGCGGATGGGGCGGTAACGACGCACCGCCCCGGTGGATCAGGCAGGCGGGCTTAGACTGCGTCGGGGCCGGTCTCGCCGGTACGAATGCGGATGACCTGCTCGATGTTCTGGACAAAAATCTTGCCGTCCCCGATCTTGCCGGTGCGCGCTGCCTTGATGATGGCGTCGACGACGCTGTCGGCCATCGGATCGTCCACCACCACTTCGATCTTCACTTTCGGCAGGAAGTCGACGACGTATTCGGCGCCGCGATACAGCTCGGTGTGCCCCTTCTGGCGGCCGAAACCCTTCACTTCGGTAACGGTCAGGCCGGTGACGTTCACTTCGGCCAGCGCTTCACGCACTTCGTCGAGCTTGAACGGTTTGATCACGCAGGTAATCTGTTTCATGGTGGTAGTCCTTTCGATGAGTCGGGGATGGTCGCCAGGTCGCCCAGCCAGACGGTGGCCTCGGAGTCGGACGGTGCCCGCCAGTCGCCACGTGGCGAGAGCGAGCCGCCGTTGCCGACCTTCGGTCCGTTCGGTACGCACGAGCGCTTGAACTGGCTGGTCTTGAAGAAGCGGTACAAAAAGATCGACAGGTTGCGCTTGATGGCGTCCATGTCGTAGGCATTGCGCTCGCCGGCCTCGTCCGGCCAGCGGCCCGCCGCGCTGTCGTGCCATGCCGAATACGCCATGAACGCGACCTTGCTCGGCTTGAAGCCGTAGCGCAGCGTATAGAACAGATTGAAATCTTGCAGCTCGTAAGGGCCGATGCGTTCCTGCGTGCTTTGCGCAGGCTTGGCATCGGCGCCGTGACTGCCTGCACCGCCAGGCACCAGCTCGGGGCTGATCTCGGTCTCGAGGATGTCGATCAGCACCCGCGACTGGCCCTCGGCGACGACCGAGCCCGTCTCGGCGACCCAGCGCACCAGGTACGAGATCAGCGTCTTGGGCACGCTGGCGTTGACGTTGTAGTGCGACATATGGTCGCCCACGCCGTAGGTACACCAGCCCAGCGCCAGCTCGGACAGGTCGCCCGTGCCGATCACGATCCCGTTATGGAAGTTCGCCAGCCGGAACAGGTGGTTGGTACGCTCGCCGGCCTGCACGTTCTCGAACGTGATGTCGTAGTCGGGCGTGCCCTCGCTGTACGGGTGCCCCAGATCCTTGAGCATCTGGATGCAGCTCGGGCGGATATCAATCTCTTGCGCGCTGCAACCCACGGCCGCCATCAGGTCGCGCGCCTGCCTGAGCGTGCGCTCGCTGGTGGCGAAGCCGGGCATCGTGTAGGCCAGGATGTTCGTGCGCGGCAGCTTCAGGCGGTCCATCACTTTCGCGCAGACGAGCAGCGCGTGGGTCGAGTCCAGGCCGCCGGACACGCCGATGACCACCTTCTGGATACCGCTCGCGGCCAGGCGCTGGATCAGGGCCTGCACCTGGATGTTGTAGACCTCGGTGCAGCGCTCGTCGCGCCGGGCGCGGTCGAGCGGGACATACGGGAAGCGCTCGACGCTGCGCGCCAGCGGCAGGGTGTGCTCGAGCGGCAGCGCGAGCTCGAAGCGCACGACGCGAAACGCCGCCACCTCGGCCGCATGGCGCCGGGCCGACTGCGCAAACGTCGTCGCTTTCATGCGCTCGGTCGACAAACGCTCGAGGTCGACGTCGGCGAAGATGATCTGCGATTCGTCGGAAAAGCGCGCGGATTCGGCCAGCAGCTCGCCCTTTTCGTAGATCAGCGACTGGCCGTCCCACGCCATGTCGGTGGTCGATTCGCCGCGCCCGGCCGACGTGTACAGATACGCTGCCATACAGCGCGCCGATTGCTGGCCAACCAGCTGATGACGGTAGCCGCTCTTGCCGACGACGACATTCGATGCCGACAGGTTGACCAGCACCGTGGCGCCGGCCAATGCCGCGAACGACGACGGCGGTACCGGTACCCAGACGTCTTCGCAGATCTCGAGGTGAAAGCGCAGCAGTGGCAGGTTGGCGACCTCGAACAGCAGGTTTACGCCGAACGGCACAGTCTCGCCAAACAGGTCGATCTGGTCGACGGGCGCGCAATCGGCGGGCGTGAACTGCCGGGATTCGTAAAACTCGCCATAATTAGGCAAATAACTTTTCGGCACCACGCCCAGCACGCGTCCATTGGCGATGGCAACGGCGCAGTTGAACAGCATATGGTTCACCCGCAGCGGCATGCCGATGACGATGGCCAGCGGCAGGCTGCGCGATGCATCAAGAACGGTGTGCAAGCCGTCCAGGCAGGCGTCGAGCAGCGCGCGCTGGTGGAACAGGTCGTCGCAGGTGTAGGCGGACAGGCCCAGTTCGGGAAACGCGACCAGCGCCGCGCCTTCGCTTGCCGCCCTCTGCGCCAGCTTGATCGTCTGTTCGACGTTGTAGGCCGGGTCGGCCACGCGGATGTGCGGGATGGCGACGGCAACGCGTGCAAAATGGTGCGAATAGAGATTGAAGAATCGGCTGTTCATGAATGGGTCTCTCGCAGTGCCGACGCGGCGAATCGCTGCCCGTCGCCACTCACTTCGTAGGATTGGAAGCAATGTTGAAAGCAATGACAGATTATCGCACGCATATCGTCTCGAGCCTGTCCGAAGTCGGGCAAGCACCATGGGACGCGCTGGTCCAGGCCCAGGCCGCGCCGACGCCGTTTCTCTCGTACGCCTTCCTGCACGCGCTGCATGCGTCAGGCAGTGCGGCGCCCGAAAGCGGCTGGCAGCCGCAGTTTTTGTTGCTGTACGACGCAGCCGACGTGCTGGCTGCCGCCCTGCCCCTGTACGTCAAGGGCCACTCGTATGGCGAGTATGTGTTCGACTGGGCCTGGGCCGACGCTTACGCGCGCAATGGCCTCGACTATTATCCGAAGCTGCTGTCGGCGATTCCGTTCACACCGGTGGCCGGCTCGCGCCTGCTGGCGGTCGACGCGGCCGCGCGCGCCGCGCTGATCGAGGTGCTGACGGCCACGCAGTCGGCCACCGAGGTCTCGTCGACCCACATCCTGTTCCCGCCCGAGGACGAAGCGCAGGCGCTCAAGGATGCCGGCTTCCTGCTGCGCAGCGGCGTGCAGTTTCACTGGCTGAACCGGGGCTATGCGAGTTTCGATGACTTTCTGGCCACGCTCGAACCGAAAAAGCGCAAGAACATCCGCGCCGAGCGACGCAAGGTGGTGGACGCTGGCGTGACAATGCGCCGCGTGCGCGGCGTGGACGCCACGCGCGACGACTGGGTGCTGTTCAACCGCTGCTACCGCAATACCTACAAAGACCACCACTCGACGCCCTACCTGAACCTGGACTTTTTCCTGCAGATCGGTGCGACGATGCCGGACAATATCCTGCTCGTCATCGCCGAAATGGAAGGCCGCGCCGTCGCTGCGTCCCTCGTCATCCACGACGCCGACACGCTCTACGGGCGCTACTGGGGCGCGCTCGAACACGTGCCGTGCCTGCATTTCGAGGCAGCGTACTACCAGCCGCTGGAATTCTGCATCGAACAGGGCATCGCCACGTTCGAAGGCGGCGCGCAGGGCGAGCACAAGATGGCGCGCGGCTTCCTGCCGACCAAGACCTGGTCGGCGCACTGGCTGGCGCATCCGTCGTTTGCGAATGCGGTGGAAAATTTCCTGCAGCGCGAAGCGGGCTGCATTGACGACTATCTCGATGAGTTGAACGAGAGGAGTCCCTTCCGGCAGCGTGGCGGGTAGCTTGCGGGCGTCGTGCAAGGGATCGCGTATGCGTGCCGGGTATTCTCACCCGATGTAGGCTGTGCGCGCGGCAAAACGCCTATAGTTGGTGATTGATGATTATTTACTTGCGAGGCGCGCATATGGCAACCCCTTCATCCACCGTCATCATCGATGGCGTCGAGGTCGATATCACGGCCGGGACGGACACGTTCGGCAACCCCACGCGCACGTTGGTCGTGCCGGTGGTTACGTCCACACGCGAGGATGGGAACGGCAACGCGCTGGCCGATATCCCGGTCACGACGAGCGAGGACGGCGGGCCTGCGCTGACGGCGCACCTGCCAACCGGGTACGGCATGCAGGTGACGGTGCTCACGGACGAGCAACCGATCACCGATGGCCCGGCGCTGTTGCAGGCGCAAATCGAAACGCATGTCCCGGCACCAAGCCAGGCCGCGATGAACGGCACCATCGCCGCACAGTGGGTGCTAATGGGCGTCTCGGGCAAGATCCTGCTGTCGACCGTCATGCCGACAATGGCAGCCGAGCGCGCACCAGGCGCGGTGATGCAGGTGTCGAACAGCGTAGGAAACTTTACCACCGCTGTGCTAATCGACACCAATGGCCTTGGCGACGCGGCGCACATGGCCGTGCGGGGCTTTAGCTTCACGCTCATCACCGGAGGCGGCACCTTCGATCACGTGATCGGCAGAGCCAACATCATCGCCGACGGCGCCAGCCAGACCATTGTTCTCGACGGTGGCGTGGACCAGGTCAGCGCCGGCGGCGGCAACGACCGGATCATCGTCGGCGAGAGCATCCAGGACACGATCGGGCACGTCGCGTTCAACACTATCAATGGCGGCGAAGACTATGACACGCTGCAGCTCAAAGGTGACAGCCGGGATGACTACACGTTCTTTGCATTCGACATGGGGGACGGTCGTGCCGCGTTCACCTTCAGCGACACAGATCGCCCCAACTTGATTTATAAGGCATTCAACATCGAAGCCTTCCAGTTTGCCGAGGCAGTTGCTGACACCACGGTGCGCGGCAGTGTCACCCGGTTGTACGAGACGCTGCTGGAGCGCTCGCCCGACGCCGGCAGCCTCGATTACTGGATGCGCACGCTGGCCGGCGACACCGCGCTGGTCGACGTCACGCAGGCCATCCTGGCGTCGGACGAGCTCGCTGGCAAGGTGCCGCAGTCGAACGCAGCTTACATCACCTGGCTGTACGACCAGGTGCTGGGCCGCGCCGCCGACGCTGGCGGCCTGGCCTACTGGACGGCCACCCTGGCCAGCGACGGCATCAGCCGCGCCGATCTGGCACTGGCGCTGGTCGATTCGGCCGAAAAACTGGCACAGGACGCATCGAACGAGATCGCATTCGGCGCCACCGACGTCGGCGTACTCATTCGCATGTACGACGCGCTGTATGACCGCCAGCCGGATCTGGCAGGCCTGAATTACTGGGTCGATCGCTTGGAGGATGGCACGTCGCTGGCCGATATCGCCGACAGCTTTGTCGATGCCGCCGAGTCGACCGGCCGGCTGGATGATCCAACCTTTGTCGCACAGCTGTACCGGATGGCGCTCGAGCGCGAAGCGACGACGATCGAACTGGCGGATTGGGCCGGGTTGCTGGCGCAAGGCCATGTCGATCGGGGCGATGTGCTGCTGGCGCTGGCCGAGTCCGCAGAGATGGTGGAACTGGTCGGCGTGATGAGCACGACGTTCGAGCTGGCCTGAAGCACTGCCGCGTGCGGCCCCGCGAAAATATAGTTGGCCGTTCAACATCGCTCACTTGCAAGGACTGCATATGGCAACCGATACATCCACCGTACTCATCGATGGCGCCGAGGTACGCATCACCACCGAAACGGCGCCCCTTGGCGACGTGACGCGCACGGTCGTTGTACCGGTCATCCAGCCGGGGCGCCAGGACCAGAATGGCAACGATGTGGCCGATATTCCCCTGTTGACCTTACCAGGCGGCGCTGCGGCGCTCACGGCGCATCTGCCCACCGGGTACGGGCTGCGAATGGAGGGGCCGCAGGCGCGCCACAGACGGCCTTGCGCGCGCTGGACATGCTGAGCGCGCAAATCGCGGCGCACGCCCCCGCAGCCGACCGGGCCGCGATGACCGACGCCCTCTCTGCAATGTGGTATTGGCAATTCAATTCGGTATTCCTGCTGTCGACAGTCTCGCCGACGACAGCCACGAGCACCGCAGCGGACGCCGTCATGGGGCTGACGAGCTGGCGCGATACGGCATTGAGCGCGGTCCTGATCGATACCAATGGCCAGGGCGACCGGGTGCACCTGGCCCTGGACAACTTCAATCTTTCCCTGATCACCGGGGCGGGAACCTTCGACCATGTGCGGGGCCGCGCCAACATCATTGCCGATGGTGCCAGCCAGACCTTCATCCTCGACGGTGGCCAGGACCGGGTCAGCGCCAGCGGCGGCGACGACCGCATCATCATCGGCGAGAGCATCGCCGAGTCGATCGGCCACGTGACGTTCAACTCGCTGGACGGCGGCGAAGGCTACGATACCTTGCAGTTGGGCCGCGCCAGTCGCGACGGCTATACCATTGGCGTCGGTCGCGATCTGGACGGGCTCGCCTCACTGGGCCTTCGCCCCGGAAACTTTGGCAACATCAGCTTCAGTGCGGATCACTTCGAAGCCTTCCACTTTGCCGAGGCCCGGGCCGACACGTCCGAGCGCGGCAGCGTAACGCGTCTGTACGAGAGCCTGCTGGAGCGCTCGCCCGACGCCGGCAGCCTCGATTACTGGGTGCGTACGCTGGCCGGCGACACCGCGCTGGCCGATGTCACGCAGGCCATCCTGACGTCGAGCGAACTGGCGGGCAAGGTGCCGCAGTCGAACGCGGCCTACGTCACCTGGCTGTACGATCAGGTGCTGGGCCGCGCCACCGACGCAGAAGGCCTGGCCTACTGGACGGCGACCCTGGCCAGCGGCGCCATCAGCCGCGCCGATCTGGCACTGGCGCTGGTCGATTCGGACGAAAAGCTGGGCATGGACGCATCGAACGAGATCGCGTTTGGCGCCACCGACGTGGGCATAATCATTCGCATGTACGACGCGCTGTATGACCGCCGGCCGGATCTGGATGGCCTGAACTACTGGATCGACCGCTCCGAAGCAGGCACGTCGCTGGCTGACATCGCGGACAGCTTCGTCAACGCCGCCGAGTCGACCGACCGGCTCGATGATCCGACGTTTATCGCGCAGCTGTACCGCGCTGCACTCGAACGTGAAGCGACGACGATGGAATTGGCGGATTGGGCCGGGTTGCTGGCGCAAGGCCATGTCGATCGCGGCGATGTGTTGCTGGCGCTGGCCGAATCCGCAGAGATGGTGGCGCTGGTCGGGGTGATGAGCACGACGTTCGAGCTGGCATGAGCCACAGTACGTCACCCATGAAAAAAGGCTGGTTCGCCAAACGGCGCCAGCCTTTGTTCTTAACGCCCTGCCAGGACAGGCTTAGTTCCAGCCGCCCGCGTTCAGGCGGTAGTCGACCTTCGATGGCTTGATGGCTTCTGCCCGCTTGCGCAGGGCATATTTGGCGCGGCTGCCGGCAGCGGCGACCAGTGCATGGACAATCTTTTTCACGTGCAGCTCCTTCGATTGCATTGCCCACATGGGCAACGCCTATGGTTTCAGTTGGTGTACAACTGTTATATAGGCGACTCAGTGTGTTTTCCAATTATGAGTTGCAATATCAGACATCAGCTTCGTGAATGTCAGTCGAGCTGCCTCTGTAGCCAAGCGCGTATCCCATCGAGCGAGCGAAACTCCGTGACCGAACGGCACGCGATGTTTTGTTTGCGCGACTGCAACATTTTTGACAGCGCGGCCCCCGGCCCCAGTTCGAGCGCCACCGTGATGCCGGCTTCGCTCATCGCTTCCATACAGTCGCGCCAGCGGATCGGCTCGGCGATCTGGCGCGGCAGTTCGGCCAGCGCCTTGCCTGCAGCAAACACCGGTTCGGCCGAGATGCCGGACAGCACCGGGAACGCCGGTGCGCGCCAGCACGCGTCGGCCAGCAACGCTCCGAACGGTGCGACCGCGCCGGCCAGCATTGGCGTGTGCGAGGCGACCGCGACCGGCAGCACCGTGGCATGGCCGCCGGCAGCCATCGCGGCGTTGGCCAACGCATCGCGCTGGGCGGCAGGGCCGCCGGCCACCAGCGCATCGTCACCGGTCACGATCGCCGGATAGAATCCGCAGCCGGCCAGCAAAGCGTCAACGGTCCCGGACGGCATGCCGGACAGCGCCACCATGCCCTGCTCCGCGCCATCGACCACGCAGGCATCCATCAGGCGCGCCCGTTCGATGGCCAGCTTGATCACGTCCTCCGGTGCCAACGCCCCTGCCACGCCATAGGCCGACAACTCGCCGATGCTGTAGCCGGCCACCAGCACCGGCGGCGCAATCGTGGCCTGCAACGCACGCCACATGGCCAGCGTGGCGGCGACGATCGCCGGTTGCGCGATGCGGTTCGTGAAGCGCTCTTCGCCAAGACCGGCCTGCAGCGTCGCGCCCAGCGCGGGATCGGCAAACCAGGCGTCAAGCAGCGCTCTGGCGGCGGGGTCAAGGCGCGCCATGTCGAACATGGCCAGATGCTGCGCGCCCTGCCCCGGGCACAGGATGGCCAGGCGCCCTGCCATCAGCGCGTCGTCACCGCGTGCACGAGGCACACGGCGCCCAGCAGATCGGCGGCGCCGCCCGGCGACAGCCGCGCCGCCACAAAGCTGCGGTGGCTGGCCAGCGCCCGCGCTTCCCAGTCCGGCGCGGCCGTAGCACCGCGCGCAACGAAGGCGCGCGCCTGGCGCCGCACCGTCAAGGCGCCTTCGATGCCGCCGCGATGGTAGACGTTGGTGTCGCTGATATGGGCCATCAGCGCGAACAGTGTGTCGATGCGTGCTTCGCGCATGCCGCGCCCCGCTGCCAGGGCACGCTGCAGCGCCGGCAGGCCGACAGCGAACACCGCCGGGAAGCCAAGCGCACCTTCTTCGCGCGCGCCGCTGGCTGCATAGCGCAGCGAGACACGGGCGCCGTGTGATGCATGGTCGTCGTTGACAATGCTGTGCGCGCCCAGCGCCTGGCCCCAGCATGCGCGCAGCAGGTCGGCGATGCGCGCCGGGGTCAAGGCTTCAGCGCGCGCCCGGCAGCGACCGATGGCCGCGCACAACATGCCGAGGCAAAAGATCGCGCCGCGGTGCGTATTGATGCCGGCGGTTGCGCGCAGCATCCGCGCTTCGGCGTCGATCCCCAGCTGCTTTAAAACGTGGAACGGCGCATCGACCATGCCGGCGCGGGTGATGTCGCCAAAGTAGCGCCGCAGCGCAAACAGGCTGCGCATGAAGGTGGCCGCCGTCATGTCGGTGTGGCTGCCGTTGTCGACGGTCGAGACCAGACCCGGCTTCGGATACAGCACCAGTTCGGCATACAGACTGCGCACGGCCACGCGCGCGATGCGCCGGCAAAAGGCGCGCTCGCCGGCGTCGCCCTGGTCGTGCCAAGCGGGCGCGCGCGCCGTCTGCACGCGGTTCAGGTCACCCATGTTCTTCCTCCAGCGTGGCCATCAAGGTTTCGGGCAGGACCAGCGCGATGCGCTCGAGCCCCTTCGTCAACACGCGCTTACCCGGCGCGCCGGCAAACGCCGCGCGCAGTTCTTTCCACGCGACCGCGCGGCCGTCGGGGAACACCACTTCGCCGTCGAGCGGCAGGATGCCCGCATGCCACGACAGCAGATCGAGACCGATCATCAGTTGGCGCCGCGTCTGCGGCTGCAGCAGCACGTCGATATCGGACAGCGGCGTCAGATAATACTGGCCCGTGAGCGCGGCCAGCGCCACCGAACCATACACGCAGAGGCTCACGCCGGCATCGGCCGCCTGGCGCTCGAGCGCTTCCAGGCCTTCGCGCCACTGCGCCGGCACGGCATAGAGCGCGCCCACCAGCGGCAAGGCGCGCGTACGCCGGCCGATATCGGACATCTCGACCGCGCAGCCGAACTTGAGTTTGCCGCCGTCTTCAGGCCGCGGCGGCAACGGGAATCCGATCGCCACTTCGCCCGGCAACGTGCCCACCTCAGCGCGCCGCACGACGGCCGGCCAGCCGCCTTCCTGCCAGCGATCCAGCGCAGACAGCGCTGCCGGCGGCGCAGCGGCGCGCACGCGCTGCCAGCCGCGGCTCGTCAGCCAGACCAGGTCATGCCGGGCGAACATCGCTGCCCACCCTGACCGCCTGCGCCACCGGATGCGCCATCAGGCGGCCGCCCCGCGTCAGGCCCAGCGCCATGCGCCCGTCCTCGACCTCGGCATCGGCCAGCGCGCGTACCAGTTCGCCGGCCAGATCGCCATCCCAGATGCCGTGCAGCCCCCCCATGCGCAGGTAGTTTTCCGGGCCCGGTGCAAACACGGGATTGTCCTTGGCCAGTTCGGTCAGGCGTTCCTCGGGCACCTTCGTGATGCGCGCCATCGCCGGCAAGCCCATCACGCGGATGGTGGCCTCGGGCAGCGCGTAACAGGCGCTGGCGATCAGGCCACTGGTGATGAAGCCACCCGACAGCGCCTGGTCGTAGACGAGGCCGATCACCGTGTGGCCTTCGCGCCGCGCCAGGTCGACGCACTTGCCCAGGTGGGCCATGTAGCTGTTGATGCCCAACATCTCGTCGCGGTGGCGCAGGCGCTGGCCTTGCGTGTCGACCAGGATCAGGATCGGGCGGCCCGGATGCTCGCGCACCGTCCGCAGGATCGCCTGGGCCTGGGCCAGCGCGATCTCGATGCCGATCGGCGTGTGGCCCGTGGTGCCGATGACGGCCACTGGTTTGCCGTCGACCTGCGCGCTGCCACTCAAAAAGTTGTCGGCTTCGGCGATGGCATGCCCGCCGGGGAACAGTTGTGCTGCTACAGTCTGCCAATCCATCATCGTGCTCCCAGCGTGGGCGTGGCGCGGTGCTGCGCCGCCAGTTCGAGGAAGGCGTCGGGCTCCAGCATCGGCACCCGCGCCGGGTCAGGCATGCCAAGCCCCTTCCAGACCTCCATCGGTTCGCTCATGCCCTGCGTGTCATGCAGGCGCCGTTCCAGCATCGCCTGCTCACCCAGCAGGCCATCGAGCGTCAGTGTTACCTCACCCGGCGGGATCGCGGCAATGGCCTCCAGCGCCGCCGCGCGCAGCGCTGCTGTGTCGTCTTCGACCAGCACCTGGCAGTCGCCCAGCAGGTAGCGGTGCTTGCCGCCCGTCGTGCGCCAGACCAGCGCGCGGTCGCGCGAATCGAATTCTTCCACGCCGTTGGCGGTCTCGATGACTTCGGGGCCCGACATCGCCAGGCGCCCTTCCTCGGACATGATGACCGTGTTGGCGCAGCGCGCCGCGATGCCCATGCCGCCAAAGCAGCCATTGGCGCCGCCGACCACCGCGATCACGGGGATGCCGGCTGCGCGCACGTCGAGCATCGCGCGCATGACTTCGGACACGGCGATCAGGCCTGCGTTGGCTTCGTGCAGCCGCACGCCACCCGATTCGAGCAGCAGCACGACGGCGTGCGCCCGCTCGTCAATCGCGCGCTGCAGCATGCCCACCAGCTTGGCGCCGTGGACTTCGCCCACGGCGCCGCCCATGAAGCCGCCCTCCTGCGCCGCGCCAAACACGACCTGGCCACCGAGCTTGCCGCGCCCGACCACGACGCCATCGTCGAACGATACCGCCGCATCGAGCTGCGCCAGGTGCGGACTGACGATGCGCATGGACGGCGGCAAAAATTCTTCAAACGTGCCGACGTCGAACATGGCCGGAATGCGCTGGCGCGCGGTGAGTTCCTGGTAGCTGCTCATGGCGCGCCTCCGGGAAGATTGGCGATCGATTCGACCGCCTGGTCCAGGCGCAGGCTCACGACCGCTGGCGTGGCGCCCATGTCGTTGACGCTCACGCGCGCATCGGCCAGGCTCCAGCGCGCGTGAAAGTCAGCCATGACGGCTTGCCAGGTGGCGCCGAAACCAACGGCTGCGGTGCGCACTTCGATTTCGCACGCGCCCTTCAGGTGCGCCGGTTCGATCAGGATTTCGAGGTTGCCCGAGCCGACCACGCCCACCAGCTGCGGCATCCCGGTCAGCAGGCGCCGCCCGCCTTCGAAACGATAATTCAGCGTTTCCATGATATGTGTTCCTTACCAGTTCCTGAAGCGCTTCGGCGGGTCGTACAACCCGCCCGATGCGCGCACCAGGCCCTTCATGTTCTTGGCGGCCAGCAGGTCGCGGGTCGCCATGCGTTTGTCGATGCCGAGATCTTCGGGCCGGCGGATGATGCCCCGGTCGCGCAGGTTCTCGACCATGCGCTTGTCGCGCGCCATGCCCACCGGCGTGTAGCCGGCCACGCCGCGGATCGCCTGCTCGCGCTCTTCGTCGGTGCGGCACAGCAGCAGGTTGGCGATGCCTTCCTCGGTCAGGATGTGGCTGACGTCGTCACCATAGATCATCACCGGCGGAATCGCCATGCCGGCCTGCTCGGCCAGTTGCCAGGCGTCGAGTTTTTCGACGAAGGCCGGCGCCATGTGTTCGCGGAAGGTCTCGACCATCTGCACTACCAGCTTTTGCCCGCGCGGGATCATGTTGCGGCCCGCGCGCGCCTGTTCGCCGGCTTTCAGCCACGCCTTGCTCGGATGGCGCCGGCCACGCGCATCGGCGCCCATGTTCGGCGCGCCGCCAAAGCCCGCGATGCGCCCCAGCGTGGCGGTCGACGAATTGCCCTGCAAATCGATCTGCAGCGTCGAACCGATGAACAGGTCGCAGGCGTAATGCCCGGCCGCCTGGCAGAAGGCGCGGTTGCTGCGCATCGAGCCGTCCGGCCCCACGAAGAACACGTCGGGCCGCGCGCGGATATAGTTTTCCATGCCCAGCTCGGAGCCGAACGAGTGCACCGATTCGACGAAGCCCGCTTCGATCGCCGGGATCAGCGCCGGGTGCGGGTTCAGCGCCCAGTGACGGGCGATCTTGCCCTTCAGGCCCAGGCTGGCCGCGTAAGTGGGCAGCAGCAGTTCGATGGCGGCGGTGTCGAAGCCGATGCCGTGGTTCAGGCGCTCGATCTCGTACTCGGCATAGATGCCCTTGATGGCCATCATCGCCATCAACACCTGGATCTCGGAAATCAGGGCCGGATCACGCGTAAACAGCGGCTCGATGTAGTACGGCGTGGGCGACTGCACGACGTAGCCGACCCAGTCGCCGGGAATGTCGATGCGGGGCAGCTTGTCGACGATCTGGTTCACCTGCGCGATCACGATCCCGCTCTTGAAGGCCGTCGCTTCGGCAATCGCCGGCGTGTCTTCGGTGTTCGGACCGGTGTACAGATTGCCCTCGCGGTCGGCCATCTCGGCAGCCACCAGCGCCACGCGCGGCGTCAGGTCGATGAAGTAGCGGGCGAACAGCTCGAGGTAGGTGTGAATCGCACCGATATTGAGCTTGCCCGACTGCGCGAGCTTGGCCAGGCGCCCGGCCTGCGGGCCCGAGAACGAAAAGTCGAGTTTCGACGCGATACCCTTTTCGAACACGTCCAGGTGTTCGGGGAGCGAGAGCACCGACAGCAGCATATGCAGGTCATGCACGCGCGCCGTATCGACGCGCGTCAGGGCCTTGCCGAGGAAGTCGGCCTGCTTCTGGTTGTTGCCTTCGAGGCAGACGCGGTCGCCCGGTTCGAGCACCGCGTGCAGCAGCTCGACGATGTGCGAGGCCTGCACGATCTTGCCGTCGAGCGCCCCGCCAAGGGCGGCGCCGGCGCGGGCCACGCGCTCGCTGCGGTTACGTTGCTGGCCGGTCCAGCGGCCTTCAGCATGATTCATGATAGTTCCTAAAATTTGCGTGGCCTTACAACACCACGAACAGCAGCCACACGACGATCGGCGCGACCAGCGTCACGATACCGCCATAGATCATCAGCTGGCGCAGGAATACGTCGCGGTCGATGCCCTGGGCACTGGCCAGCACGAGTGCACCATTGGTCGAGAACGGGCTGACGTCGACAATCGTCGATGCGACCGCCATGGCGGCGATGAAGCCGATGGCGTCCACGCCGGTGCCCGACGCCAGGAACGGCACAGCCAGCGGAATGAGCGAACCCAGCACGGCGGTGGAAGAAGCAAAGGCCGAGACGATGGCGCCGACGAACAGCAGCAGCAAGGCCACCGTCAGTGGCGACGTCAGGGTGGCAACGCTGTCGCCGACCCAGGTGATGGTGCCCATCTTCTGCATCACGCCGACATACGTGCTCACGCCGACGATCAGCATGATTTCGGGCCACGACACCTGGCCGATGGCGCGCTTTTGCACTTGCGGCGACAGGATGGAAATCACCAGACCGATGGTCAGGGCGACAAAGCCGATATCGAGTTTGAAGAACAGCACCAGCACCGCCAGTGCAGCCAGGCCGAACACGGTAAACAGCTGGTGGAAGGTCGGGCCGGCGTCGAGCGCGATCTCACCTGCACCCAGGCCGGAACCGGCACCACCGGCACCGACTGCGCCGACTGCCGCACTCGAACGCTGCGCGGTGAGGCGCTCTTCGCTGCCGGTTTCGTTTTCAGCGTCGCCGTAGATTTGCGGACCCTGCGCCGCGACCGCCACCGGCGGCGTGAATGGCGTCATGGGACGCACGCCCCGGCTGGACTTCGGCATTTCCTGGCGCATCAGTTTGGCACCGCCGAACACGAAGAACAGGATGATCGACACCGTCAGGTTCACACCCAGGCTGGTGAAAGCAGTGGTCAGCGGCGAGATCGGCAGCCCCGCTTCCATGACGACCTTGTTGGTGATACCACCGTAGATGCTGATCGGCGAGAAGCCGCCGCCCTGCGCGCCGTGGATCACGAGCAGGCCCATCATCAAGGGATTGATCTTGTACTTGGCAGCAAAGCTCAGCGCGATCGGCGCGATGATGGCCACCGCCGCAGGGCTGACGGCGCCGACGGCCGTCAGCAGCGCCGTGACGAAGAACATCACCCACGGGATGGCCGCGATGCGCCCGCCCACGGCGCGCACGGCTTGCCGCACCAGCCAGTCGATGGTGCCGTTGTTTTGGGCCTGCGCGAACAGGAAGGTGATGCCGACCAGGGTCAGGAACAGTTCGGCCGGGTAGCCGGACATGATGGCCTTGGTCTCCATGCTGAAGACCAGGGTGCCGACCAGGAAGGCGCCGACAAACGCGATGACGCCCATATTGATGGGCATGGCGGTGGCGACGATGAACATGAGCGCCAGAACGCAGATTGCAATGACATGAGAGGACACAGGGTGGCTCCTACGAGGTGCGGCGGCCGGTTCCACCCGGCGCGTCGCTGGTGATACGTCTCCAATGCATGGCCTGTCGCCATCGCTTCCTCGGACCGTGGTCTCGGGAACGTTGCGGGGCCGGCCATGCTCTTTTGTTATGCAGGTTGTGCGGCAAAGGTAAACCCGATCGCCGTCCAGATCAATTACGCTGAGTCGGCGACGTTTACTGTCAGCGGAAGTGTTAGGAAGTGTTACATTCCTGTCTTGGCAGAAATCGGACAGCACGCGCCCGGCGCGCAGGCGCGAGACCTTACTGCATCACCCAACCGGAGAACAAGTTGACAACGAGTGCGACACCGACATCCAACAAGGCACCAAGCGTCTTCGACACGGTCGCCCGCTGCGTGCTGGTCACCGGCGCCACGGGCTTCGTCGGCCAGCACCTGGTGCGCGCGCTGCTGCAGGACGGTCACGACGTGATCGCGCTGACCCGCGACGTACAACGCGCTACGACGCTGTTCGAGGGCCGGGTGCGCGCCATCGCTGCGATGGATGATCTGCCGCTCGAGCACCGGGTCGACATCGTCGTCAACCTGGCCGGCGCCCGGATTCTCGGCCAGCGCTGGACCGACGCGCGCAAGGCCGCGCTGCGCCAGAGCCGCGTCGCACTGACGGAAAACGTGGTCGACTGGATTGGCCGCGCCAGTCACAAGCCGCGGCTGCTGCTGTCGGCATCCGCGATCGGCTACTACGGTATCCAGGCGATCGGCGACGACGCCAAGCTCGATGAAACGGCGCCGCCACAGCCGATGTTCATGTCGGATCTGTGCCGCGAGTGGGAAGCGGCCGCCGCCGGCGCCGTGCGCCATGGCGTGCAGGTCGAGTGCATGCGCTTCGGCCTGGTGCTGGGCGAGCAAGGCGCGCTGCCGATGATGCTGCTGCCGATCCGGCTGGGCATTGGCGGCCGGCTGGGCAGTGGCCGCCAGTGGCTGTCATGGATTCACGTCGACGATCTGGTCGCAGGCATCGCCCATCGCTGGAAACAGGCGTTAAAGGATGCATCTGCGCCGACGTTTGGTGCGACCAATTTCACCGCGCCGATCGCGGTGTCGCAACTGGAATTCAGCCAGGCGGCTGCGCGTGTCTGGAACCGGCCCTGCGTGATCCCGACGCCAGGTTGGCCGATGCGCCTGGCGCTGGGCGAGCAGGCCGACCTGCTGCTCGAAGGCCAGCGTGTGGTGCCCTTGCGCTTCGCACGCGAAGGGTTCGAGTTCACCTATCCGGCGCTTGAAGCGGCGCTGCGCAGCCTGAAGTAACGGCGGGGACAGGGCCCCCGGGCCTGTCAGTCAGGTCCGGATTCCGGTATCATTCAGCATGCTTAGTTTTCCTTTTCAACCGTTTATTATTGGCGTCGCGGGCGGTAGCGGCAGTGGCAAGTCCACCGTGTCCAGGCAAGTGTTGTCCACGTTCGGCACCGAGATGGTCTCGGTCGTGATGCAGGACGATTATTACTGCGACCAGACGCATCTCAGCCCCGAAGTGCGCACCCAGCAGAACTACGATCATCCGCAGGCGTTCGAGTGGTCGCTGCTGGTGCAGCACGTCCAGGCCCTGCGCCGGGGCGAATCGATCGATATGCCCGAGTACGACTTCACGCTCCACAACCGCTCCGACCGCACCATCCGGGTCAAGCCGGCCCCGGTGATCGTCATCGAAGGCCTGTTTGCGCTGTATGACCCGGCCTTGTGCGACATGATGTCGCTGAAGATCTTTGTCGATACGGCGTCCGACATCCGCTTCATCCGCCGCATGCAGCGCGATATCACGGAACGCGGCCGCTCGGTGGACAGCGTCATCAGCCAGTACTTGGACACCGTGCGTCCGATGCACAAGCAATTCATCGAGCCGACCAAGCGCAACGCCGATGTCATCATCCCGCACGGAGCGAACAATCCGGCTGTC
Source organism: Massilia sp. MP_M2 (assembly GCF_039123635.1). Taxonomy (NCBI): domain Bacteria; kingdom Pseudomonadati; phylum Pseudomonadota; class Betaproteobacteria; order Burkholderiales; family Oxalobacteraceae; genus Massilia; species Massilia sp. MP_M2. The sequence goes on from NZ_JBCHJF010000010.1 coordinate 127,814, forward strand.
GACATGATCACCACCAAGGTCGCCAGCGTGATCAGCCAGCTCAAGCGCGCATGAGTATGGCTGGGCGCTGATCCGGACTGGCACCGGCGCCAACGCGCTCAGTTCGTTGGCGTGCGGTGTTTCAGCATCCGGCACACCGCCGCCAGCGCCAGCAGGTTCGGATCCCGCTCGCGCACGCGCAGAAAACTCAAGCCGATCGTCTGGCGCATCAGATAGTCGTTTTTCAACGGGATCAGCTGGACCTTGTCGCCGAACGCATGGCGCACGCGGCCAGGCAGCAGCGTGTAGCCGATCCCCGCCCCCACCAGATTCATCAGCGAAAAAATATCGCCCACGCGCGTGACGATGCTCGGCGCATACCCGGCGATGCGAAACGCTTCCTGAAAACCGCTGAAGGTCACGAAACCATCTTTCAGGCAGACGAATTTCTCGTCCGCGCAGGCGCGCAGATCCACCTCTGTCATGCCCGCGTACGGCGACCCGGCCGGCGCCGCAAAAAAAATCTCGTCCTCGAACAAAACGATCGATTCGATATCCGGATCGGGCTCGGGCACCGCCATCAGCGCCGCATCGATCGCATTCTGTTTGAGTTTGTGCAGCAGATCGGCGTTCGAACCCAGTACCAGTTCGGTTTCGAGTTCCTGCTTGCGCAGTTTGATGCCGATGATGACATCGGGGATCGTGCCAGTCGTCAGCGAATACAGCGAGCCGATCTTCAGATGATCCGCCGAATAACCGGCTGCCGAGCGCGTCGCCGCAATCCCGTCCGCCATCAAGCGCACCACTTCGCGGCTCACATCGGCCAGCACCTGCGCGGCGTCGTTGGGAATCAGGTTGCGGCCTTGCAGACTGAACAGCTGACAACTCATGCCGTCTTCCAGCGAATGCAGCGCGCGGTGCACGCTCACGGCACTGATGTCGAGCATGCGCGCGGCGGCGTTCAGGTTGCCGCCCTCCATGTATGCCAGCAGGATCTCGAGCTTGCGGAAGGTGATGTCGTCGCTGATCTGGCTGCGCATGGGGGCCCTCGTGAAATGGATACTTCGCGAGGATACATCAACCGCACGGCCGGGTCCTCAATCGCCGCAGCGCCGCATGGCTTGGTGAGACGGCGCGCCGCCGTTCGACCATCTGTTGCAACGCCGCCATTCGAACTGCGTATTCACCAGAGCGCTTGTTAATACGCAAGGCCACGCATGGTGCGCTCGTGCACATTCCCCCATTGAGCGACACATCCACCGTGGCGACGAACAACAAGGAGACATGCATGCGTACGATCAGAAAGATGAAGCTGCTGAACCCGTCCACGTATGCCCTGCTGGCCGCGTGCAGTGGCGCCATCGGCGCCGTCCATGCCCAGGAAGCGACGGGCGCCCCGGCAGCGGCGAACACCGACGACACTATCTCCAGGGTGGTCGTCACCGCCCGCCGGCGCGAAGAGTCGCTGCAGGACGTGCCGGTATCGGTCACCGCGTTCTCCGCCGACCAGCTTTCCAAGCAGGCGCTGCCCGACGTGACCGCCCTCGCGCTGTCGCTGCCCAACACGACGCTCAAGGCATCGCGCGCCACCAACAGCACGCTCACGGCGTTCATCCGCGGCGTCGGCCAGGCCGACCCGCTGGCCGGGTTCGAATCCGGCGTGGGCATCTATGTCGATGATATCTACCTGGCCCGGCCGCAGGCCGCCGTGGCCGACATCTACGACGTCGAGCGCATCGAGGTGCTGCGCGGCCCGCAGGGCACGCTGTACGGCCGCAACACGATCGGCGGCGCGCTCAAGTACGTCACGCGCAGGCTTGGCGCCCAGCGCAACGTGCGCTTGCGCGCCACGCTCGGCGACTATGGCCAGAAGGATGACGTGCTCACGGCCAGCACGCCGCTATCCGACACGGCGCGCATCGGCGGCACGTTCGCGCGCTTCAAGCGCGACGGCTTTGGCGACAACCTGAGCACTGGCAAGGGCAACTACGACAAGGACGTTACCGCCGGCCGGGTCTCGGCCGAACTCATGCCGACCCAGGACCTGTTCGTGCGCCTTGCCGGCGACGTCACGCAAGACGATTCCAGCCCCAAGAATGGCCATCGTTTGATCGTCGGGCGCACGAGCGGCGCGCCAATCCTGGACAACGTGTTCGACACGCGCGGCAACCTGACCAAGGCACTGGGCCGCGACCAGGAAGTGCGCTCGTACGGCGGCTCGGTCACGCTTGACTACACCGTCGACAGCGCGTGGCGCCTGAAGTCGATCACCGCCGCGCGCCGCGACAAGTCGTGGGCGCCGATCGACTTCGACGCCCTGCCCGTGGTCGACATGGAAGTGCCGGCGCTGTACACCAACCGCCAGTTCAGCCAGGAACTGCAAGCCACCTACACCGGCGCGCGCCTGCAGGGCGTGGCCGGCGTGTACTACATGGACGCCAACGCCTACAACAAGTTCGACACGCTGCTGGCCGGTGCGGTCCCCACGTCGACCTTCACGCTGGGCGACATGGACACGCAGGCCTGGGCCGCCTATATCGACGGCAGCTACACGATCACCGATGGCGTGAACCTGTCGCTGGGCGGGCGCTACACGGTCGACAAGCGCGAAGGCGACGTGCTGCGCCAGATCTATTTCGGCCTGGCCGGCTCGCCCGCGATGGGCAATCCGAACGCGATCCTGTTTCGCACCGATACTGACCTGACCGGCGGCCTGCTGGCGCGCACGGACAAGAAATTCACGCCGCGCGTGGCACTGAGCTGGAAGATGAACGACGCCCACAACCTGTACGCGTCGTATGCCGAAGGCTTCAAGGGCGGCGGATTCGATCCGCGCCTGAACGTGGTCGGCACGCGGCTCCCGATCGCCACCGCGCGCGCCGGCTATGCCCCGGAGACGATCGAGACGACCGAACTGGGCCTCAAGTCGGCCTTCAATGGCGGGCGCATCACCACCAACCTGGCCGTGTTCTACAGCGATTACCAGGACGTGCAGATACCGGGATCGGTCGCCATCGATACCAACGGCGACGGGCGCGACGACAGCTTCGCCGGCGTGACGACCAACGCCGGCAAAGCAAGGATCAAGGGCGTCGAACTCGAGGCGGTCGCCAACCTCACGCCCAGCTTCATGCTTGCCGGGATGTACAGCTACATCGACGCCAGCTACAAGGAATACATCGTGGCCAATGTCAATGTGGCCGGCCAGCGCAGGTTCCAGAACACGCCGAAGAATTCGGCCAACCTGCGCGCCAACTACGATATTGCGCTGCCGGTCATGGGCCATAACGGGCGCGTGTCGCTGATCGGCAGCTATGCGTTCAAGGGCGCCACCAGCCAGTTCGAAACCGCCTCGATCCTCGACCAGGACGCGTACAGGATCTGGGACGCCAGCATCGTCTGGACCCGGCTCGATGGCAAGGTGCGCGCCGGCCTGCACGGCAAGAACCTGGGCGATGCGCATTACAAGACCGCCGGCTACCTGTTCCCGACGCTGGGCAACGAAGGCACCTTGACCGCCTTCTACGGCAACCCGCGCACGGTGTCGGCAACGCTCGAACTGCGCTTCTGAATTGCAGCCTGAACCACGCGTGACACGACATCACCAGGAGACAGCATGCCCCATCCGATCATCCCCTTCGCCCTGCTGCTGCTGGCTGCGGTCGCACTGGGCGCGACGCCCCATGCGGGCGCGCAGGGCAAGGAAATCAAGGTTGCCCTCATCGCCGGCAAGACGGGCGCACTCGACAACTATGCGCGCGAGACGGAAACCGGCTTCATGCTGGGCCTCGAATACCTGACCAGGGGCACGATGGCCATCAACGGCCGCGCCATCAAGGTGATCGTCAAGGACGACCAGAGCAAGCCCGATCTGGGCCGGACGCTGCTGGCCGAAGCGTATGGCGACGACCGCGTCGACATCGCTGTCGGCACCACCTCGTCGGCCTCGGCGCTGGCCATGCTGCCGGTGGCGAAGGAATATAAAAAAGTCCTGATCATCGAGCCGGCCGTGGCCGATGCGATCACCGGAGACAAGTGGAACAAGTACATCTTTCGCACGGCGCGCAGCTCGATGCAGGATGCGCTGGCCGCCGCCAGCACCCTGAAAAGCGGCAGCGTGGGCTTCCTGACCCAGGATTACGCGTTCGGGCGCGACGCGATCAAGGCTGGCAAGGAAGCGCTGGCGGCCACTGGCAGCAAGGCCAGCGTCATCCACGAAGAATACGCGCCGCTGGCAACGACCGACTTCACCGCATCGGCGCAGCGCCTGTTCGACGCCCTGAAAGACAAGCCGCCGCCACGCGTGCTGGCGATCGTCTGGGCCGGGCCCAGCCCGATGAACAAGATCGCCGCCATGAAGCCGGAGCGCTACGGCATCGTGCTGGCGCCGGGCGGCAATATCCTGCCCGTGATGCAGACCTGGAAGGCCCATGCCGGCACCGAAGGCACCATCTATTACTACTACGATTTTCCAAAAAATCCGATGAACGACTGGCTGGTGGCGCAGCACACGAAGCGCTACAAGACCCCACCCGACATGTTCACCGCCGGTGGCATGGCCGCCGCCAGCGCGGTCGTTGCGGCGCTGGGCAAGGTGTCGGACGGGGATGGCGACAAGATGGCCGCCGCGATGGAAGGCATGCGCTTCGAGACACCAAAGGGTGCCATGGTCTTTCGCAATCAAGACCATCAGGCGATCCAGCCGATGTACCACTTTCGCATCAAGAAGAACCAGAAGAGCGAGTGGGATCTGCTCGAACTGGTGCGCGACATTCCGGCCGGCGAGTTACCGCTGCCGCTGCGAAACAAGCGCTGACATGGCCGCCGACCGCGCTCCTGACCGCATTGCGCCGTCCCTGTCCACGCGTGGCCTGACGATCCGCTTCGGCGGGCACGTTGCCGTCAACGCCGTCACGGCCGACTTTTATCCCGGCACGCTCACCGTAATCGTCGGGCCCAACGGGGCCGGCAAGACCACGTGGTTCAACCTGATCTCGGGCCAGCTGCGCGCGAGCGCCGGCAGCGTGCACCTGCATGGCCGCGACATCACGCGCCTGGGCGCCGCGCGCCGCACGCGTCTCGGCATCGGCCGCGCATTCCAGCTCACGAACCTGTTTCCGCTGCTCTCGGTGATCGAGAACGTGCGTCTGGCCGTGCAGAGCCGCGCCGGCATCGGGCTGAACTTCCTGTCGGTCTGGTCCAGCCATCAGGGGCTGATCGAACGCGCCGACTATTACCTCGAGCGGGTGGCGCTTGCCGCGCGGCGCGACATGCTGGTGGGCGCACTGTCGCACGGCGACCAGCGCAAGCTGGAAGTGGCGATCCTGCTGGCGCTGCAGCCGTGCGTGATGATGTTCGACGAGCCCACTGCGGGCATGAGCGTGGATGACGTGCCGGTCGTGCTCGACCTGATCCGCGAAGTCAAGGGTGACGCTGCCCGCACCGTCTTGCTGGTCGAGCACAAGATGGACGTCGTGCGCCAGCTGGCCGATCGCATCGTCGTGCTGCACAACGGCGCGCTGGTGGCCGATGGCGACCCGCGCGAAGTCATGGCATCCGCCATCGTTCAGGAGGCCTATCTTGGAACGTCCGACACCGAACATGCTCGCGCCTGACCCCGCGATGGGCCGACCGCTGCTGCGCCTGGCCGGCGTGCACACGCACATCGGCCAGTATCACATACTGCAGGGCGTCAACCTGCAGGTGGCGCGCGGCGAACTGGCCGTCCTGCTGGGGCGCAACGGGGCCGGCAAGACGACGACGCTGCGCACGATCATGGGCTTATGGCGCGCCAGCAGCGGCAGCATCCACTTCGATGGCTGCGACATCACCAACCTGGCCACGCCCGACATCGCGCGGGCCGGCATTGCGTACGTGCCCGAAAACATGGCCGTGTTTTCCGCGCTGACGGTGCGCGAGAACCTGGTGCTGGCCGCGCGCGACGGTCCGCTCGACGCTGCCCGCATCGACTGGATCTGCGGCTTCTTCCCGGCGCTGCGCACCTTCTGGCACCGCCCGGCCGGTAACCTGTCCGGCGGCCAGAAACAGATGGTGGCGATCGCGCGCGCCATGGTCGAGCCGCGCAAACTGCTGCTGGTCGACGAGCCGACCAAGGGGCTGGCGCCAGCCATCGTGCACAGCCTGATGGCGGCGTTTCGCGAACTGAAGGCCCAGGGCGCGACGATCCTGCTGGTCGAGCAGAACGTTCACGTCGTGCGCGCGCTGGGCGACACGGCCAGCGTGATGGACGACGGCCGCGTGGTCCATGCCGGCCCGATGGCCGTGCTGGCCGGCGACGCCGCGCTGCAACAGCGCCTGCTCGGGCTATCCCTCGACACCCACCCATAGGAATACCCATGTCCATCGCCACCGCCGTACCGCAGGCCGACGTCCAGCTACCGGCCACCCGCCCCGACATCGCGCCGCTGCTGCTGGTGCCGGCGCTGATGCTGGCCATGCTGCCGCTGGTGGGCAGCTGGTCCACCTGGGTCACCCTCACCGTCGCGGGGCTCGCGATGGGCATGATGATCTTCATCATGGCCAGCGGCCTGACCCTGGTGTTCGGATTGATGAACGTGATCAATTTCGGCCATGGCGCGTTCATCGCCGTCGGGGCATTTTCCGCCACGCTCGTGTTGTTGCCGCTGCGCGCCTGGCTCGAGATGGATTCGCTGCCGCTCAACCTGGGCGTGCTGGCGCTGGCGATCGTGGTCGCCATGCTGGTCACGGCGCTGCTGGGCTGGGCCTTCGAGCGCCTGCTCATCCAGCCCGTCTACGGCCAGCACCTCAAGCAGATCCTGGTCACGATGGGCGGCATGATCGTGGCCGAGCAGCTGATCCACGTCGTCTGGGGCGCCGGGACGATCGCCGTGCCGCTGCCCACGGCCCTGCGCGGCGCGCTCCTGCTGGGCGACGCGGCCATCGACAAGTACCGCCTGGTGGCGGTGGCGGTCGGGCTGGTAGTAGTCGTCGCGCTGCACCTGATCCTGAACCGCACGAAGATCGGCCTGCTGGTGCGCGCCGGCGTCGAACATGGCGAGATGGTCGAAGCGCTCGGCTACCGCATCCGGCGCCTGTTCGTGATGGTGTTCGCGGCCGGCGCGAGCCTGGCCGGCCTGGGGGGCGTCATGTGGGGCCTGTACAAGGAAACACTGACGGCGGCGATGGGCGGCGAGATCATGGTGATGCTGTTCATCGTCATCATCATCGGCGGCCTGGGATCGGTCGGCGGCTGCTTCATCGGCGCGCTGCTCATCGCGCTGGTGGCCAACTACACCGGCTTCCTGGCGCCCGGGATCGCGCTGGTTTCGAGCATCGTCCTGATGATCACGGTGCTGCTGTGGCGGCCCGCCGGGCTGTACGCGACGGGACGGGGCTGAGCATGCTGCTGAAATTGCTATCGGGCGACCTGCCGCGCAGCCGCATCCTGACGGCGCTGCTGATCGTGATCCTGCTCGGGCTCGCACTGGCGCCGTTCCTGACTTCCGGCGCGCGGCCGCTCAACTCGGCTGCCACGATCTGCGTGTATATCGTGCTGGTCGCCTCCTACGACCTGCTGCTGGGTTATACCGGCATCGTCTCGTTCGCCCACACCATGTTCTACGGGATCGGTGCGTATGGCGTCGGGCTGGCGCTGGCGCGCGTCGACACGCCCACCTGGAGCGTCGCCATGACGGGTCTTGGCCTGGCGCTGCTGCTCGCGCTCGCTCTGGCGCTGGTGGTGGGCCTGTTCGCGCTGCGCGTGCAAGCCATCTTCTACGCGATGATCACGCTGGCCGTGGCCTCGTCGTTTGCCGTGCTGGCCTCGCAACTGTCCGACTTCACCGGCGGCGAGGATGGTGTCACGTTCGGCGTGCCTGCTGTTCTCTCGCCCGGCTTCCGGCTGGTCGAGCACGAGGTATTCGGGCGCCAGCTCGATGGCCGGGTACTCACCTATTACGTCGTGTTCCTGGGCTGCGTGCTGCTGTTCCTGTTCCTGCTGCGGCTGGTCAATTCACCGTTCGGGCGCGTGCTGCAGGCGATCCGCGAAAACCCGTTTCGCGCCGAAGCACTGGGCTACCGCACGATGGTGTACCGGATCTGGGCCAACGTCCTGGCGGCGCTGACGGCGAGCCTGGCCGGCGCGCTGATGGCGCTGTGGCTGCGCTATGTTGGCCCGAAGACGTCGCTCGGGTTCGAGGTCATGACCGATATCCTGCTGATCGTCGTGATCGGCGGCATGGGCACGATGTATGGCGCGGTGGTCGGCGCCACGCTGTTCATCCTGGCCCAGAACTACCTGCGGGACTGGATGGCGCACGGCGCTGCCGCGCTCGGGGGCGTGCCGGTGCTGGCCGCCATCCTGCACCCGGATCGCTGGATGCTATGGCTGGGGCTGCTGTTCATCCTGTCCATTTACTGGTTCCCGATCGGGATCGTGGGCAAGCTGCGGCTGCGGGCGTGGCTGGCGCGCTCTTGACGCTACGCAACTTGCGACCTCGGCGTCTTTTTTTGGTTCCGCCTCCCCCTTTGCGCCACGCCGGGCAGGCGACGTGGCCGCCCCAACGCACCACAATACCGCAGCGCATGCCGTTTCTATGATGAAGCCACCACTCACCATACGACGGCTTACGATGCAACGACTCAATTACATGCTTGCCGCAGCAGCGGTCCCGGCCGCCTGCGCCCCACTGACGGTGCAGCCGGCCGGGATCGAGGTGCTCAGCGAAGACTTCAGCAATCTGGCCGCGTCCCCCGGCTGGGCGCGCATCAACCGCAGCGTCCCACCCGGCGCGCCGTGGTGCCAGGGCAATCCCGCCATCTTCCCGGCGCAGGCCGGCGCACCTGGCGCGTACGCCGCTGCGAGCTGTCTCAGCGCCGCCAACGGCATCGGCCTTGTCGACAACTGGCTGATCACGCCCACACTGACGCTCGGCGGCCTGAGTACGCTGTCGTTCTTCACCAGTCGCGAACGCGTCGACGGCTTCGACGACCTGCTCGAAGTGCGTTTCGGCCACGGCAGCGCCACCGCTGCGGCGTCCTTCGATACCCTGCTGGCCACCATCGGCGGCGCCACCGACTTCCCCGCCCAATGGCAGCCATGGCACCTCGACCTGACGCTCGACGGCGCAGGCCGCTTCGCGTTTCGTTACCTGGGCGACCCGGCCAGGCTAAGCCATGTCGGACTCGACGCGGTACGCGTGCTCACGCGCCTGCCGGAACCGACCAGCCGGCTGCTGCTGGCCAGCGGCCTGGGCGTGCTTGGCCTGCTGCGCCGCCACGAGCGCCACGAGCGCCACTGAGATAAAAAAGCCGGCGGTCCTTACGGGCCGCCGGCTTTCGTAGACTGCATGCGCGCTGGCTTATGCCTGGGCGCCCTTGTTGAACGCTGCCACGCCGGCAACGATCTCGGCCTTGGCTTCATCGATACCAGCCCAGCCTTCGATCTTGACCCATTTGCCGGCTTCGAGATCCTTGTAGTGCTCGAAGAAGTGCTGGATCTGCTTCAGGCGCAGCTCTTCCACGTCGTCGAGCGACTGGATTTTCTTGTACATCGGCAGCACTTTTTCGATCGGCACGGCGATCACTTTGGCGTCGCCGCCGCCGTCGTCGGTCATCTTCAGCACGCCCAGCGCGCGGCAACGGACCACGACGCCTGGCGGCAGCGGGAACGGGGTGATGACCAGCACGTCGCATGGGTCACCGTCGTCGGCGATGGTTTGCGGCACGTAGCCGTAGTTGCACGGGTAGTGCATGGCCGTACCCATGAAACGGTCGACGAAGATCGCGCCCGTGTCCTTGTCGACTTCGTACTTGACCGGATCGGAGTTCATCGGGATTTCGATGATGACGTTGAAGTCGTTCGGCACGTCTTTGCCGGCGGGGACGTTATTCAGGCTCATGAGGGGGTCCTTGGTTGCTAAATAGTCAAAATTAGTCCGTCATTATAGCGAAAGGCCCGCGTTACAACACGGTCGCCAGTGCGCACTGCCGGTAATGCTTTGCGGCCAGCTCTTCGTGTCCCAGCGCTTCGTGCATCTGGGCCAGTTTCAGATGCGCTTCGCGCACCATCGACGCTTCGGTCGCGTCCGACAAGGCTTGCTCCAGATAGCGCTGGGCCTTGCCCCACAATTTCTGTTTCAGGCACAGCGTGCCGAGCGTGAGCGCCAGTTCGGCGTCCTGTGGCCGTTCGCGGCGCCAGGTTTCGCAGGCTTCGATCTGGGCCAGCAGCGATGGCGAGCCGGCCGGGCTGGCCGCGTCGCGGTAGGCGCGCACGACGCGCTCGTCCCAGTTGGCCCTGAGCGACTCTTCGGCAATCGCGCGCGCTTCGTCGTGCAGGCCGCGCGCATTGAAGGCGCCGGCGGCGCGCGCCGCCACATACGGCACCGTGCGGTCTTGCAGCGGCACCGTGGCCCAGGTCCAGCGGATCGATTCGGCGTCGTGGTCTTGTTCGCCCAGCAGCGCTTCGTAGGCCATTTCGCGCAGGCGCCGGGCCAGGGCCGGATGCAGCGCGTTGCGCTTGTCGAGGATGCGTACCAGGCGCAGCACCTCGGGCCAGTTGCGCGCCTGCTGGTTGGCCTTCATCGCCCACTGCAGCGCATGGATGTGGCGCTGGCCGCTGGCATTGAGTTCGGCCACCGCTTCGAGCGCCGCTTCGGGCCGGTGGTCGTCCACCAACAGTTCGGTCAGCGTCATCAGGCGCGCCGTCTTGAGCGTGGTGTCGTGCGAGATGCCGGCCAACCAGGCGTCGCGTCGCGCCGGCTCGCGCATGCGATGCGCCGCGCGCGCGCCGATCAGGGCGGCCAGGCCCGTGTTCTCGGGCAGGTCGGCGGCGCGCATCGCGGCTTTCTCGGCATGGCCGAAACGGCCTTCGAACAGCGCCTTGAGCGCATCGCGCAAGCCCTTGTTGCCGTCGCGCTCGCGCCGGCGCTGGCGGTACGCCGCCACCCGCTGCGGCATGCGCGCCGTCGCATAGAACGTGCGCACCAGCACGTACAGCGTGGCAAACAGCAGCAGCAGCACCACGACAAACAGATTGAGCGACATGTCGATCCGGTGCGGCGGATAGAACAGCACCACATTGCCCGGATTGAAGCGCGCCGTCACCGCGATGCCGATGGCCGCAGCCATCAGCGTAACCAGCCAAATGAGTAGGCGCATGGTTATTGCTTCGCTTTGTAGTTACGTACCGCGCCCAGGCTTTCGGCGAGCGTCGGCAGCTCGATCGTCAGGTCGTTGGCCTGGACTTGGCGCAATGCCGCCTGGACCGATTGCGTCGTGCGGGCGCGCGTGTCGAAATACTTCGCCAGCATGGTCTGGGCGGTGGCCAGATCGTCGCGGAACGTGGCTTCGTTACGCGACAACAAGGCCAGGCGCGCATTGAGCAGGCGCAGCTTGAGGTTTTCGCGCACGAAGAACGACTCGCTCGGCGAGAGCATCAGCGCCTCGGGCTCTTCGACACTGCGCACGCGGATCAGCTGGCGTACGTCGTCCCACATTTCCTGGCTCCACATACTCCAGGTCTGCAGCAGGCGCTGGCCGACGCCAAGCGATTCGGGCGCGACGGCTGGCGCGGCAGTCCTGCCCGGCGCGGCTGCGGCCTCGAGCCGGCGCGTCGTGCGCACTGGCGCGACCGGCAGCAACGGCTTTTCGTCGGCCAGCATCGGCAGCGTCTCGACCTGGGCGATCGCATTGTCAAGGCGCAGCGCGACACCGGCCAGATCGACGGCCGGCAAGGCCTTGAGCTTGTCGATGTCGGCCGCGATCGCGCGGCGGATGGTCAGGAACTGCGGTGCGTTCGAGCTCGAGACGGCGCGGTCGGCGTTCTGCAGCGCGATCAGGGCGCCCTGCACATTGCCGGCCAGTTGCAGTTGCTGGCTCGCGGTGGCGAGCACCTGCTCGATTTCGGACAGTGCCCACTCGTCGCGGTTCTGCGACAGATCCTTGTAGAGCTGCTCGAGCGCGACCTGCTGGCTCTGCGCTTCGCTCTGACGGCTCTCCAGTACGCCGACCTTGATCTGCAGTTCTTTCGACTGATCGGCCACGTCGCGCGCCAGCGCTGCCGTCTCGGCATTGACCGCATTGCCCTTCTGCAGGCTGCGCGCCATGTCCTGGCGCAGCGAATTGATGCGGCTGTGCGACGAGAGGGTCTGCGCCACCAGCAGCACGGCCAGCGCGATGACGGCCAACGGCAACGGCCGCGCCACGCGCTCGAGCAGGCCGCGCGTGGCCGGGCCGCTCATGCGTGGCGCAGCAGCAGGCGGCACCTGCGCCTCCTCCGGCTTGGCAAGGCTGGGAGCGGGCACACTGGCCTGGGGTTGGTCTGGATTATTCGGCAATTCGTTCATTCTTGTGATTGTAACGCGGCTAGTAGGCGTGCATCGCCGGAACCGGTGAGGCGCACGTGTTCCAGGCCCAGATCGCGGGCCGTCTGTGCAATCCGCGCATGGGGCACGATCAGGCGCTGCTGCAGCAACCGTGGCATCAGCGCATCGTCTCCACCGTTGTCGATGGATTGCACCAGCCCTGCCAGGCCGCGCAGGGCTTCCGAGCTCGTGATTATCCAGTCGTTTGGCTGCGCCAGCAAGGTGCGCAATCGTGCAGCCAGTTCTGCCGTCAATACCGGCGTCGCGCGGCGATATGCGGCCACCGGCTCGACCCGGGCGCCGGCGGCGCGCAAGGCGTCGGCCAGCAGCTCGCGGCCACCGTCGCCGCGCACGATCAGCACGCGCTTGCCGGCGTACGATGCCAGGTCGAGGCGCTGCAGCAGATGCTCAGAATCGCTGTGCGCGCTGTCGGCCGGGCTGAAGATGGTGAAGGCGTCACCCGTCACGCCGTGGCGCGCCAGCGCGGCGCGGCTGCCGTCGCCGACGATTGCCACCGGGACCGCCGCTGGCCAGGCATCGATGTGCGCGAACGCGGCGTCGATGGCATTCGGAGAGACGAAGGCGACCAGCGCGAACCCGTCCAGTTCGGCCAGCGCCGCGCGCAGCGGCGCCGCATCGTCGACCGGGCTGATCTCGAGCAGCGGCAGGAGCACGACCGTGCGGCCGCTGGCGGCAACCGCCTGCGCCAGCGCGTCGGCCTGCGCGCGCGGGCGCGTGACGACGACGCTTGCCGTGTCAGGCATCCTGGTTTGCCGCGGCATCGAGACGGCACGCCGCCAGGATCGCGTTCGCATCCTGCTGGGCCAGCAACTCGGACACCTGCTCGCCCAGATACTCGGGCTGCTCGACCGGGCCGCTCACTTCGGCGTGCGCGCTGCGCTTGCCGTCGGGCGTGGCCACCATCGCGCGCAGGCGCAGTTGGCCACCCTGCACGGTGGCGAACGCCGCCAGCGGAATCTGGCAGCTGCCGCCAAAGATGCGCGACACCTTGCGCTCGGCCAGCACGGCGCTGGCCGTGTCGTCGTGATTCAGTGGGGCGAGCACCGCGCGCAGGTCGACGCCGTCGCTGCGCGCGTTGCTCAGGATTTCGATCGCCATCGCGCCCTGCCCGGCGGCCGGCAAGCTCATTTCAGGTTCGAGCAAAGCGCGGATGCGCTGCGGCAGGCCGAGGCGCTTGAGGCCCGCGGCCGCCAGGATGATGGCGGCATATTCGCCGCGATCGAGCTTGCCAAGCCGCGTATCGAGGTTGCCGCGCAGCGGCAGGATGACCAGGTGCGGATAGCGCGCCGCGATCAGCGACTGGCGGCGCAGGCTGCTCGTGCCGACGATGGCGCCGGCCGGCAGCACATCGAGGCTGGCATAGTCGTTCGAGACAAACGCGTCGCGCGGGTCTTCGCGTTCGAGCACGGCGGTCAGTTCGAAGCCTTCGGGCAGCTCCATCGGCACGTCCTTGAGCGAGTGCACGGCCAGGTCGGCGCGGCCTTCGGCCATCGCGACTTCGAGTTCCTTGACGAACAGGCCCTTGCCGCCGACGGCCGCCAGCGTGCGGTCGAGAATCTGGTCGCCCCGTGTCGTCATCCCGAGAATCTCGACCCGGCACTGTGGATATAATGCGACGAGCCGGTCGCGCACGTGCTCAGCCTGCCACATGGCCAGGCGGCTCTCGCGGGATGCGATAATGAGTTTTGACGGCGTCAAGCCTGCCGGCGTCGCGCTGGTGGACGCCGCTGGCGCCGAAGTTCCCTGCGAAGTTCCCTGATGTATAGCTGCTAACACACGAATTCTTTCACTGTCATTGGGCCGATCCGACCGATGCCGGTAACCGCTCCCTGCATAAGATCACAAATTTTATCATGGGGGCCTCTTGCAGACCGTGGCCAACCGCCCTCGCACAACGCTTACTTGTGGTCGATATGAACAACCCTGCTCTCCCTGACGTATCCACCGGCGCCGACAAGGACGCGCCGCTCAAAGAAGACATCCGCCTGCTCGGCCGCCTGCTCGGCGACGTGCTGCGCGACCAGGAAGGCGCCGAAGTCTTCTATCTGGTCGAAACCATCCGCCAGACTGCCGTGCGTTTCAGGCGCGACGACGATCCCGACGCCAGCAAGGAACTCACGACGATGCTGCACGGGCTCACGCGCGACCAGACCATTTCGGTGGTGCGCGCGTTTTCGTATTTTTCGCACCTGGCCAATATCGCCGAAGACCAGCACCATAACCGCCGCCGCCGCGCGCACCTGCTGGGCGGCTCGGCGCCGCGCGCGGGCAGCATCGGCTACGCGCTGGGCCAGCTGGCCGGCGCCGGCATCGGGCGCGACGAGGTCCAGGCATTTTTCAACGATGCCCTGATCTCGCCCGTGCTGACGGCGCACCCTACCGAGGTGCAGCGCAAGAGCATCCTGGACGCCGAACACGATATCGCGCGCCTGCTGGCCGAGCGCGACACGCCGCTCACGCCGCGCGAGCGCCAGCGCAACGAGCAGATGCTGCATGCGCGCATCGCCACGCTGTGGCAGACGCGCATGCTGCGCTACTCGAAGCTGACGGTGGCCGACGAAATCGACAATGCGCTGTCGTACTACCGCATCACGTTCCTGCGCGAATTGCCGGCGCTGTACGACGATATCGAGTTCGAGATCGCCGAGCAATACGGTCCTGACGATGAGGCAGAAGATGGCTCACCCCGGCCGCACGCGTCGTACCTGCAGATGGGCAGCTGGATCGGCGGCGACCGTGACGGCAACCCGAACGTCAACGCCGACACGATGCGCCACGCGCTGACGCGCCAGTCGACGACGATCCTCGACTTCTATCTCGACGAAGTCCATGCGCTTGGCGCCGAACTGTCGGCCTCCACGCTGCTGGTGGACGTCACGCCGGCGCTGGAACTGTTGGCCCAGAACTCGCCCGACGCCTCGCCGCACCGCAGCGACGAGCCTTACCGGCGCGCGCTGATCGGCATCTATGCGCGCCTGGCCGCCACCGCGCGCGAACTGGGCGTGGGCCACATCCTGCGCAAGGAAGTCGGCCACGCCGCGCCCTACCTCGACCCGGAACTGTTTGCGGCCGACCTCGAAACGCTGGCTGACTCGCTGCGCCAGAACCACGGTGCCATGCTCACCATGCCGCGCCTGGCCGGCTTGCTGCGCGCTGCGCGCATCTTTGGCTTTCACCTGGCCTCACTCGACATGCGCCAGAGTTCGGACATCCACGAGCGCGTGCTGGCCGAATTGCTGGCCCGTGCCGGCGTCGAGCCCGACTACGCCGCGCTCGACGAAGACGCCAAGGTCGCGCTGCTGCTGCGCGAACTCGACAGCGCCCGGCCCTTGATTTCGCCATGGGACACCTACGGCGAAGAGACAGCTTCCGAGCTGGCAATCCTGCGCTGCGCGCGCGAGATCCGCCTGCGCTACGGCCCGCGCGCGATCCGCAACTACATCATCTCGCACACCGAGACGGTGTCCGACCTGCTCGAAGTGCTGCTGCTGCAAAAAGAAACCGGGCTGCTGCGCGCGGGCAGCACGACGGGCGAAGTGATGGTGATCCCGCTGTTCGAAACCATCCCCGACCTGCAGCGCGCGGCCGGCATCATGGATGCCTGGATGGCGCTGCCCTTCGTGGCCAGCGTCATCGCCAAGCAGGGCCACCTGCAGGAAGTCATGCTGGGCTACTCCGACTCGAACAAGGACGGCGGCTTTTTGACCTCGAACTGGGAGCTGTACCAGGCCGAGCTGAAACTGGTCGACGTGTTCGCGCAACAGAAGGTCAAGCTGCGCCTGTTCCATGGCCGCGGCGGCACGGTCGGCCGTGGCGGCGGCCCGAGCTACGACGCGATCCGCGCCCAGCCGCCGGGCACCGTCAATGGCCAGATCCGCCTGACCGAACAGGGCGAGATCATCGCGTCCAAGTTCTCGAATGCCGAAATCGGCCGGCGCAACCTGGAGCTGCTGGTCTCGGCCACACTGGAGGCGAGCCTGACGCCCAACACCGCCAGCCAGGCGCAGACCGGCCGCCTGCACCGCTTCGAATCCGTGATGGCCGAGCTGTCCAACCGCGCCTACAAGGCCTACCGCGACCTGGTCTACGACACGCCGGGCTTCACCGACTACTTCTTTGCGGCCACGCCGATCGCCGAGATCGCGGAACTGAACCTCGGTTCGCGTCCCGCCTCACGCAAGTCGACACGCCGCATCGAAGACCTGCGCGCGATTCCATGGGGCTTTTCGTGGGGCCAGTGCCGTCTGCTGCTGCCGGGCTGGTTTGGCTTTGCCTCGGCGGTCCATGGCTGGCTTGGTGAAGGCGAGCGCGAGGCGAAACTGGGCGAGCTGCGCACGATGTTCCAGGAATGGCCATTCTTTGCCACGCTGCTGTCGAACATGGACATGGTGCTGGCCAAGACCGATCTGCCGATCGCCCGCCGCTATGCCGAGCTGGTCGCCGACGTCGGACTGCGCGAGCGGATCTTCAAGCGCATCACGGCCGAGCACGCGCTCACGCTGACCATCCTGGAAGAGATCACCGGCACGGGCGAGCGCCTGCAGGGCAATCCGCTGCTGGCGCGCTCGATCCAGAACCGGTTTGCGTATCTGGACCCATTGAACCACCTGCAGGTCGAGTTGATCGTGCGGCACCGGGCGCTGGCGCTTGACCCGGCGAGCCAGGTCGATGCGCGCGTGCACCGGGGCATCCACCTGTCGATCAACGGCGTGGCGGCCGGCTTGCGCAATACCGGCTGACGGTTCAGCCTGCCCGGGCCAGCGGCCCGGGCAATCACCCTGCGCGGCCGCTCAGGCCAGCTGCAGGGCGACAGCCTGGCGCCGCCGGCTCACCGGCGCCAGCTGTACCGGCGCCGCCTGGCCCAGCTTGAAATTCCCGACCAGTACACTAAGGTTGGCCGTCTGCTCCTGCATCGAGGCCGCCGCCGCCGCCGCCTGTTCCACGAGCGCGGCATTCTGCTGCGTGACGGCGTCGATTTCTCCGATCGCGCTATTGACCTGCGCGATGCCCAGCCCCTGCCGATGACTGGCATTGGCAATCTCCGCCACGATCTCGGTCACGCGCCGCACACTGACCACGATCTCGTCCATCGTACCGCCGGCCGCTGCCACGAGGGCGATGCCGTTGTCGGCGTGGCGCACCGACTCGTCGATGAGCACCTTGATTTGGCCGGCTGCCGTATTGGCGCGCTGGGCAAGGCTACGCACCTCGGACGCCACCACGGCAAAACCGCGCCCCTGCTCGCCGGCGCGCGCCGCTTCCACCGCCGCATTGAGCGCCAGGATATTGGTCTGGAACGCGATCGACTCGATTGTGCCGGTGATGTCGACGATGCGGCGCGACGAGGTGTGGATCGCGCCCATCGTGTCGACCACGCGCGCCACCGCCTCGCCGCCCTTGACGGCGACCGCGGAGGCCGATGCAGACAGGGTGTTGGCCTGCAAGGCGCTGTCGGCGTTCTGCTTGACCGTCGCCGTCAGTTCTTCGATCGACGCCGCCGTTTCTTCCAGCGCGCCGGCCTGCTGTTCGGTACGGCGTGACAGATCCAGATTGCCGCTGGCGATTTCACCGGACGCCGTTTCGATCGCGTCGGCACTGCCGCGCACCTGGCTGACCACCCCATGCAGGTTGGCGCGCATGCGCTGCAGTGCCACCTTCAGGCGACCGGTTTCAGTCTTGTCGTCGGCGTTGCACTCGAGCGTTGCGCCCAGGTCGCCATCGGCGATGCGGCCTGCGAACGCCACCGCTTCTTCGAGCGGGCGCCGGATGGCGCGCGCCGACAGCTGGCCCACCACCACCATCAGCATCACGGCGATCAGGGCAGCGATCAGGAGCAGGCGTTCCGAGCGGGCAATCAGCGCGTTGCCGCCAACGCGTGTGGCTTCCGAACTGGCCTCGATGGTGTCGCTCAGCTCGCCCATACTCGTTTCCAGCTTGCGAAAATGCCCCACGAAGTCCGCCTGCGCCTCGCGCGCCGCGACGGGATTCGTGAACGCCAGGTCGATCATCCGCGCCACGCTTTTGAGGTAAGCGTCGACGTCGGCGCGCACGGGGGGAATGGCGCTTTGCAGCGCGGCGTCGGTACCCTCCTTGGCCAGCGTGTCGATCAACCCGGCCAGCGTCGCCGCGTGCTGCGCATGGTCACGCCGGACCTCGGCCTGCTTGGCTGCGTCATCCGGCCCGGCGATCAGCGCGGCCAGCACGTCGGCGCGCAAGGCGTCGTGCGCCATGTCGGCCTGGAGCTGGTGCTTCAGCGCGGTGCCGTTGACGGTGATCGCGTTGATCGCCGTATCGAGCGACAACATCGCGCCGTAGCCGATACTGGCGACGATGGCGGCCAGAAAGACCGCTGCCAGGTTCGATAGAAACAGCCGGTGCCGGATCGTCAGATTCATGGTGGATTCTCCCTACAGTTTGAACGATAGCCCGACCGTGAGCGCGGCATCGGGCGTGCGCCGGTTCAGGCCCAGCGCGAGCATGGTGTCGAGCTGGCAGCGCTCCGACAACAGCCAGGCCATGCCCGCGTCGAAGGTGGCCACGGTGCCGCCGTTGGCGCTGCGGGCGATCTGCGGCGCCGCCACTTCGACGAACGCGCGCCACGTCGGCGTCAATTCCTTGCCAAGCACGATGCCGAAGATGCCGTAGCCGTAGCGCTTGCCGTCCTCGGTGCGCTCGCGCCCGATGCCGGGCATTACGCCCAGCGCGAGGCCGCCCGGCAATTCCCATTCGGCCGCCATGCGCAGCGACGGGCGTACGCCCTGGCCGCGCCAGGCGCGCGAGCCGCTGGCCAGGTCGGCGTGCAGCAGCACACCGACTGACGGGCGGCCCGGCGACTCGTCCTGCACATGCCACTTCACGCCGAGCGCCGTGTCGGCGTAGCCGGCTGACGTGCCATCGCCGCTGACATGCTGGACCGTACGGCCGTCGGTCTCGAGCCGCAGTTCGAGAACGTCGCCCACGCCGTAGCGCAGCAGCGTCGGCATGCTGTAGGTGCGCGCGCGCGCACCATCGGACTTGTCCCGCTCGGTCAGCACGCTGGTCTCGATCTGGAACCGGCCGCGGCCGACCACATTGCTGGACTCGACGAAATCGGGACGGTCGGTGACGATGCCGTCGTCGTCGCCAGCGACGGCTGACAGCGGGGCCAGCAGCGCGAGGCTGGCCAGACAGGTAAAGGTAAGGCGTGGGGTTTGGATGGAAGGCATCTTGCGGTCTTTCAGGAAGGAGGTCTGAGCCTGGCGTGCAGGTCGAGTATTGCAAAAATTTGTGCGCGCAGAGCAGATGTCCAAATTTATTTCTGCTGTTCAATAGAACGTGTGTATTGACAACCACGATTTACTTGGGAAAGTGACAAAGAATCGTGTTCGCGGCACATCCGTGGTTTATCCTGACAGGTGGTGCGCACTGCATCGATCGCAGAAAAACGACAGCGCAAAAAAAGCCGCCCGGCGCAAACCGGGCGGCTTTGTCACGTCGAGACCACCGACGCTTTGGAACGAATTACTGATTGTGCAAGAAAGTCTTGAGCTTGTCCGAACGCGACGGCTGGCGCAGCTTGCTCATCGCCTTGGCTTCGATCTGGCGAATCCGCTCGCGCGTGACGTCGAACTGCTTGCCCACTTCTTCCAGCGTGTGGTCGTTCGACATCTCCACGCCGTAACGCATGCGCAGCACCTTTGCTTCGCGCGGCGTCAGCGAGTCCAGCACTTCCTTGATCACGTTGCGCATCGAGGCGTGCAGCGCAGCGTCGAGCGGCGCCAGCGTGGCGTTGTCTTCGATGAAGTCGCCCAGCTGCGAATCGCCGTCCTCGCCCATCGGCGTTTCCATCGAAATCGGCTCCTTCGCGATCTTCATGATCTCGCGAACCTTGTTCTCTGGCATTTCCATCTTCAGGGCCAGCGTCGGCAGATCGGGCTCGCTGCCGGTTTCCTGCATGATCTGACGCGAGATGCGGTTCATCTTGTTGATCGTCTCGATCATGTGCACCGGCACGCGGATCGTGCGGGCCATGTCGGCGATCGAACGCGTGATCGCCTGGCGGATCCACCATGTCGCATAGGTCGAGAATTTGTAACCACGACGGTATTCGAACTTGTCGACCGCTTTCAGCAGGCCGATATTGCCTTCCTGGATCAGATCCAGGAACTGCAGGCCGCGATTGATGTATTTCTTGGCAATCGAGATCACCAGGCGCAGGTTGGCCACGGTCATTTCGCGCTTGGCCTGGCGTGCGCGCTTCTCGCCCGCCGCCATCTGCTTGTTGATCTTGCGCAGGTCGGCCAGTGGCAGCGCCACGCGCGCCTGCAGGTCGATCATGCGCTGTTGCAGTTCCTTGATCGCCGGCAGGTTACGGCTCAGCACCGCGCTGTACGGATAGGCGCAGTCGACTTCGCGGTCGCCCCATTGCAGATCGGTTTCGTTGCCCGGGAAGACCTTGATGAAGTGGGCGCGCGGCATGCCGCAGCGGTTCACGCAGATATCCAGCACGGCGCGCTCGATCGAACGCACTTCGTCCATCTGGCCGCGCAGCGTGTCGCACAGCTTTTCGACGACCTTGGCAGTAAAGCGGATGCCCAGCAGCTCGTACGAGATGACGGCTTGCGCATCTTCGTAGGCGGGCGAACCATAGCCATTGTTCTTGAAGGCGTGGCCCATCAGGTCGAACTGCTGCTCGATCAGCGCGAATTTTTCGAGCGCGCTTTTCTTCAGTTGCGCAAGCTGCTCAGGCGAGTAGCCGGCAGCGGCGCCGCTGTTGACGTCGCCCTCTTCTTCTTCAACTTCTTCCTCTTCTTCTTCGTCGTCCTCTTCGCTGATCGCAGCGGCGTGGGCGACCGACGCGGCTGGCGCCGGGGTGTCGTTCATGTCGACGAAGCCATCGACCACGTCGTCGATCTTCAGCTCATCGTTGGCGATCTTGTGCGACAGCGCGATGATTTCCGAAATCGTCGTTGGGCAGGCCGAGATCGCCTGGACCATGTCCTTCAGGCCCTGCTCGATACGCTTGGCGATTTCGATCTCGCCTTCGCGCGTGAGCAGCGACACGGCGCCCATTTCACGCATGTACATGCGCACCGGATCGGTCGTGCGGCCGAAGTCGGAGTCGGCGGTCGACAGCGCGGTCGCGGCCGCCGCTTCCACTTCGTCTTCGCTCGTCGGCGTCACGGCCTGGTCCGACAACAGCATCATTTCGGCTTCAGGCGCGCGTTCGTAGACGGCGATGCCCATGTCGTTGAAGGTCGCGATGATGCCTTCGATCGCTTCCGGATCGATGATGTTTTCAGGCAAATGGTCGTTGATCTCGGCGTGGGTCAGGAAGCCCCGCTCCTTGCCCATATTGATCAGGTTCTTCAGCTGCTGGCGGCGACGCTCGAGTTCGGTCTCGGAGAAGCCTTCTTCCTTGAGCAGCGCAATGCCCTTGGCCTTGCGCTCACGCACTTTCGATGCAGCCTTCATTTCGGCGCGCTCGACGGCGTTCAGCGCCGCGACTTCGTCGTTTTCCGGCACGAATTCGCTCGGCTTGCGGCCACGGCGGCCAGGCACCTTCACCTGCGGCAGCAGGTAGCCCGACGTGTCGATCGCAGCCAGCGCGGCGGCGTCGGTGGTCTTGCTGACGGTGCCGACGGCATTGGTCTGGGCGACGGGGACGGATGCCGGGCTGGCATCAACGCGGCGCGCGGTGCGGGTGCGCACGACTTTCGGCGCTTCCTCGGCCACCGGGGCAGGGTCGGCAACGGCGGCGGCCACCGCCTCGGCCGGTGCAGGCTCGGCAGCAACGTCGCTTTCCGACTCGGCGTTTTTCAGTGCCGCCAGACGGCCGCGCTTGCGCACGATGACAGGTGGCGCGGCCGGCTTGGCCTGCGTTGGCATGTAGTCGTCGGCAGGATCGTGCGCGGCGATGGCATCGGCGGCAGCGTCGGCAGCGTCGGCAGCGTCGGCGTCGACGCTAGCCGGCTCGCTGAACTCGGCAGGAGCCGCAGCTTGCACCGGGGCTGCGGCCAGTGGAGCTTCAACGACCACCGGGGCCTGGGCTGCGGCTGGCGCGGCAACTGGCTCGCTGACCACAGGCTCGGCGGCGGGGCCACCGGCGGCCAGGATCGCGTCGGCCTGGGCTTTGAGCGTCGCCAGGCGCGAACGGGTCTTGACCACCGTGACCTTGGCCGCCGCGTCCGTTTCGAGGAAGTAGGAAGTGGCGGTTTTAGGCACTGCCAGCGGGGCCGATGCCTTGGCAGGGGCTTTTTTCGCTGTCAGTGTCAATGTCTTGGCGGTGTTTTTCATAGCTTAAAACTCTCCAGTCGAGGCGAGTGGCGCGCCTGCGAAGTCAATAATCCAGCGGGCCCCGCGTACGGGACCTGGGAATGGGGAACGGAAGTGGCCCTACCTTAGGGCGTACATGCCAGACTTCAAGCTCGACCTGCCCTTCGGTGCGCGCGCCGGCGTAATATCGGGGCTGCGGGCAGATGGCGTTGGTCGCTGTTCAAAATCGTGCTGTGCATGTCGGAACGAAAAAAAGCCCGCTAATACGGGCTTGCATCTATTTTTCTAGAAGAATAGGAGATGGGGCCATTACGCCCCAATGCAAGTTTTGGTGATGATCGCTCGATCCGGTGAAGGATCTGCACGCATCACCGAGTGCATTGCCCCGGCATGACGACCTTCTTGCTGGTCTGCGCCGGCGCAAGCCGGACTCAAGGCAAGAGGCGGATCATACACGATTTCGCGTTTCAATGCTTCATCGCAGTGCGTCTTTCTCAACATTTATTAGTGGAACTAGTACAATGCGGCTTTTAGCGCCGTGCTATCCTTCGCAATCCTGTTCTTACCATGAAGTCAATGAATACCAATACCCCTGCAGAGTCCGTCGACACCACCGCCGCGCCAGCCACCCCGGATGCAGAGCAGCCATCGCAGTCGCCAGCCGAGCCGGCAGCGCCAGCAGCCCCGGCTGCGGCCCCGGCCCCGGCATCAGGCCAGTCGGCGCGCTCGCTGCTCAAGCAACTCCAGCAGGAGTATCCCGCCTTCCGTGACTGCCTGCCACTGTCGATCGGTATCGACAAGCAGCTGCAGGCACGCATGCCAGGCCTGGACAAGAAAACGATGCGCGCTGCCCTGGGCATCCACACCGGCTCGATGCGCTACCTGCGCGCGATGGAAAAAGCCACGGTCCGCCATGACCTCGACGGCACCGCCGGCGCCGAAGTGCCTGAAGCGCATCGCCTGCACGCCAAAGAGCAATTGCAGCAGCGCTTCAAGAAAGAAGCCGACCGCAAGAAGGCCGAGCGCGACGCCGCCCTCGAGGATGAAAACAACCGCAAGCGCCAGGAAAAGCTGCAGGCGCTGGCGTCCAAGTTCTCCAAGACTTGAATTCGGGCGACGCCTCCAAGGGCGTGGCGGCGCACGCGCTGCCACCCGACTTGCCACCCGAGCTGCCCGCCTACATCGGCATCGACCCGGCCCATGTGCGGCTGGTGCGCTGCGAAGCCGACGCGCAGCAAGCGCTCGCGGCGCTGCTCGCGGCCGACGTCATCGGCTTCGACACCGAATCCAAGCCCACGTTCGCCAAGGGCGAAGTCTCGACCGGGCCGCATCTGGTGCAACTGGCCACCGATGAGGTCGCCTTCCTGTTCCAGACCGCCACGCCGGCTGGCAACGCCCTCGCCTTCACCGTGCTGGAACCGGTACTCGCGTCCAGCAGCATCCTGAAGGTGGGTTTTGGCCTGGGTGACGACGTACGGCGACTCAAGTCCAAGTTCGGTATCGAGCTGCGCCACGTGCTCGATCTGTCCACGGCGCTGCGCCGACGCGGCGAAAAGAATCCCCTTGGCGCGAAGAGCGCCGTGGAGCGCTTCTTTGGCCAGCGCCTGCAAAAATCCAAGCGCATCACGACCACCAACTGGTCGCTGCCGCACTTGTCCGACAAGCAGTTGCAATACGCGGCGGACGATGCGCATGCGGCACTCCGGATCTATCGGCGCTGGAAAATGGAACCGCCGGCAGTCTGAATCCCGCGCGGCGTTCAATATTCGCGCTATCATCGTCAGCGTCCATGCTGCCGGTGAATCCATGCCATCTCGACGCTTCCGTTGGCCCGCTGCTGCGCTTTTCTGTGCCGTAACGTCCGTGGCCAACGCCGCGCCACAGCCCGTCCCCGACACCCTCACCCAGCGCCTGCTCGCCTGCGCCACCTGCCACGCGCGCGTCGATGCGCGCGGCAATCCCGTCAACGACAGCTTCTATCCGCGCATCGGCGGCAAGCCGGCCGGCTATCTGTACCACCAGCTGCGCAACTTCCAGGACGGCCGGCGCCACTACCCGGTGATGACCTATCTGGTCGGGCACCTGCCCGACGCGTATCTGCGCGAGATTGCCGCGCACTTTGCGGCGCAGGCGCCGACCGCGCTGCCACCCACGCCGATGAACCTGTCCCCCGCACAGCGCGAACGCGGCCACCAGCTCGTGCACGAGGGCGACCGGGCTCGCAGCATCCCGGCCTGCATCGCCTGCCACGGCGCGCGCCTGACCGGCGTGCAGCCGGCCATACCGGGCCTGCTTGGATTGCCGCGCGATTACATCAACGCGCAGTTCGGCGCGTGGCGCAACGGCGTGCGGCGCGCCCACGCGCCTGATTGCATGGGTCAGGTGGCCGCACGCCTGTCGCCCGATGATGTCGCCGCCGTCTCGGGCTGGCTGGCGGCGCAGCCAATGCGGTCCGATGCGCGGCCGGCCGAGCGCAGCGCCGGTCCGCTACCGATCCCCTGTGGCAGCGCGCCATGATGAAGACGACGCGCATGGTCCTGCTGGCGGCGGTGGCAACCGTCATCCTCGCGATCGCCCTGGCCTGGCCGCGCGCCGCGTTGGTCCCGGCCAGCTCTCCCGCCGCCTGGGCGTCCACACCCGCCAATATCGCACGCGGCGCCTATCTGGCGCGCGCCGGCGACTGCATTGCCTGCCACACGACGCGTGGCGGCGTGGCGTATGCCGGCGGGCGCGCGCTTGATACGCCGTTCGGGCGCTTTTACGGTCCGAACCTCACGCCCGATCGCGACACAGGCATCGGCGCCTGGAGCGCGGACGACTTCTGGAACGCGCTGCACAATGGCATCGCGCCAAATGGCCGCCTGCTGTATCCGGCCTTCCCCTACACGAACTACACGAAGGTCACGCGTCCCGATGCGGATGCGCTGTATGCGTACTTTCGCAGCCTGCCCCCGCAGCGCCAGGCGAACCGCCCGCATGCGGTCCGCTTCCCGTACGACCAGCAGGCATTGCTGGCCGGCTGGCGCCTGCTGTACTTCCGGCCCGCTGTCCATGCCCCGCAACCGGCGCGCAGCGCCAGCTGGAACCGGGGCGCCTACCTGGTCGAAGGACTGGGTCATTGCAGCGCCTGCCACAGCGCGCGCAACGGCCTGGGTGCAACCGATGGGACGCTGGGCGGCGGCATGATCCCGACCCTTGGCTGGTATGCGCCGTCGCTGACCGCCAACCGCGAGGCGGGCCTTGGGGACTGGAGCGACGCGCATATCGTGGCGCTGCTGGGCACCGGCATCTCGCCACGCGGCGCGGCGACTGGCCCGATGGCCGAAGTGGTGGCGCGCAGCCTGCAGTACCTGACGCCGGACGATCTGGGCGCGATGGCGGGCTATCTGAAGACGCTTGCCGCCACGCCCGCGAGTGCGCAGCCGGCACCGGCGCCGGCGTCGATGACGGCCGCTGAACAGGTGCTGGCTGAAGGCGGCCGGATCTACGCGGCGCAGTGCGCGGCGTGTCATGGCGACGATGGCAAGGGAAGAACGCCGGCCTACCCGCCGCTGGCAGGTAACCGCGCCGTATTGATGACGCCGGCCGTGAACGCCATCCGGCTGACGGTCAACGGCGGCTTCCCGCCCGGCACGCGCGGCAATCCACGGCCATACGGGATGCCGCCGTTCGGGCATGAACTGAATGACGCGCAGGTCGCGGCCGTGCTGACCTGGATCCGGGCCAGCTGGGGCAATACCGGCGCGCCGGTCACGGCGACCGAGGTGAACCGCTATCGGGCGGTGTCGCTCGACTGAGTCGCCAAGGACTCACACCATATCGGCAAACGCCACCCGATCGGTGGTGGCATTGCGCGCATCCTCGACGCGCACTTTGTGCGAGGCCAGCAAGCCTTCGAGCGACGCATTCATCGTGTGGCAACCGGCATCGATGCCACGATTCATGTGCGCGCGGATGCTGCCCAGGTCCCCTGATTCGAGCATGCGCACGACCGCCGGACTCGGCGTCAGGCATTCGGTGGCGAGGTGATAGCGGTTACCCTCGACCGATGGCAGCAACGCCTGGCACAGCACGCCGCGCAGCGCGTGGGCAAGCGCTTGCGCCTGGGCGTCGGTATTGCCCAGCAGGCGCAGCATCTTTTGCAGGCCCAGCTCGGTCGAGCGCGCATGCAGCGACGCCAGCACCAGCGGGCCGGATTCGGCCAGCGCCAGCGCTTCCTGGGCCGTCTGGGCGTCGCGGATCTCGCCGATGACGATCACGTCCGGCCGCTCGCGCAGCGCGTCGAGGGCGCCCAGGTAGTAGCTGTCGACGTCGCCATCCTCGCCCACTTCGCGCTGCGTGATGATGCAGCGGCGCTGCGGAATCAGGGTTTCGACCGGGTCTTCGATGGTGATGATGTGGCCCGAGCGGTGACGGTTGATCTCGTCGAGGATCGACGCGATCGTCGTCGACTTGCCCTGGCAGGTGTCACCGATGATCAGGACCAGGCCGCTGGTCAGGCGGGCGAACTCGCGCTCGTCGTCCCACAGACCCAGGTCAGCCAGCGGGATCGGCTCTTTCGGGAAGCGGCGGATCACGCAGCCGATCCGCTTGCCGCCCTGGAAGCGAAAGCAGTTGGCGCGGATGCGCGCCGTGTGCAGGTCGATGGAACGGTCGAACGCGCGCGAGGCGATCCTTTGCTGCCAGTTCGGCTCGATCACGTCGAAGAATTCTTCCAGCTCTTCTTTCGTGATCGGCGAATCGGTCACCGCCACCAGGCCCTTCGGCTGGCGCAGCATCAGCGGACTGTTCTGGTGGATGATGATGTCCGAAAACACCAGCTTCGAGTTCAGCAGATGCAGGATCTGCTGGACCAGCGTTTCGAACACCGGGTGGTCTTCGTTCTCGATATACGACAGGGTGGGAATCTGCGAGGACTGGTGATGTTCCATCTGGCCGATGCTGGTAAAAGATCAAGTGTCGACCATTATAGAACCGGAATATTGCAGGAAAGAAAAAAATCTTCAGCGTGACATGCTTGCAACAATGCGCTCGCCGAACACCGTGATCGTCACCCCGGCCACCACCACCAGCGCGCCGAAGATACGCACACCGGACACCTTGCGCGTCGCCATATTGATCAGGCCAAAGTGATCGATTGCCATCGAGCTAAGCAGCTGACCGGCAATCACCAGCACGATCAGGCTGAGAAGCCCGATGCGCGGTGCCAGAAACACGGTCCCGAACACGAACGCCGCGCCCAGAAAACCGCCCAGGAACTTCCATGCAGGCTGCGACGGCAAGGCCGCCAGCGTCGCGCCCAGGCCACCGACGCCGCTCTTGGCCAGCGCGACTGCCAGCAACACCGCCGTGCCGCAGCTGAACGACACCAGCGCCGCCATCACCGAATTGGCACCGATCGAATGGGCCAACTGGCTATTGACTGCCGCCTGCACCGACATGGCCATGCCGACACAGAATGCCATCGCCAATAAAATCACGTTCATCGCACTACTCCGTTGCAAAAAGCGCACTAGTTTAGTGCATCTGGCGCTTGTGCGTCAGGTTGTTCGGATCATGCGGCTCAATCCGCACAGTTGCATTTCACACCACGCCGCGCGCAGTCTGTCGCAAACGGCTCGGCGCCACAGGCCCGCCCTGCCAGGATGTGCAGCATTCCCACCGACTTTCAAGGAGCCCCGCCATGTCGCATAACCCCTATTTCCACCCTGCCCTGCGCGCCCTGATGCTCGGCGCCGTCCTCGCCTGCACCGTGGCGCCCCCGGCGGCCATGGCCTGGCCATTTGGCGGCGAACAAGTCGAAGGCAACGGCAGCGTCACGCGCCAGGTGCGCCAGGTCGGCTCGTTCAATGGCATCGCGCTGGGCCTGCCAGGCCGACTGGAACTGCGTAGTGGCAGCGTCGACAGTGTCACGGTCGAAACCGATGACAACCTGCAAGCTCTGGTCGAGACGCGCGTCGAAGACGGCATGCTGCGCATCCGCCCCGCCAAGCGCATGCTGAACCTGCGCACCCGCAATCTGAAGATCGTCGTGACGGCGCGCCAGATCGAGCGCCTGTCACTGGGCGGCTCGGGCACCATCGATGCGGATGTCCTGCGCGCCAAGCGCCTGGACGTGGACGTCGGCGGGTCAGGCAAGATCCAGATCGGGCGACTGGAGGCCGAGACGGTTGCAGCCAGCGTGGCCGGCAGCGGCGACCTGCGCGCCGATGGCGGCGCGGTACGCGAACTGTCAGTGTCGATCGGTGGTTCGGGCAATGTCGACCTGGGCAAGATCGCCGCCGATAACGCGCGCGTCAGCGTGGCCGGCTCCGGCGATGTCACGGTGTGGGCAAAGAACGACCTGCGCGCGAGCATCGCCGGGTCGGGCGACGTCGGCTATTACGGTGACCCGAAGGTCAGCCGCAGCGTGGCAGGTTCGGGAGAAGTGCGGCGCATCGGGAATGCGCCGCGCTGATGGTGTGAAATCGCCGGCTGCGCTCAGTGCGCCGAGTGGCCGGCATGCGCACCGTGCGCATCCTGCGCTGCTGGCTTGCCGCTGTGCGTCAGCGGCATGACCGGCAGCGTCACTTTCACTTCCTGGCGCTTGGCGCCGGCGTCCTGCACCACCAGGGTCAGCTCGACGTTCTCGCCTTCTTTCAGCTGGCGCTTCAGGTCCAGCAGCATCACGTGGTAGCCGCCCGAGGCCAGCACGACCGGTTTGCCGGCCGGCAGGTCGATGCCCTTCACCTGGCGCATGCGCATTACCTGGCCTTCCATGGCCATCTCGTGGATCTCGGCGCGACCGGCCGCCGGTGTGCGCACTTCGAGCAGGCGCGCGGGCGTGGCCGATTGCAGCTGCATGAAGGCGCCCGTGCTTTTCTGGGCCGGCACGGTGGCGCGCACCCAGGGCTCGGTGACGGTGACCTGGGCCAGCGCGGAGACGGAAAACAGGCCCGCGGCAAGCGCGGCGATCAGGTGACGGGTCATAGTAATCCTTGGCAAATGAAAGTCAGTGAAAAATACAATCTTACACCGCGCCGCGCAACGCTTCACGCTCGACCAGCACGGTGTCGGTGCCGTCGGTCAGCCACACCTGGCCATCCTGGATCGTGCACTGCAGCGCCATCGAGCGTGACGCCATCTTCTCGAGCTGGGCACTGATGTCGGACGGGATGTTGATCACGCTGACGTTTTTCGCGCGCTCGATCTTGTTGGCGATGCCCTTGAACCAGATGCTGCTCGTCGCGCTGTAGCTGTAGACGATCACTTTCTCGGCGCGGCCAGCCGCTTTCAGCAGGCGCTTTTCATCAGGATGGCCCACTTCGATCCACAGGTCGATGGCGCCGGTCAGGTCCTTGAGCCACAGCGCCGGCTCGTCGACGTCGAACAGGTCTTTGGTGAACGCCAGCGCCGGATCGGCGTGCAGCGCGTAGGCCAGCACGCGGATCATCACGCGCTCGTCGGTCTCGGACGGATGCCGGGCAATCGTCAGGCTGTGTTCGTGGTAATAGTTGCGGTCCATGTCTGCAATCGACAGGTCGGCCTTGTAGATGGTCGCTTTGATAGCCATTGGTGCGGTGCTTTGAACGGATTGATCGGTGGTCGGACTCTTGAGCCCGCTATTGTCGCATGCGCGGCGCGCGCCGGGCGGCGGCGCGGGTTAGACTTCCGGCACAGATCATCCAACCCTGACCAGGAGACCCGCATGACCGATACCTTTCCACCGAACCAGCAATTCCTGCTCGCAGCCCGCCCGGTCGGACTGCCGCAGCCCCACGACTGGCAATTGCACGAACAGGCGGTGGCGGCACCTGGCGAGGGCGAGATCGTGGTCAAGGTTCTGTACCTGTCGCTCGACCCGGCCATGCGTGGCTGGATGAACGAAGGAAAATCGTATATCCGGCCGGTCGCCATCGGCGAAGTCATGCGCGCCGGTGGGCTGGGCGTCGTGGTGGCATCGCGCTCGCCCCGTTTCGCGGTGGGCGACCATGTCGCCGGCGGCACCGGCGTGCAGCGCTACTGGTGCGGCCCCGCCGACGACAAGGGCGCCAGCTTCAACAAGATCGATCCGCGCATCGGTAACCTTACCGCGTGGCTGAACCTGCTGGGCATGCCGGGCATGACGGCCTACTTCGGCCTGCGCGAGGTGGGTCAGGCCAAGGCCGGCGACACGGTCGTGGTCTCGGGCGCGGCCGGCGCCGTCGGCATGACCGTGGGCCAGGTCGCCAAGCGCATGGGGTGCCGCGTGGTGGGTATTGCGGGCGGCCCCGAGAAATGCCGCTTCGTCGTCGAGCAACTGGGTTTTGATGGCTGCATCGACTACAAGGCGGGCGGCCTGCACGCGGCGCTCAAGCAGCATTGTCCGCAAGGCGTCGACGTCTATTTCGACAATGTCGGCGGCGAGATCCTCGACGCGGTCCTCACGCGCATCAACCTGAAGGCCCGGATCGTGATCTGCGGGGCGATCTCGCAATACAACGTCACGGCGCCGGTCAAGGGGCCGGCGAACTACCTGGCGCTGCTGGTGAACCGCGCGCGGATGGAGGGCATGGTGGTATTCGACTACGCGGCGCGCTATCCGGAAGCCGTGGCCGAACTGGGCGCATGGCTGGCGGCCGGCGAGATCGCCAGCCACGAGCACGTGGTCGACGGTTTCGAGCAATTCCCGCAGACGCTCTTGATGCTGTTCGAAGGCCGCAATCTGGGCAAGCTGGTATTGAAGGTGGCCGACGCCTAGTCGCAGCAACACTGTCTCCCATCCCGCCCTGGCGTGAAAACGGCGGAACTTACGCTCACCACGTTTCTCTAAACACGAGAGCGTAACCTGTGTGCGCTCGTGGCATTCGGGCACGACTTCTTCCACTGACAGCCCAAGGGTACAAGGAGATCGACATGGCGAGCAAAGAGAACGGCAGCAAAGGTACGGGTACCAGCAGTGCCCAGAAGAGCGGGCCACCGGCCAAGCGTGGTTTCGCGGCGATGGACCAGAACCAGCAACGTGAGATCGCCAGCAAGGGCGGCCAGGCAGCACATCAAAAAGGCACGGCGCACGAATTCGATTCCGAAGAAGCGCGCCGCGCCGGTCAGAAAGGCGGCGAAGCCGTCAGCTGCAATCGCGCGCACATGGCCGATATCGGCCGCAAGGGGGGCGAAAGCCGGCAGTCGGCGCAGCGCGCGGCAGCTGCGGCAATGGCCGACAAAGGCAATCGCCAGAGCAGCAAGGACACTTAGCCCTGTCAGCGTCGTTCCCCGCCGGTGCGGGAACGACGCTTTACCGCGGTGCCACCTGCGTCGCGTTTCGGCCGGCTCCTAGCGACGCATCATCCCCGGGCCGTGGCCGTGACACTGGCCCACCATCCAGGCACGGCGCCAGCCCCTGTGGTACATTGCCCGGCTTATGCACACCCTGAAATACCTGACCGCCTACCCCGAACAACTGCGCACCCAGGTCAGCGGCCTGATCGCGCAAGACCGTCTTGGCGACACGCTGCGCCAGCGCTATCCGGCGCCGCACGGCATCCGTACCGACCGCGCCCTGTACGACTACGTCCAGGACCTGAAGGACGACTACCTGCGCCAGGCCGCGCCGGTGTCAAAAGTCGCCTTCGACAGCAAGATCCAGGTGGTCCAGCATGCGCTCGGCCTGCACACAGCCATCTCGCGCGTTCAGGGCGGCCGCCTCAAGGCCAAGCACGAGATTCGGATCGCCAGCCTGTTTCGCGATGCGCCACTGCCATTTCTGCGCATGATCGCCGTGCACGAGCTGGCGCACCTGAAAGAAAAAGAACACGACAAGGCGTTCTACAAGCTGTGCTGCTGGATGGAGCCGGCCTATCATCAGCTGGAGTTCGACGTGCGGCTGTACCTGACCTGGCTCGATCTGGCGGGCGCACGCCTGTGGAACGCCGAACCAGCGCCGCTTCCACGTTGATGTTACCATTCGCAACTATCGTTGCGCATGCGCAACGAAAATCACCGTCAATCGCTTGTCCTGTCGCGCTCCGCTCGACTTTGCCAGGACGCTTCGCTAGAGTCGTCTGGTTCTGGCCCGGTGTCACCCGACACCACACAGGCCCATGGCGCCAACATCACATCACATGCCTTCGCACTATTTTCCCGGCAAGCTATTGCCTGCCGCATTCGCCACTTGTGTGCTCGCCTGCACGCCCCTGCAGGCACAGGCGCAGACACAGGTAGAGGCACAGGCAGCCGACCCGGCGCCCGAGACCGTCGCAGGTCCCACGTGGAACCTGTCCGGCTTCGGCACGCTCGGCGTTGTCCATTCGAACCGCCGCGATGCCGATTTCAGCTCGTCCATCCTGCGCGCCAGTGGCGCCGGCGCGTCCGGCTCATGGAGCCCGGACGTCGACAGCCGCCTCGGCGCCCAGCTCGACGTGGGCCAGGGCGCGTGGTCGGGTGTGCTGCAGGTGATTACTGAGCAGCGCTTCGACCGCAGTTATCATCCGCGGATCGAGTGGGCCAATATCAAGTACCAGCTGACGCCCGATCTCGCCGTGCGCGTCGGCCGCATCGCACTGCCGGTGTTTCTCGGCGCCGAATCACGCAAGGTCGGCTATACCATTCCATGGGTGCGTACGCCGGTCGAAGTCTATGGCGCATTGCCGATTTCAAGCAGCGACGGGGTCGACGCGACCTGGCGCTGGAATGCGGGCGCCATGCGCCACGCCACCCAGGTCTTTTCGGGCAGTACCGACCAGGATCTGGGCTATGGCCTGCAAATCGACGCCCAGAATATTCTGGGCCTGTCGCACAGCATCGACTCCGGCCCCCTGACCGTGCGCCTGTCGGCGGCGCGCGCACGTCTGAGCACGGCCATCGCCGCCGACCTGTTCGCAGGCTTGCGCATGTTCGGCCCCCGCGGCCAGATGCTGGCCGAGCGCTACGCCATCGTCGACAAACGGGTGACGATGATCAGCGCCGGCGCCAGCTACGATCCCGGCACCTGGTTCGTCACCGCCGAAGCGGGGCGCACGCGCACCGACTCCCTGCTCGGCGGCGCCACTGCGGTGTATGTCGGCGCCGGCTGGCGCCAGGGCGCATTCACGCCCTATGTCGGCTATGCGCAGATCCGCGCCGACGTACCGACATCCGACCCCGGCCTGCCGCTGGAAGGCTTGCCCGCGCCCCTCGCCGCCCGCGCCGCCCGGATCAATGGCGCACTGAACATGCTGCTGGCGGCGATTCCGATCCAGACCACCTGGAGCACCGGCGTACGCTGGGACGTCGCCGCCGACCTGGCGCTCAAGCTGCAGTTCGAGAGCGTGCGGCCGCGCGGCGGCTCACGCGGCACCCTGATCAATTCCACGCCTGCGTTTCGTTCGGATCGCACGACGAACGTGACCAGCATTGCGCTGGACTTTGTCTTTTGACACCGATGAAAACACGCCTCGGTACCTATGCCCGCCACATGCTGGCCCTGTGCACGCTGTGCTTTGTCGCCACGAGCGCGTCGGCCGAACTGGTCGTCATCGTCTCGAGCCGTAACCCGAACCCTGTTCTCAACACCGAGCAGGTCAGCGCCATCTTCCTCGGCCAGACGGGCCGCTTCCCGGATGGCGCCGCCGCCGTTGCCATCGACCAGGGACTGGGCGCAGCGCAGCGCGACCTGTTCTATCTCCAGCTCACCGGCAAGACCCCGGCGCTGCTCAAGGCGCACTGGTCCAAGATGGTGTTCACCGGCCGCGGCCAGCCGCCGCGCGAAGCTGCGAGCGACACTGCCGTGCGCCGCATGGTGGCCGACAATCCGTCGATGATCGGCTACATCGAGCGCGCCGCGCTCGATCCGTCGGTGCGCCCGGTGCTGGTGCTGCAGTGAGCACGCCATGAACATGCTCGCGCGTCCCACCGGTCCGGGCTCCGCTACCGGCGGCGAGCCGTCGGCGGGCGCACCGGGCATGCGCGGCCTGCGCGCGCGCTGGCTTGGCCTGGCGCTCGAGACGCACATCTCGCTGCCGCTGTTCGCGCTGGCGCTGCTGGGCGCCATGTGGTTCGGCACATTGCATGTGATCGAATCCGAGCGCCGCGCCGCCGTCTTGGCCACGCGCGACGCCACCCAGGAATTGCTCGACACCTATGAAGCACAACTGGCGCGCAGCCTGAGCGCGATCGACCAGACCCTGCGCGTTCTGAAGTACGCGGTCGAGCAGAATGGTCCGACCGGCGCCCTGCCCGCGCTCGCAGCCAAGGGTCTGCTGCCGCCCGGCCTCGTGTTCCAGGTCGAGATCAGCGACGCCAGCGGGCGCATTGTCGCCAGCAATCCCGCATCGACGCAGCGCGACCTGGCACGCACGGCGTGGTTCGAATTTCATCGCCAGACCCGCGACGACGTCCCATTCGTCAGCCTGACGAGCCAGGGCGAGGGTGCGCAAGAACCGACCGTCCACTTTTCGCGCCGCATCAACGATGCGGCCGGGCGCTTCTCCGGCGTGGCAGTCGTCGCGCTCGATCCGGCCTATTTCACCAGCGGCTACGAACGCTCGCGCCAGGGCGATCGCGGCCTGCTCGGCATGGCAGGCACCGATGGCGTGCTGCGCGCGTTGCGCGTGGGCGAAACGGTGTCGTGGGGCCAGCGCTTTGCGCTGGGCGCACATGGCGGTGTGGCGGCCGGCACGACCGCGCGCGGCGCCCCCGTGCTCAAGGCTGTGGTGCGCTCGGTCGCCAGCCGTCCGATGAGCAGTTTCCCGCTGGTCGCGGTGGCCGGCCTGTCCGAAGCAGAGCAGATGGCCGAGTTCTACCAGGGACGGCGCGCCTGGCTGCTTGGTGCGGGTGCGGCCAGTGCGCTGTTGATTGCCGTCGTGATCCTGGTCAGCGCATGGTCATGGCAGCTGGCCAAGGCGCGTCGGCGCGAACGGCTGGCGCAGGAAACCTACGCTGCTGCGTCCGAAGCCAGCCCGGATGCCTTCTTCGTGCTGCGCACCGTGTTCGGTCCGCGCGGCGAAGTGCGCGATTTTATGGTTGCCACCACCAACAGCCGCGCCGAGCGCTTCACCAGCCTGTCCAAGCAGCAGATGGCCGCCAAGCCGATCTCGGGCCTGTTGCCACCATCGATCAGCCAATCCATATTCGACGACCTGGCGGCAGTGGCGCGCGACGGCATTGCGCGCGAGACGGAATGGCAGGCGCAGACCATGCCCCAGCCCGGTGTCTGGCTGCATCGCCAGGCGGTGGCCGTCGAGGGCGGCGTGGTGGTGATCGTGCGCGACATCACCGAGCGCAAGGTCGGCGAGCAGCGCATCCGTCATCTGGCGCACCACGACGACCTGACCGGCCTGCCCAACCGCAGCCTGCTGCGCGAGCGCCTGGGCAAGGCGATCGTCACCGCCGCCGAAGCGGGCCGCGCGGTCGGCCTGGCGTTCATCGACCTCGATGGCTTCAAGCTGGTCAACGACACGCTGGGCCACAACGCCGGCGACGAACTGCTCAAGGTGGTCGGCGCGCGCATGCACCGCTGCCTGCGGCGCGACGACACGCTGGCGCGCTTTGGCGGTGACGAATTCGTGATCCTGCTGCCGGAACTGGCGGGCGATCCGATGGCGATCGCCCCGCTTCTCGAGCGGGTGCGCGAAGCCGTCACCGAGCCGGTGCTGGTCGAGGGCCAGGAAGTCCAGGTCAGCTGCAGCATCGGCGTGACGTTCTACCCGCGCGACGGCGTCAGCGCCAATGCCCTCATGATGCACGCCGACGTGGCCATGTACCGCGCCAAGGAATTGGGCAGCAATAACGTGCAGTACTACGTCAGCGAAATGAACGAGAGCGTCGACGAAAAACTCGTGCTGCTCGAAGGCCTGCGCGCAGCGATCGACACCTGCGCCGAAGACTATCCGGGCCCCTGCCAGTTCCAGCTGCTGTACCAGCCGAAGATCGACCTGCGCACGAATTGCCTGTTCGGCGTCGAGGCGCTGATTCGCTGGCACCATCCGGAGCAGGGCCTGGTCTCGCCGCTGCGCTTCATCGGCCTGGCCGAAGAAAGTGGCCTGATCGTGCCGATCGGCGACTGGGTGCTGCGCACCGCCTGTGCCCAGGCCCAGCAATGGCGCACCGATGGTCTGCCGCCAGTGAGCGTGTCGGTCAATGTCTCGGCGCGCCAGTTCGAAGACAAGCGCCTTGTCGAGCGCGTTGCCGACGCCCTGCGCACCAGCGGCCTGCCGGCCAATGGCCTCGAGGTCGAAGTGACCGAAAGCCTGATCATGCGCGACCTTGGTCGCTCGGTCGACAAGATGCGCGAGCTCGAAGCGATGGGCGTGGCGCTGTCGATCGACGACTTCGGCACCGGTTACTCGAGTCTGTCGGCGCTGAAGTCGTTCCCGATCAGCCGCCTCAAGATCGACAAGTCGTTCGTTGCCGACCTGGCCGACTCGCCCGACGACCAGGCGATCGCGATGGCCGTGATTTCGTTGGGCCACATGCTCGACCTGCGCGTGATCGCCGAAGGCGTCGAGACCGAGCAGCAACGCGACTTCCTGCGTGCCAACGACTGCGACGAAATGCAGGGTTACCTGTTCAGCCGTCCACTCCCGGCCGGCGACATCGCACGCCTGCTCGCAGGCGGCGCAGGAGACGCACATGCACGCTGCATCCAGTAACGCCAGCACGAGCGCTGCACTGCCCCAGGACGCGCTCATGCAGCGCCGCATGCGCAACTACTGGTTCGCCACCGCGATGCTGTACGTGGCCACCATGGGCCTGCTGGCGGCGCAGGTCGGGGCTGGCTACACGCCGCGCGGCCCGGCGCTGGTGCTGAGCATCGTCGCCGCCTGCGGCACGCTCGCGTTCTATGCCCTGATCCGCTTCAGCAAGCGGCTACAGATCACGCCCGACATGCTCGCCGCGCTGCAATCGCTGTTCGCGATCGGCTGCGTCATCGCGGGCTATGCGATCGCCGGCCCGCTGCGCGCCTCGCTGTTGAGCATGCTGGTGGTGGCGATCGCCTTCTGTACGTTCGCCATGCACCCGCGCCGGGCGCTGCTGCTGGCCGGCGCCGCACTGGCCGGCATGGCCGGCATCATGTGGTATTTGCAGGCCAGCGATCCCATGCGCTACCCGCCCGCTGTTGAAGCGATGAGCTTCTGCTACCTGGCTGCCGCCTTGCTGGCGACCACGCTGCTGACCAGCGAAATGACCAAGTTGCGCCGGCGCATGAAAGCCAGCCGTCAGGAGCTGCTGGCAGCGCTCGACACCATCCGGCTGCTTGCCACGGTCGACGAATTGACGTCGCTGGCGAATCGTCGCCACATGAACGCGTTGTTGGGCGCCGAAGAACGGCGCTCGGTGCCCACGACCAGCTGCGTGGCGCTGCTCGACCTCGACCTGTTCAAGCAGGTCAACGACCAATATGGCCACGCGGTGGGCGACGCCGTACTGCGCGGGTTTGCCGGCGCGGCGCATGGCGCGCTGCGCGAACACGACACGCTGGCGCGCTGGGGCGGCGAAGAATTCCTGCTCCTGCTGCCGGACGCCACGGCGCAGGCGGCGCGCCAGGTACTCGAGCGCATCGTCGCGCGCGTGCGCGCGCTGCAGATCGACGGGATGGATCCGGCGCGGCCGATCAGCTTTTCGGCCGGTCTGGCCGAACGCCGCGATGGCGAACCATTCATGGAGGCGATCAACCGCGCGGACAAGGCCCTGTACCGGGCCAAGGCGGCGGGACGCGACCGGATCGAAGTGGCGTAGCCTCTTAGCGCTAGCCTTTCAATTCGTCGGCCGCGGCCGCTGGCAGGCTTGACGCCAGCACAACGGGAGCGGCTGCGCGCAGGCGCTGGATCAGCAGGTCGGGATCGCTGTCGGCGATCATCAGGTGTTCGTGTTCGGGCCGCACGAACCCTTCGGCCACCTGGTGGCCCACGAAGGCACGCAGGCCGTCGTAGAAGCCGTTCACGTTCAACAGGCCGATCGGCTTGGCGTGGATGCCCAGCTGGGCCCAGGTCACCATTTCGAACAGTTCTTCGAGCGTGCCCATCCCGCCCGGCATGGCGATGAAGCCTTCGGACAGATCGGCCATCATCGCTTTGCGCTCGTGCATGTCCTTGACGACGAACAGACGCGTGAGGCCCGCGTGGCCCACTTCGCGCTCGACCAGCGCGCGCGGGATGACGCCGGTGGCTTCGCCGCCCAGGCGCAGCACTTCGTCGGCGATCACGCCCATCAGGCCGACCTTGCCGCCGCCATACACGAGGCTGATATTGTGGTCGACCATCGCGCGCGCCAGCAGGCGCGCAGCATCGGCGTGGACCGGGTTGACGCCGCGCGCGGCGCCGCAGTAGACAGCAAGGGTTTTCATCGTAGGCATTTTCAAAGGAAATCAGCGCCAGGCCGGGCGTCGGCCGACAGTTTTTTAAGATAGTCGTCAGAGAGCTTCTCGAACAGCACGCGCGTCTCGCCATTGAGGTAGGGGCCGACCATCGACAGCACCTGGTAGCAGCCGCGCGCCAGCGCATCGGCAATGGCCTGCTGCTCGCTGTATTTGCGTGGGTTGCGCACGTATTCGAACGAAAGCCAATAGGTGGCCACCACCACCATATTGGTGGCCATGGCACCGATCTGCTGGTCGGACGCGTCGAGCGAGCCTTCGCTGCGCAAGTCTTCGCACAGCTGGCGCGCGACCTTGATCTTGTGCGCGTGGATCGCCTTGAAGTGCAGTTCGAGCTTGCGATTGCGCGACAGCAGGTCGTTCAGGTCGCGGTAGAAGAAGCGGTAGCGCCAGATCAGCTTGAACATATGGTGCAGATACAGCCACACGTCTTCCATGTTCGAGCGGCGCCCGGCAGGCACCGTCAGGATGCGCTCGATCTCCGCCTCGAACTGGACGAAGATCGAGTTGACGATATCGTCCTTGTTGCGGAAATGATAGTACAGATTGCCGGGCGAGATATTCATCTCTTCGGCAATGACGGTGGTCGTGATATTGGGCTCGCCGAACTCATTGAACAACCTGAGCGAGAGCTCGAGGATGCGTTCACGGGTCCGGCGCGGTGCTTTTTGTTGCATGTAGGCCGCTGTTCGTGTGTGTACCCGCAAGGATATCATCGAACGGTCGTTCTATCGAGCAAACTGCCGGATGACTGGCCTGGGAATCGCCTTACGCCATGCCCCGCGCGCTCTGCAGGCGGAAGGCTGCGTCGAGCTGCTCGCGCAGCGCGCGTGCGCCAAGCGGCTTGATGTAATGGCCATCGGCCACGCCGCTCCTGATGGCCGCTTCGATGTCGGTCAGGTCGGGCTGGCCGGACAGCATCAGGCGCACCGTGTTGGGGTAACGCGCTGCCGCCTCGGCCAGCACTTCGGTGCCGCGCATGCCGGGCATGGCCTGGTCGCACAGAATGACTTCGACCGGTTCGTGCGACAGCACCTGAAGCGCTTCTTCGCCCGAGCAGGCGCTGAGCACGCGGTACGGCTGGCCGACCAGCATGTCGTTGAGCACCCCCAGCATGAAGCGGTCATCGTCGACCAGCAGCAGCGTGCGCGCGCCGGTGTCCCGCGCTGATGCCGCCCCGGTTGGCGCCGTTGCCTGGGCCGGGGACGGGGATGGAGACGGCGCCGGCGCAGCTGCGGATGCCGGCGCGGTGATGAGGAATGCTTCGAGCTCGGCCACGAAGCTCTCGGGTTCAATCGGCTTGCTGATGTAGCCATCGAAGCCGGCAGCCAGCAATTTTTCACGGTCGCCGGCCATCGCCAGCGCGGTCACGGCCAGGATCGGCACCGCGGCCAGCGCCGGGTCGCCCTTGAGTTCGGCCAGCACGGCAAATCCGTCCATGCCGGGCAGGTTCACGTCACAGGCGATCAGGTCGGGGCGCTCGCTGCGCGCCGCGGCAACACCGCGGGGGCCATCGGCCGCGCTCAGTGGCGTGTGACCGTATGCGCTGAGCAGGAACGACATCAGTTCGATGTTCGCCGGGTTGTCTTCGATGATCAGGATGCGCGCCACTAGGTGCTCCGAAGAATGCGTTATTGACATCACTGTACCACGCGCGGGCGCGGGGTGGATTCACGCAACGCCGTGCACAACAAGGAGTGCGGGACAGGCCGTCTGCACGCGCGCGATCTCGGCCATGACCAGCGCCAGCACGCGCCGGTTGCGGCCCAGCGCAACGTGGCCGACGCCGCCCATCTCGACGTTGCGCGCACCAATCAGGTGACCCGATGTCTGGGGCGCCACGATATTGTCGTGATGCGTGTAGATCGACGTGATGCGCGCGCGCGTGGCGGCGTTTTCGTGTGCCGCGAGTTCGTTCAGCCACGCGCAGGCAGGACCATCGATCCCTCCCCGCCGCATCTGCGCCGCGTTAATGCCGATCCCGAACGCCGCCA
The DNA here is from genome assembly GCF_039123635.1 of Massilia sp. MP_M2. Lineage (NCBI taxonomy): Bacteria > Pseudomonadati > Pseudomonadota > Betaproteobacteria > Burkholderiales > Oxalobacteraceae > Massilia > Massilia sp. MP_M2. The sequence continues at coordinate 168,715 of NZ_JBCHJF010000010.1, forward strand.
GGCATGTGCCGTGGTGCGGCGTACCAAGCGTGATGACGTGCGCCGCATGCGCGCTCCCATGACGGCGCAGCCAGGCGCGCGCCGCCAGGCCGCCCATGCTGTGAGCGACGACGATCACCTGCTGCGCGCCACTCTGTTGCCGCAAGCGTGCCACGCCCTGCTCGATCGCATCGGCGAAGCCGTCGATGTCGCCGGTGAGCGGCTCCAGGTCGAGCGTGGCGTGGCTGATGCCAGCCGCCTCGAGCCGCCGCGTCAGGTGCGCCCAGTAGCCGCTGTTGCAGCCGTAACCGTGCAGCAACAGGACGGGCGGCGTGGCGCAGCCGGGATGGATACGCATACAGGGCCGCGCGCGCGGCATGTGCCAGGAGCTGGCCAGCATGCTGGCACCGAACTCTTCGCCGAACATCCGCAAGGCGGCTACCACCCCGAGCTGGTGCTCGGGCGGCGTGGGACTGGCCACGCGCCAGCTCATCACGAAATTGTTCGCGTTGATCGCCAGGCGCACCAGCATCACGCTCGCCAGGCCGATAGCGGCAGCTTGCCACGGCCCGGCGCCGGCCCGCGCTGCGCCCGCGCCGATGGCACAGGCGATCAGCACCTGCACGAGCAGGACGAGGCGCAGCAGCAGGCGCGAACTCATGCCGGCGCCGCCTGCGAAAGGCTGGCGCGGCGCGGGGCAGGATCGATGCGGTTGGTGTCCATGACGCGAGTATAGGCTTGCGGCGGCGGCGCCATCAACGGGGTGGCGTGTCCTTCAGGATCGCGCGCGCGATGCCGCGCAGGATATTGACTTCTTCGAGCTCCAGGCCACCCCGCGCGAACATCCGTTTGATGCGCGGCATGAGTTTTTTGGGGTTGTCGGCATTCAGAAAACCGATGGCGACCAGTGCCTGCTCGAGGTGCGTGTACATGCCGTCGATCTGGGTCACGCTGGCGGTGTCGCCCTGGAAGCCGACGCCACGCGTATCCGGGACGCCACCCATGGACGCCATGGCTGCCATGCGCGCCTCGTAGGCCAGCACCTGGGCCGCCTGCGACAGGTTGAGCGACGAATAGTCGGGGTTGGCCGGGATGTTGATCAAGACATTGCAGCGCTCTACAATCTCGTTCGGCAGTCCGACGCGCTCGTTACCGAACACGATGGCAGCGCGCAGCTCGGGCGCCGTGCCGGCGTGTTCGGCGAATGCGCGCGGCGTCCAGACGGGGGGCGAAAATTCACGCAATCGGGCCGAGACGGCAGCGGCGAAGTTGCAGCCGTCGAGCGCCGCGCCGATATCGGATACGACCCGTGCATTGTTCAGGACGTCGCCCGCGCCGCTGGCAAAGGCGACGGCTTGCGGATCGCTGACGAAATCGGCGCACTTCGGCGTGACCAGCACCAGATCGGTAAAGCCCATCGTCTTCATTGCGCGCGCGACCGAGCCGATGTTGCCGGCGCGGCTCGTTTCGACGAGGACAAAACGCAAACGGCCGAACAGCGGCGGCGCTCTGAAAGAAGAAGTGTCGGTTTGGGTCGGGTTCATTTACAATAGCGACCATCGCGTGTTGCGGACGGTTTTACGGTAGCGGGGGAAAGCCCCGGATTGTAACGGGTTCCGGCGCCACCCTGCTCTTTAATCACTCTTCAATAGCTGATCGTTCACGACGCCCCATCGGTGCGTGAGTGGGCGTTCGCGTTCTTACGGAAAAAGCCTCCATGCACCCAATGCTCAACACGGCCATCAAGGCCGCCCGCCGCGCAGCCACCGTCATCAACCGTGCGTCCTTCGATATCGACCGCATCGTCGTTTCGGAAAAGCAACACAACGATTTCGTCACCGACGTCGACCAGGCGGCGGAGCACGAGATCATCGAAACGCTGCTCAAGGCATATCCGGGCCATGCCATTCTGGCCGAGGAAAGCGGTGCATCAGCCAATCTGAACGACGAGAGTGAAAACGTGTGGATCATCGACCCGATCGATGGCACCACCAACTTCCTGCACGGCTATCCCAACTATTGCATTTCGATCGCGCTCAAGCAGCGCGGCGTGATCACGAACGGCCTGGTCTATGACCCGGTCCGCAACGACCTGTTTACCGCCACCAAGGGCGGCGGCGCCTATCTGAACGACAAGCGTATCCGCGTGCGCAGCACCGAGCGTATCGGCCGCGCCCTGCTGTCGTCGGGCCACGGTCCGGATCCACGTGCACTGGCCGAATACCTGCGCATGTACGAAGTCGTGGCCTCGCGCAGCCATGGCGTGCGCAGCGGTGGCTCGGCAGCACTGGAGCTGGCCAACGTGGCTGCCGGTCGCATCGACGGCTTCTTTGAAAAGAACCTCAAGATCTGGGACATCGCGGCCGGCGCCCTCCTGGTGACGGAAGCTGGCGGCATCGTCGGTGAGTTCAGCGGCGAGTCCGATTACCTGAACAAGGGCGACGTCATCGCCGCCGGCCCGAAGGTTTTTGGCGCGCTTGTCCCGCTGTTGTCGCCTTTCGCGTAAAATACACGTTGTAACAGTCAGGCCACTCGCAGGCGGCGCTTGCCAGTGGCCTGTGCTTTTGTACAAAACGTTACAGAGTTCCGCATCAAATACTTTCTACAGTGAAATACACTTCACTATAATCCCTGCTAGCCGCCTGTGCGGCAGCGTCCGGGCGCCCGCTAGCTTGCGCGCCTGCATCGATCAATCCGATTCCAGGACTGCCGCCATGCATGGCGACGGGCCGCTTTTTTACTGAAAAACTCTATGTCATTTTCTTCACTTGGTCTTTCTGACGCGATCGTGCGCGCGGTAACCGAACAAGGCTATACCGCCCCGACCCCGATCCAGAGCCAGGCCATTCCCACCGTGCTCAACGGCGGCGATCTGCTCGCCGGCGCCCAGACCGGCACCGGCAAGACGGCCGGCTTCACGCTGCCGATCCTGCATCGCCTGTCGAACGACACCATCGGCGCAGCGCAGAAAAACAAGACCTCGCCACGCGTGATTCGTGCGCTGGTCCTGACCCCGACCCGCGAACTCGCGGCTCAGGTCGAGGAAAGCGTGCGCCTGTATGGCGCGTACACGAACCTGAATTCCGCTGTCATCTTCGGCGGCGTCGGCATCAATCCACAGATCAAGCTGCTCAAGCATGGCGTCGACATTCTCGTCGCCACGCCTGGCCGCCTGCTGGACCATGCGGGCCAGGGCACGGTCGACCTGTCGAAAGTGGAAATCCTGATCCTGGACGAAGCTGACCGCATGCTCGACATGGGCTTCATCCACGACATCCGCAAAGTGCTGGCGCTGCTGCCGGCCAAGCGCCAGAACCTGCTGTTCTCGGCCACGTTCTCGGAAGAGATCAAGACGCTGGCCGATCGCCTGCTGAACAATCCGCAGATGATCGAAGTGGCGCGTCGCAACTCGACCGTCGAAGTCATTGCGCAAAAGATCCACCCGGTCGACCGCGACAAGAAGCACCCGCTGCTGTCGCACCTGATCAAGTCCAACAACTGGACGCAGGTCCTGGTCTTCATGCGCACCAAGCACGGCGCCAACAAGCTGGTCGAGCAACTGGGCAAGGACAGCATCGGCGCGATGGCCATCCACGGCAACAAGAGCCAGTCGGCACGTACCAAGGCGCTGGCCGAGTTCAAGGACGGTAGCCTGCAGGTGCTGGTCGCCACCGACATCGCCGCGCGCGGCATCGACATCGACCAGTTGCCACACGTGGTGAACTACGACCTGCCGAACATCCCGGAAGACTACGTACACCGCATTGGCCGTACCGGCCGTGCCGGCGCGACGGGTGAGGCGGTGTCGCTGGTGTGCGTCGACGAGCACCAGATGCTCAAGGACATCGAAAAGCTGATCAAGCAAACGCTGCCGCGTGAAGTGATCGAAGGCTTCGAGCCCGACATGAACGCCAAGCCGCAACCAATCCAGCTGCGCAGCGGCGCCCCGGGGCACACCGGCCGCGGCGGCCGTCCCGGCAATGGCGGTGGCCGCAGCAACGGCGGCGGCAACGGCGGTGGCAACAAGCCGCGTACCCCCGGCGGCGCCCCCGCAGCCGCAAAACGCAGCGGCCCCCGCCCCGCCTCAGCCGCCCGCCGCGACCGCTAATCCAATTAGGGTCAGAGTCGAATTATCGAGAAAGATTGTCACAACGCTCGCTAATTCGATGTAACGCAGAGGTGAATGGCACTAAAGCTATTACTCAATAATGAGGGTCAGAGTCGAATTGTTTGACAACTTTAAAAGTTGTCATTTAATTCGACTCTGACCCTCATTTTTTATTGCCATCCAGCTTCTAAAACTGCGGCTATTTCAGCAATCAGTTTTCGACAAAAAAATTGCTTCGTAAGTTAGCGCTTATTTTTGGCCGCACAACTGTTTTTCACTTGATAATCAATTAGGGTCAGAGTCAAATTATCGAGCAACATCCCGGCATCAGTTTGCCGGGGGATTCTTGCATCGTCGACTTCCTCAAATTCAATTACACAATAAGTAGGGTCAGAGTCGAATTTTTTGATAACTTTTAAAGTTGTCATTTAATTCGACTCTGACCCTACTTTTATTTTGAGGCGGTGAATGGGTGGGTATTGAGGAATGACAAGGTCGAATGGCCGGGGGTGGGAAGAATGGGATTTTCTGGATTCGGGAGGTGGTATGGGGCGCAGAGTGGTGGTGCGTGTGGGGATTCTGGTGGGACTGTTGTTGGCGGGATGTACTTCGCCGGAACAGGTCAGCTTGGGTCAAGTGAGGGAATTTGCGGATGCGTCGGCCAGGCTGGGCGGGTATGCAGAGTTGTCGCGGCGGTATCGGGATACCTATGAGCGGGAATTGCCGTACCTGTCGCCGCAGGCCGAACGCCTGGCACGCGAGACCGATGCCAGGCGGCGGGCGGTATTTGATGATTTTGTCGCAATTCAGAAAACGCTCGTGCTGTATATGCAGACGCTGAGTTTGCTGGCTGGCGATGGCCGCTACGATTTATCGGAGCGCATTGATGACCTGGGGAGCGGTCTCAATGCGATGGCGGATTCCGGGCTGAAGAAGCAGCACGTGGCGGCGTATGCCGGGCTGAGCGGACTGCTGACGCGGGCGATCGCGTCCCGCTACCAGAATCGCAGCGTCGACACGATGGTGCGTGATGGGAATGCCGATGTGCAGGCGCTGATCGATGCCATGATCATCCTCACCAGCATTTATGAAAAGGCCAACGAGAATGAACAGAAGACCGTACTTGGCCTCTTTAATGCGGAAATCCCGATGTCCAACCGTAATGCCGATCGCATGCTGTTGACGCTGGCGAAAGTGCACCTGCAGAACAAAACGGCCGAGTACAAGCTGATCGACCGCCGTTACAAGCTCGCCCAGCAGGGCCTGACCAAGGTAGCGCTCGGCCACCAGAAAATGCGCGAGAACATGTCGCAGCTGAGCAGCGACGAAACGCGCCGCATGCTGGCCGGCTATGTTCGCGACCTGAATAAAATCCGCGACGCTCTCAGCGCCGAATAAGGGGGAACATCATGGCAACATCTTCACAGGGTCATCCCGGGCAGGTGCCAGACAAAGTCAGCAAGACGCCAACCACGCTTGCTCCAGGGCAGCAGGCGGCATCGCTGCTGCCGAACGAACCGTCACCACCGGCGTCGGCCGTGACCTGCTTGACCACCGGCGCAATGTCTACCGCGCACCAGCCTGCCACTGCCGATCTGGGTATCGCTGGCGCCGTTGACGCCAACGCGCTCTCGAGCATGCCACACGTGATTGACCTGGCCGACAGCGTGGTCCGGTTCGCGGATCGACTGCACGAACGCATTTTGCAAGAGATCGCGAGCCATCACGGTCACACCATCCCGGATGCGCAGCAGGTCATGCTCCGCGCATTGATGGACGATGAGCTCTTGCTGCGCCAGCACGCCCATGCGCTATACCTTGACGCAGCCACATTCGTCATCCACGATCTGGCCCAACCACAACATCGCTTGATGGCACTCACGACCGAGGCGGCCGAAAAAATCCGGCGTATTGGTGTCATCGGTGAAGCCATCGGCCTCGTTGGCGGCGTTCTTCTACTGGTTGGCAGCATCGGTACCGGTCAGTTTTCGCAGGTGGGCGCCGCGCTGGATAAGATACAGCTTCACAACGCCACGCTCAAAACGCTCAAACCAGGCCTGCCGCCCAAAGCCTGACCCCCTGCGCCGAGCTGGTGCGGCCAGCGACAAACCGCCACCTCGAACACGCACTCAGGCGATGACGTCAGGCCGGCTCGATGGATCGAAATCGGCCCAGTCGCCGGCAACGATAGTGCCCTGCGCACGCTCGATATGATGCGCACCGAGCTGGCGCAGCAGATCGACGGCGCGCTCCTGGAGCGCTGGGTCGGTCAACGCGACAGCCACCAGCATGCCGGCCGTGCGTGGTGCCACTGCGTTTTCGCCCCCCTCTTCCGGTTCGCCCCGGTCTTTCATCTTCGAAAAGCTGAACAGCGAGCCGATATGCCCGCCCACCAGTCCGCCGACGATCGGGCCGATCGGCCCGGTCAAGGGCGACGTTGCCGCGCCAACGGCCACGCCAACGGCGCCGCCCGTTGCCATGCCCTGCACAACGCCCTCGGGGGTCTCCTTTGCGCCGGGCGACTGCACATGGTCGCCGCCGATGGGTGTCATATCGTGCTGTCCGGGCTGGCTCAGATAAAAGCCACTGATGCGATCGGCTTCGAAGCCCGCCTCGACCAGCGCACTGCGCGCGCGGTCGACGTCGTCCTGAAGCTGGAAACGCCCTGCGATGATCATAGACATAAGCAAGTTCTCCTGGATAGAGAGATCAGCATGCGCCTGCCACCGCGACCCATCTGTACGGCGCCGCACGCACCCTGTCACACCCCGGCAGACGAGATTTTCAGCAGACTTACCTCAGCTTAGCGCCACTGCCCATAGACCACACCGTACTGCGGCGGTTCCTCGTCCGGCACCGGTGGGGCACTTTGCCATTGACGTGGATCGATCCTGTAATACTTGAGGAATTCATCGTACAAGGCGGGATGGCGCGCGGCCAGCTGGTGCGGTTGCTCGAAGAAGCTTTCCGTGGCGACCGCGAAAAATTCGGCGGGGTTCGTGGCACCGTAATGATCCAGCACACCCTGCGTGCCCCACATGGCCTCATGCCGCAGGTTCGCGTAATCGCGCGACAGCACCTTGGACCAACTACGGTAGCGCTCGCTGCTGCCCAGATATGGCGCGCCATTGGTGTCGCCGGACTCGCTGTCAAGCTGATGCGCAAATTCGTGCAGTACGACATTGTGGCCGGGCGCATCGGCGGTATCGCCGCGCCGCACATGATCCCACGACAGGATCACGCGCCCATCGCCCCACGATTCGCCGAGCAAATCCTGCCGCTCTTCGGTCACCACGCCGGACGCATCGATCTGCTTGCGCGGCGCCATGAACGCCCCCGGATACACCAGGATCATCTCGAGCGTCGGATAACTGACCGGCGTTGCGCTCTCACCAACCCGCCCCAACAGGAGCAAACACGCCTGGCCGGCAATGGTCACGCGTATTTCGTCCGTTACCTCAAGCCCGGCGCAGCCGACAAACTTCTTTTGATGCAGAAAATGCTGGACCATCCGCGCGAGCCGTTGCCGCTGCAGGTCATCCATGCCCTTGTATTGCATGATATTGCGCGCCAGGATGGCGACATGCGCCGGCGGCAGCGGCCGTGAAACGGCGCGGCGCAGGCGCCACTTGGGCACCAGCCAGGCGGCCAGGATGACGACGACCAGCAACCCGAGAACAAGCGCTTCCATCATCAGGTCCGTTCAGCGAGCCAGGCCTCTACATCATCGGCGCCGCCGATCAATTCACCACCGACAAACACTTGTGGCCACGTCATGCGGCCGCTAATGCCGCGCAAGACGATGGAATTGATCTTCTGGTCCTCGGCAATCTCGGTGAAATGCAGGTCGTGATCACGTAACGCCTGCTTCGTGCGCGCGCAATGCAGGCAGCCGGGCCGCGAAAACAGGACGACCGGCTCAGGCACCTGGGCTTGCGGCGCAACGTAATCAGGCATCGTGTCGGCGTCCGAGACCTCGAATGGATCGCCTTCCTCGTCGGCCTCGATGAAGATCTTGTCGATCACACCATCGCGCACGAGCATCGAATAGCGCCACGAGCGGCTGCCGAAACCAAGGTCGCGTTTGTCGACCAGCATGCCCATTCCGGTCGTGAAGTCACCATTGCCGTCCGGGATGACCGTGATATTGTCGGCATCCTGCCCTGCTTTCCACTGGTTCATGACATAGGCGTCATTGACCGATATACACAACACTTCATCGACGCCATGCGAGCGCAGCACGGGTGCCAGCTCGTTGTAACGTGGAAGGTGTGTGGAGGAACAGGTTGGCGTGAAGGCCCCCGGCAGCGAAAACACCACCACGGTGCGTCCCTTGAAAAGCTCATCTGACGTGACATCACGCCACTGGTCATCCGGGCGCGCCTTGAACGTCACCTTTGGTACGGATTTGCCTTCCAGCGATTCGGTACTTGGTAACATCGATACTCCTATCTGGTTGATTGTGCATCGCGCAACGACAGCGATATGGCAGGTCAGGTGAGGACTATTGATTTGTTTTCAACATACGCCCGCAAAAAACACGGCCCAAAAAACAAAACCGCGCAATATGCGCGGCAAAGGACGACAGCGTTCGTCAGGACCGTGGCCAGCGCGGGTCTCGACCGCACCAGCCTCGGGGGCGCAACTGCGGCGCCTTACTTGACTGCAGGTTGGCCTGGTGGCGGGCCGAACAGTGCTGCAACGAGTGGATCGCGTGCCACAGGGCTGCGATTGACGCGGATCGCGTAATGCGTGTCATCGGCCAGGATGTGGAAATGACGACCGCTGCCGGCCATGTTCTGCTCGCGCAGACCTGGACGCTCCTTGCGTGGGGCCACGCCTTCGCGCTTTGGCTGGCAGATCGCTGCCAGGAACGCCTTGACGCGATCCGGGTCAGGCGAAATCTGGTACACGGCCTTTCCCAGGTAAGTGGCGGTGCCTTCGATGTAGCGGGCCAGTTCGATCACGCCGGCTTCACGCAGGTCGCGGATGTACTTGCGGGCGCCGGACGGCGAGAACTTGAGGAACCAGGCGATTTCATCGGCCAGCATTTCGTGGCTCGACAGTTCATTGATCAGCTTTTGCATGTTTTCAATGCGGCGCTGGGTGGCGGACGTCGAACGCACGCGCTCGATCGGGGCCAGGGAAATCGGTGCGCGCTCGGTTGGCTGTGGTGGGACGCGTTCAATCAGCGCCGAATTGCCGGAGGTGTGCACTGCGCCGGTTTCGCTATGTACCGCGTTGTGCTGTGTCGTTGCATGCATATTGATTAGCTCCAATAGAGAGTGAGACTGTGTGGTCCGGATCGCTGTGTGTCGTGTGACACCCTGACAACATCTCGGTTCCGCTTAACTAGCCTCAAGATTGCCTGCATCAGACACCATGGTCTGTGCGCCATCCAACATTCGACAAGATTCCTGAAAGCACCATGGTGCAGAGCACCAAACACATTGTTTTGGGGCTGCTGGTGGGGTACGTTGTAATCTTGTGAACTCTCTAAAACATGACAACGTGGCGGCGTCATGTCATCTGCACGAACAACACTATACCTGCATGACGGCCACATGACATTCAGCCGTGCGCACCCTCTATTGCGTGACATGACAGCGCCGTTACAGTTCGTTTCACCTTACAAAGGTGCGAATTTGACCACTGTTGTAAAATCGCACAGCGTTTTTCCTTTAGGTGCGGTAGCGCACCGAGGATTCTGAACCAGCACTGTTAAGCTTTGTCCAACTTAGCTGCTGACGCATGCTTCGTATTCAATTTTAACCAACGGGAGTTACCTGTGAACAACACCAAGAAAATCGCTCTGGCTGCAGCACTGCTGTGCGCATCCGGCGCCACCATCGCGCAAGAGATCAACCCATCGTGGTACATCCAGCCTAGCGTGAACCACGTTAAGCCAGATGCAGACTTCGGCGTTGATGACCGCGACACGGGTGGCGGCCTGAAGTTCGGTAAAGCGGTCAGCCAGAACTGGGACATCCAGGTCGGCGCGAGCCAGACCCGCTTCGAACAGGGTCGCAGCGAATACCGCCAGACCCTGCTGGGCGCGGACGCTCTGCTGATGCTGAGCCGTGAGCGTTTCCGTCCATTCGTCCTGTTCGGTCTGGGTGTTGAGCGCGACAAGGTCAACAATCCACTGCGCAACGTCGAGAAGAACTCGCCGTACGCTACCGTTGGTATCGGTTTCCAGGCAAGCCTGACCCCGCAATGGTCGCTGCAAGCTGACCTGCGCACCGTGCGTGGCTTCCTGCGTGATGACGAACTGTTCGGCTTCAAGCGCAGCAACAACAAAATGCTGACCGTCGGCGTGAACTACGCGTTCAACCCGCCACCAGCAGCACCAATGCCAGCACCGGCACCAGTGGTCGAAGCACCAGCTCCAGCACCTGAGCCAGTCGCACCACCACCACCACCAGCACCACGCTTCCAGAAAGTCACCCTCGAAGCGACCAAGATGTTCGCCTTCGACAAGGCTGTCGTGATCACCCCAGCGCCTAAGCTGGACGAGATCGCTGCTGCCCTGCAAGCTGACACCAGCGTCACCAACGTTGAAATCACCGGCTACACCGACCGTCTGGGTTCGGAAAGCTACAACCAGAAGCTGTCGGAGCGTCGCGCCATGGCCGTGCGTGAATACCTGGTCGGCAAGGGTATCGACGGCAACCGTCTGCGCGCTATCGGCAAGGGCGAAGCTAACCCAGTCGTCGAGTGCAACCAGAAAGGCCGCGCTCAGCTGATCGCTTGCCTGGAACCTAACCGTCGCGTCGAAGTCGACCAGATCACGGTTGAAGTCCCAGTCCAGCGTTAATACCTGAAGCTGTCACTGCCGCATGCCGGTGGTGACAATGCAAGATCGAGGGGGCTTCGGCCCCCTTTTCTTTTGGAGAAGCGGTTATGGCAGTAAATAAATGGTTCCCGTACACGCACCAGATCTACAAGGTGCTGCGCGCTGCAGTCATGGACTGGATCGATCACCGTGCATCCAGCAAAGGCGCTGCGCTGGCGTTCTATACGCTGTTTTCGCTGGCACCGATCCTCGTGCTCGTGATTGCCGTCGCCGGCTTTTTCTACGGTGCAGAAGCGGCCCAAGGGCAGTTGCTCAATGAATTGCGTGGCCTCGTCGGTGCCCAGGGTGCTGACACGATCCAGGCGATTCTGGCAGGTGCACAAAACAAGGAAACCGGCATGTTTGCCACAATCGTGGCCACACTGCTGCTGATCGTCGGCGCGACGACCGTGTTTTCAGAACTCAAAGACAGTCTGGATGAAATCTGGAACCTGCCGCCGCCACCGAATGGCGGCATATGGAACCTGATCCGCACGCGCCTGCTGTCGTTTGGCGTGATCCTGGTACTGGGCTTCCTGCTGATGGTGTCGCTGGTGATCAGTGCCGCGACCACGGTGGCTGAGAAATTTATCAGCGGTATGTGGCAAGAAGCCGCGATCGTCATGGGCTGGATCGCCTCGGGACTGGGCTTCCTGGTCATCGCCACCCTGTTCGGCGTGATTTACAAGCTGCTGCCGCGCGTGAAATTGTCGTGGAAAGACGTGGCCATCGGCGCGCTTGGCACGGCGGCAATGTTCACGCTGGGTAAATTCGGCATCGGCCTGTACATCGGCAACAGCGGCACCACCGACAGCTTTGGCGCAGCCGGTTCGCTGATCGCGTTGCTGTTGTGGGTATATTACTCGGCGCAGATCTTTTTCCTGGGCGCGGAATTCGCGCGCCAGTATGCGTTGCAGATGGGTAGTTTGCGTAACAAGCCAAAGTCGGTCACGGGCGTAGACCCGAAACCTGCGGCGGAATAACGTTCTACAGCAGGGTCGGCGGCCTGGCTGCCGACCTTATTCTCCCAGCAGTTCCGACACGACTTCCATGCCTTCGACGCGCTCGGCCACGACCTTGAGCACCATCACCAGCGGCACCCCCAAGAGCAAGCCCCAGACGCCCCAGAGCCAGCCCCAGAACAGCAGGCTGACGAACACTGCCGCCGGATTCATGCGCGCGATCTTGCCCGTCATCCAGGTTGCGACGACCATGCCGACCAGTGTCGCGATGCCCAGCGAAGCGCCGGCGACCAGCGTCACCATGCCCACGGTTTCGAACTGCAGGAACGCAGCCATGCCAGTGGCGACCGTGATCACGAGCGGACCAAAGTACGGCATCAGGTGCGCCACGCCGGCAAATGCCGCCCAGGCGCCGGCGTTTTCGAGACCGATCGCGCGCAGCGTACCCCACATCAGCAGCGCCAGCAGAACATTGGTTACCAGTAGCATGAACATATAGCTCTGGATCGAGGTGTTAATGTCGTCCAGGATATGGACCGTGACTTTCTTGCGGGTCAGCGAGGGGCCGGTGAGCTTGACCAGCTTGCGCTTGAACGTGTCTCCCGCCAGAAGCAGGAAGAACACGAGAAAAATCACCATCGTTGCCTGCGACATGAAAGCGGCCAGGCTCATCGAGCCGGCCAGCACCCAATCCATCACGCGGATTGGCGAGCTCGAGGATGAATCGCCCGCATTCTGGCGTCGCTGCTGGGTGACGCGGCGGGCATCCGAACCCACATTGCTGGCTGCACGTTCGATCTCGGCGGCCGCCGCCTGCATCTGCTGCAGCGTCGATCTCTCGCCCGTGGTGTTGGACAGGATGCGCGTGACCTTCGACGTCAGCGTCGGCAGATCGTCGATGATATTGAAGAATTCTCCCTGCAGCCGGTAGACGGTGCCAGCCATGGCGCCGACGATCACGACCGTGACCAGCGTGGCACCGACGATGCGGCGGATATGCCAGCGCTCGAGCCAGCGTACGACAGGATTGAGGGTATAGGCGATCAGAATGCCGAGCAGGAGCGGCACGAAGAATTTTTGCGCCCATTGGAGCGCGAAGACAAAAGCGATGGTAGCGAGGACGCCGAGCGCGAGGCCGCGGGCATTGACGTGCAATGGTACGCGCAGCGCACCGATGTGCAGCGCGAGATCATCGCCGGTGGAACGCACCTCGGGATGGAGGGCGTCACCGTTGCTGCTTGGGGGCAAAGCCCCCGGGGCGGCAGTATGGGGCGGGGTTGCCGGCAGGGCCGGATCAGATTGCGCTAGCTGCATATATGTGCCTGAACAAGTGACCGGGCCGCCCCGGCGATACAACTATTACTTGACGCGGATGTCGTTCTTGACTGCGGTGACGCCTTTGACGCCACGTGCGATCTCGACAGCGCGCTGTGCATCGCGTGCATCAGCAACAAAGCCCGACAGCTGAACGTCGCCCTTGAACGTTTCGACGTTGACTTCACGTGCTTTCACGTTGGGGTCGTTGATCAGGGCAGCCTTGACCTTGGTGGTGATCACTGCGTCGTCGACGTATTCGCCGGTGCTGGCTTGCTTGTTGGTCGACGAGCAACCGACAGCGGTGATGGCGACGGTAGCGAAGATGGCAGCGGAAATGATGCTTTTAGCGATTTTCATGATGGCTCCTAATAATGATCATGTTAAAACTGACCCTTGCGGGCGGATTACGCGGCGCCGGTAAGCCGGCCCGCAGGTTTATTTGCCGTACGCCGTCCGGGCGGTGCTCACGCACCCGTCCCTGACGGCGCCGGCGAAGGCATCGCACTTCTGCAGTGCGACGCGATATTCGGCTTCGATCTTGGCGTCATTCGCATCCAGTCGCGCTTCGATCGACTTGCGGTCGGCCCGGGCATCGGCCTGGAGCGCAACCAGTATCGCCTTGGCCTGAGCCAGGCAGACTTCGCGTTCATTGCCCACCAACGCACCGCAGCGCGTCTTGTCACGCTCATGGAACGCGGTGGCAATGCGCATGCGTGCCTGGGTATAAGCCGCCAGCGTGTTCTTGTGGGCCGCCGTGGCTTCTTCCTCGACCCGGATCCGTGCTGCGCGCGCATCAGCAACACAGATCTCGTGCGGCACACCCGCCATGCTGTCGCACCGCGCCTTGGCGGCATCATAGCCGGCTTCGGCGCTGTCCATGGCATATTGATAAGCGGTCTTCGCATCCTGCCCTGATTGTTGCGCCAGGGCCGGAACAGTCCAGGCCATGGCAACACCTATCAGAAACATCACGTGCGAATTCTTCATTATTTTTGTTCACCATTTGTCAACACTGGCGCTATCTTTACATGCGCCACCCCGCTCTTCTGTACGCTGCCGAACATAAAAAGAAGAGTGTTGGCCCTTGTCACGCAAACAAGGCACATTGCCTGACATATTCAGCGCTGGCTGGGTGAAAACGGCGCTTGTAGCAAAACAAGGTGGGTGCGGCAACGCACAGACCCCTACCCCCAGGGTGACTATTCTGAACAAAACCTTTTTGTCAGGAGAACAAATATGAATGCAAACCGTAAACTTATCGCCGTCGTCCTTGCCACTGGCGCCCTGCTCACCGGTTGCGCCAGCAATAGTCAGCAGCCATTTGGCGGCGGCTACAACAATGCCAGCAGCAGCGCGTCGGCCGGCTATGGCGTGATCGATTCGATCCAGGTCGCGCAGGCTGAAAACCGTACCAGCGGCGCTGGTGCCATCCTTGGCGGTGTCGTCGGTGCACTGGCCGGCAACCAGATCGGCAGCGGCAGCGGCCGCACTGCAGCCACCGTCGCCGCCGGCGTGGCGGGTGCAGCACTGGGTAACAATGTTGAAAAGAACCGCAATGCACCGGGGCCTGAGCAGTATCAGATCAATGTCCGTATGGATAACGGCGAATACCGCGCCGTGATGCAGGACAGCGTCTACGATCTGCGCGTGGGCAACCGCGTGCGCATCGTCGACGGTCGCGTCTATCGTTACTGATCGACGGGCTGACCCGACATTGCCCGAGCGGATGCGGGGATGGGGCGTGCCCCCGTCAACGCATCCGGCCCGCTAGGAAGCACTGATTTATTCTGGGGGATGGAATTGGCTGCGGAAAAAGCCACCATGCAAGGCGCAAATCGCAGCAATAGCGGGCTATTGCGAGAATTTGCAACGCCGCAGGGTGGCTATTTTCCGCGCCAAGTCCGCCTCCATGAATTAATCAGTGCTTCCCTAGCACCACCATTTGTCGCACTGCATCTGGAGACCATTATGGCCCATGTCATTCGCTCCGCCAGCGCCTGCCTGCTTGCGCTTGCCACCTCGCTTACTTGCCTGAGCGCTGCTGCACAACAGACACCGGCTACCGGCGGCGACGCCAATGTCAGCCAGGTCGCTGCCCGTCAACAAGCCCAGGAAATTGCCAACGGCGACCCGGCACGCTGGTACCGCAACGATTCCGAGCAACAAACACTACGCAAGGAACTGCGCGCGGCACTGCAGGAAGCGCAAAACGCCTGCCGGCAACAGCCTGCCGCCGAACGCAAGGCCTGCGTGGCCGGGGCGCGCGCAACGTTCCAGCGCGATTCGGCATTGCTGACCAAGGCGCCATCGAACTGACGCCATCGCTGATAGCGGCCAGCGCGGGCGTCAGCGCTTTTTTTTGCGCGCTGGTAGTGGAAACACGTCCGCCACCAGTGTGCTCTCGCCAATTTGCCGACTCGGCGATGCCGAATCGTGCACCACCAGCAAACCTTCTTCGGCCCCATCGCGACTGGCGAACAGCGAGATGCCTTCCGGGTGATCGACGCCTTGCCCGAACGGCAGGTTCAGCACGTGCTCCAGCATCTCGGCGGAGACGACCGTCTCGCCATTCGGCTCCGCGCCGCCTACCCACCTGAACAGCGTGACGGGCCCATCCAGGTCCATTGTCGGTCCGGCCAGGATCAGTAAATCTCTTCCCTGCTTGCACAGGTCGCGAATGCCCAGCCCGCCCAGGTCGAGGAAGTGCTTTCGGTACAGATTGCCATCACCATCGATTGGCGCCAGGCGCAGCGAACCGGCCGTCTCGTCATCGACGGGTGCGACTTCGATGATGGTTGCCCAGCCCCGCAGCACCGGCCCACGCAAGCCAAGCAGCACGTGCTTGCCCGCCAGAGCAATGCCTTCGATATCGAACCCGTTGTCCTTGCCGGGAATGGCCAGGAACGGAGCGATGTGCTCATCGAGCTTGAGCTGCGCCGTGAGTTCGTTGCCATGCGCGTCGCCGCGCAGCAACGCCGCAGTGCGGCGCTTGCCCTTGTGCGCGACCTCCTTGAGCAAGGTGGGCACGCCATCCTGCTCGCCCATCGGAATGCGGCCCAGCAGATAGCGGTTACCGTCGGCGCTGACCGTTGCCAGACGCTTGTGCGTACGCTTGTTGCCATCTTCCGGGTCAGGCTTCTTGCGACGCAGGCTGTGGGAGCCCGTCACCCACATATACTTGCCATCGCAGGCCAGGCCTTCGACATCGGCTTCGTTGATGCGGCCTTTCTCGGCGTCGAAGGCCGGCAGCGGCAGGTCGAAGAAATCGTGCAGCGCGAACTGGTGGTGCTCGCGCGCAAAGCTGCTCTGGCCACGACTGTCTTCTGCCACCAGGGTCAGGCGCTCGATGCTCACCGACTCATCGTTTGCCAGCCACAACGTCTCCCCCATGCGCAGTGCTACCGACAAGCCATTGCGCAACTCCTTGTCGGGGCTGAGGTCATCGCGTTCAGGGTGGAATTCGAGCAGGACAATATTCGAAGGATGCATGGGTGTCTCATGGTGAATGATGTACATCTAGCATACCCGATCAATCGCGCGGCCAACACGGGCAAAAAAAGACGGCGTCCACCTTGCGATTGGACACCGTTCAAGCCCCACCAAAGCCATTCCAGCGCGCTGCACTGTATCGTCACTTGTTGCCCGTGGCCGATGTTCACCATCGACCAGGACGCTCAGCCTTCTTTAGCCGCTTTGCGCGCCCGCTTGCGATTGAAGTACCAGCCCAGAACGCCCACCGCCACTGCAGCACCGGCCACCGGTTTGCCCAGCCGACGCTGGCGCACGAAGTTCAGCGCATTCATCACATACGGCATCAGCATCGCCACATTGGCGCCGGTCGGCTTGAGCAATGCGTCAGCCTTGGTGCGCAGTGCCACCGTGGTGTGGTCAAAGGCCGTGCGCATCATCACCTCAGGCTTGATGCCATGCTGAATGCTGGCCTTGGCGTGGGCCACGCCGGCGCGGAAGAACTCGCCTTCACGCAGTAGTTCCTTCTTGCGCACCGCCGGCTCCAGGCTGTGTTGATGACCGGCCAACCCGGTCGTCTCGTCGTGTTTGTGCATGTTGGCCTCTTTGGATGCGCCGCTCACAGCAGCATCTCGCGATCGTTTTTCAATTCTTTCATCGTGGCCGGGAACCCCAGCTTGTTCTGCTTGATCAGTGCCATGCCCTTGGTGACCAGGATGGCGGTAATCAGCGTGAACACCGCGAACATGATCAACAGGATGGTCCAGCCCATCGATTCCCACGCCAGCGCCACGATGGTCATGGCGCCAAAAGCAATGGCAAACCAGACTGCCAGCACGGCGACTGCGAAGATGGCCACCAGCTCGATGACATGGTTACGGATCTCGGCCAGCTCGAGTGCGGCGAGTTCCACGCGCGAAACAGCCAGACCGAACAGACTCTTGAACAGACTGGAAATGCCGGCGAACACACCGGGGTTATGCACGATTGCTTCTTCTTTATCCACGTAGCCCCCAACCTTAATTTTTGCGGCTGAGTAGCACGCCGATGAGCACACCGACACCCGCCGCCACAGCCACGATGCGCCACGGATTGTCTTTGACGTAGACATCAGCGGTATGAACCAGTTCCTTGCCCTTGACGACGGCCTGGGTCGGGACCAGGCCGGCGCCGCCCAGTACGGTGTCCAGCAGGGCCATGCCACGCTCACGCAGCTCTTCGGCTTTCTCGCCGGTGAGCGATGCGGCAGCAGTGAGCATCGACTGCGCGTCGCGCACGAGCGCCTTCATGTCGGACTGGGTGGCATAGGTGCTGCCGCTGATCGGGTGCATGCTGCCGTTGCTGTTGCTGTTGCTATTGCGGGAAGTGTCCAGCATGTTCTACTCCTGTCACAAATCAATCATTGAAACTGACCCGCACGGGGCGGGTCACCGTCAGGCTCAGGCCATCAGGTCGCGCATGTCGTCGGCGTGCTCTTCTTCGACAGCCATAATTTGCACCAGCATATTGCGGGTGGTTGGGTCCTTGTCGCCGATCGCCACGATCATCTGGCGATACGACTCGATGGCCACGCGTTCGGCGATCAGGTCGGCGCGGACCATGTCCTGCGCATCGAGCGACTCGTCGTATTCGGCATGGCTGCGCGCAGCGAACGTCGCCGGGTTGAAGTTTGGCGAACCGTTCAGTTGCACGATGCGTTCGGCGATCTGGTCGGCGTGTTCCTGCTCTTGCTGCGCATGCTCGAGGAACTCGGCCTTGATCTGGCCGGTACCCGGGCCGCTGACCGTGTAGTAATGGCGCTTGTAACGCATCACGCACAGCAGTTCGGTCGCCAGTGCATCGTTGAGCATGGCGATGACCGCTTCGCGATCGGCCTGATAGCCCTCGGTGACGGCGCCGTCGTCGAGATTGGCGGCTGCTTTGCGAATGGCCGAAACATCAAAGCCGTGGCCAAGGTTACTGGTTTGTTCCATGGTGATTCCTTAATTCAAAGTCGGTTCAAAAATGTGATCAACGCGTTGCGGCGCGGGGCGGAATGGCCGCGCCTTCGTTCGACAGAACGATTTCTACGCGACGATTTTGCTGACGACTTGCCGCGCTGTCGTTGGATGCAACCGGGAAGGCTTCGCCGTAGGCGCGCATGGCAATCCGCTCGCGCGGCACGCCCTGGCCTGCCAGCGCAGTGGCGACGGCGCTGGCGCGGCGTTCCGACAGTTGCTGGTTGTGGCTCGCGCTGCCGGTGCTGTCGGTAAAGCCTTCGATCAGCACGGTACGGTTCGGGTTCTGTGCCATCACGTCGGCCAGTTTGCGCAGGGTCGAGACGCCGTTGGCATTCAGTACGGCCTGGTCGGTCGCAAACAGGACGTCGCCGATCGTGACAACGAAACCGCGTTCGGTTTTGACGGCCTGCAGGTCGACCAGCAGCGCTTCGAGCTTGGCAGCGCGTTCAGCCATCGCAGCGGTTTCGGCCTGGGCAGCCTGTGCTTGCGCCTGAGCTTGCTGCGCCTGGCCTTGCGCCTGCTGAGCAGCAGCCTGGGCGGCTTCAGCGTCGCGCTTGGCGCGATCGGCTTCGGCGGTGCGCGCGTCGAGGCGGACCATGTCGCGCTGGCGCGTCGCATCGGCGATATTCGCTTCCGCGGCCTTGCCCTTGGCGACTTCTTGCGCCGTGGCGATGCGCTGCTTGGCCAGGTAGGCCAGGCGGTCGATGTCGCTCAGGCTTTCGCGGCGGGCTGCGGCCTGGTTGGCCTGGTCGAGGGCCTCGCTGGCCTGCTTGAATTCGAGGGGCGCGTAGGTCGAGACTTGCGCGTTGTTGTTGGCGCTGACAAAGTCGGCGCGCGCCTGGTCGAGCGTTGGCGTGGTCATGGGCGCGCTGGCGCAGGCAGCAGCCAGCACGGCGGCGGCCAGGATCGATACGGCGGATTTGCGGTTTTTCATGTTGTTATTCCTTTTATTTTCCAGAGGCGCCGGATCGTCGGCGCGAACTCCCGTCGGCAGCAGACAGGAAGCAGTGCAATAGCCTGATAGGTGTTATTTGGTGTTGGCGCGATCGACTTCTTCACGCAGCACACGCAGATCATCGTTCAGCTGAGTCGATGCAGCAGTGGCCTTGCTCGATACCGCTTTGCTCTGCGCCAGCTTGGCGTCGGCCTGGGCCTGCACCGCCAGTTCACGTGCCAGCTTGTAGTCGCGCGCTGCCAGGGCCTGATTGGCCTTGCCCATCTTCTCGCGTGCCGCCGTGATTTCAGCCGGCGCCAGGTCGGCTGCACCTGCCGACACCGCGTTCTCGATCGCGTTGCGCGAGACTGCCACGTCGGCCGTCGCAGGCGCCTTGTCTGGACTTGCGCAGGCAGTCAGTGCCAGCAGAGCGGCAACGCAGCCAAGGCGGGCAAACCCGGTCATCGATTGATGTTTGTTCATCACATTTTCTCCTGGGAAGTGGTGTAGTTAACGTTATAAACCTGTTATCGGATTCGCTCAGTTCGGTGACGCACATTGCCTGCAGCGCAGCGCACCCGCGGTGCACGCCATGCGATCACCGGCACTGTGTGCGCCATCGCACGTAGACACCGCCCCCGGTAGGCTACCCTCGCCGCACACATCATATTTACTCACGACAAAGGACTATCATGGTCGAGCCAACGCCGCTCGCGGCGCAGCGCCCACCAGGGCCGCGCCGCAGCAAGACAACACAAGTTGCCTTGTCCGTCCTCGCAGTGCTGATCGCGCTGCCCATCATCGCCGTCATCGTCATCCTCACCTTCGACTGGAACCGCGCGCGGCCGTGGATCAACAACAAGGTCAGCGACGCCATCGACCGCCCGTTTGCCATCCACGGCGACCTGACCGTCTCGTGGGAGCGGCCTGCGACAAGTCTGGCCGCTGCCCAGCGTACATGGCGCGATCACATACCCTGGCCCTACCTCGTCGCGCGCGACACCACCATCGGCAATCCGGCCGGCATGGCGACCGCGAACATGGTCAGCGTGGGCCAGTTTTCGTTCTCGCTCGATCCGCTTGCGCTGCTGGACAAGACGATCGCGATCCCGCTGCTGCGCTTCGACGCGCCGCGCGTCGCGCTGCTGCGCACCGGCGCGACCACCAACAACTGGACCTTCCGGCGCAACGAGCAACCGTCGCGCTGGAATCTCGACCTCGAACGTGTGGTACTGACCGATGGCGTCATCCACGTCAAGGATGCGGTCACGAACGCCGATGTCACGGCCCGGGTGCGCACGCTCGAGCGCGACCCGGTGTATGGCGTGGCCTTCACGCTGGATGGCACCTATCACGGCGCCAGGGTTGGCGGCGGTGGCAAGCTCGGCTCGGTGTTTTCGCTGAAAAACGAGACTGCGCCCTACCCGATCCAGGGTGAATTCAAGTCGGGCAAGACACGTATTGCCCTCACCGGCACCATTACCAATCCGGCCCGGCTGGCTGCGCTGGACGTACGACTCGAACTGGCTGGGGCCAGCATGGCGCGCCTTTACAATTTCACCGGCGTCCTGTTGCCGGAAACGCCGGCATTTTCCACGTCGGGCCGCCTGACCGGCCGACTCGGCAAGGATGTCAGCCGCTGGGTCTACGACGGCTTTGCCGGCAAGGTTGGCGCAAGCGATATCGGCGGGCGCCTCGAGTACGCAACCGGTGGCGCGCGCCCTGTGTTGTCGGGCAACGTGCGCTCGCGTCAGCTCGTGTTTGCCGATCTGGCGCCCCTGGTCGGCGCCGATTCCAACGCCAGCAAAACGGCGCGCGGCGTCGAGGTCAAGCAGCCGAGCGGCAAGGTATTGCCGGTAGAAGAATTCCATACCGAACGCTGGACAGCGCTCGATGCCGACGTGCGCTTTGCCGCCGACAATATTGTGCGCGACCAGGCGCTGACGATCAGTAAGCTCAGCAGTCACATCAAGATGGACAACGGCGTGCTCCGGCTCGATCCCCTCGAATTCGGCATGGCCGGCGGCACCGTGCGTTCGACCATCCGCCTCGACGGCAGCGGGCGCAGTGGCAAGAACGCCATCAAGGCCGTGGCTGATGTGCGGGCGCGCAAGATCGGCATCAAGCAATTGTTCCCCAAGATCGAGCAGATGCAGGCAACCGCAGGCCAGATCAATGCCGACGCCAAGCTGTCCGCGACCGGCAACTCGGTCGCGTCGCTGCTGGCCACATCGAATGGCGAACTCAAGGCACTTGTCAGCGAAGGCACGGTGAGCAAGATGCTGCTGGAAATGGCAGGCCTGAACGTGGCAAATATCGTCGTGACCAAGCTGTTCGGCGACAAGCAGGTCGAACTCAACTGCGTGGCGGCCGACTTCGCCGTCCAGGACGGCATCGCGCGCACGCGCAGCTTCATCGTCGACACCGAAGAGGCCATCATCACCGTCGACGGCGCCATCAACCTGGCGGGCGAACAGATGGACCTGCGCATCCGGCCCGAAACGAAAGCGCTGCGCATCTTCTCGCTGCGTGCGCCGCTGTATGTGCGCGGCCCGTTCAGCAAGCCCGACGTGGCCATCGACAAGGGCGTGCTGGCAATAAAAGCAGGCGGCGCAGCGGCACTGGCGGTCGTGGCCGCGCCCCTGGCCGCCCTGCTCCCGCTGATCAATACGGGGCCGGGCGAAGACAGCGATTGCGCGCGCCTGCTGGCCCGGGCACGGCAAGCACCGAGCGCACCGCCGCCAGGCCGGCGCCAGAGCCGCTGAAATAGCTTGACGGATACAACCTGTAACAATCTGGCACGGGCTCTGTGTGTTGCCGAACAGATCAATTTGGCAATCCTGACTATGATCACGCCCAGGTCATCGAGAAAAGAAATACCCGCATGAACGGATCGAGCATCAAGCGTTTTGGCAGCATCCCCGTTTTACTGGCCGCACTGGCCGGTGGAGCACTGACGGGATGTGCGTCCGGACTACCCGGTTTCGGCAAGGTCGACACGGTTCAGGACGATGTCATCACGGCTGAGGTGCACAGCGCCATCCGGCGCGATCCGGAACTGAAGGTATCCGATCTGGATGTCAATACGTACCAAGGCATTGTCCGGTTGCGGGGATTCGTCTCCTCGGCCGACAGCGTCGCCGCAGCGGCATCGGCCGCGCGAACCGTCAACGGCGTGAAATCGGTCAGAAATGACCTGCGCCTGAAATAACCCCATTAAAGGAGAACTTCATGAAACTCATCAAAAACCTGGTAGTGACGGCAACCCTGGCGACTGCCGCTTTCGGTATGGTCGGCTGCTCGAACATGTCGAAGCAAGACCGTAACACTGCAGTCGGCGCTGGCGCCGGTGCCGTGATCGGTGGCGTTCTGACCGGTGGCAGCGCAATCGGCACCGTCGGCGGCGCAGCTGTCGGCGGCGTGGTCGGCAATCAAGTCAAGACCACCAACTGATCCCGCTTCACCGGCCAATGGGCCGGTGACGTGACAGCCAATACAAAACGCCCGGCTTGCCGGGCGTTTTGTATTGGGGGTGCGCCGCTTGTGCAACAACAAGTCAGACGGTATCGGTGGCGGGCGCAGCCCCGGCCTCGCGCACGATCTGATAGCAGGAACATGCCGCCGCCGCGAGGCCGGCCGGATCGAGGATCTCGATATTGCCACGGCTGTAGTTGATGAGGCCCTGCTGCTGCAGCGCACTGGCTCCCTTGGTCACGCCGACCCGGCGCACGCCCAGTGCGTGCGCGAGAAATTCGTGGGTCAGATGGAATTTGTCCGATTGCAAGCGGTCGCGCGTCATCAGCAGCGAACGCGCCAGGCGCGCCTCGAGCACATGGAAGCGGCTGCACACCGCGATCTGGATCGCCTGCGCGAGCAAGGAATCGGTGTACCGGTACAGCACGCGCTGCAGCGCCGGATTGCGCGAGACTTCGAGGCGAAAGCGCCCGCCGTCCATCCGGCTGGCGCTACCGGCGCGCTGGACGACGGCGCGCACTTGCGTGGTGTCGTGGCCCAGCGCCGTGGTGGCGCCGAGCATGCCTTCTCGCCCCACCTGGCCGACCTCGAGCGTCATGCGGCCTTCCGCCACGCCCAGCAGCGACACCAGACAATCGTGCGGGAAATAAATATGAAGAATGGGGTCACCCGCTTCGCACAGGACCTGGCCAGCTTCTACCCTGACCTCGTCGAGCTGCGGCAGCAGCTGAGCAAGATCTTTCGGGGGAAGCGCTGCGAGCAACAAGTTACTGTTGGGCTCGAATACAGGCGGGTGGACGGCAGAATTCATCATTTCCTCACAGGTTGGTGCGTGGGTCAGCCGGGACCGCTGCGACCAGTTACATTTACAAACAATGTCATGCAGCCTAATGGCACAGGGTGCGCAGGTATGTACGGTGACGCACGGAAGCATTAGTTGTTCCTGAGGACAATCATCGTACATCCGGCTTAGTGCCTATACGAAAGGAACAAAAGATGACAACCCCGCCAAACATGCCTGTCAAGAATCGTACGCATCCGCTGCTGCTGCTGGCAGCCGCCGCTGTCGTGCTGTTCTCGCTGGTCGGTACCGCCGCCATCATGGGCTGGCTGCCGTCCTCGGTCGGCGGCACCGCCAACCGTCAATTGACCGAGGCCGATCGCCTGGCGCTCGCCTCCACCCTGCCGCAAGGCGCGCCGCCGGCCGGCTACGCCTATCCTGCCGATGCCCAGGCGCCAGCCCTGGCCTATGCGCCGGCCCCCGCCTCTGCTCCTATCCCGGCACCAGTGCAGCAAGCCGCGCCTGTGACGCAGATCAAGGAAAACCAGCCGACCCAGATCGCAGCAAAAAGCAACTGGTGTGAAAACTGCGGCAACGTGGAATCGGTCCGCACGATCAAGCAGCGTGCCGAAGGCAGCGGCCTGGGCGCAGCCGGCGGCGCCGTGCTGGGTGGCTTGCTGGGCAACCAGATCGGCGGCGGTAATGGCAAGACACTGGCCACTGCAGCCGGCGCCATCGGCGGCGCGGTCGTCGGCAACCAGGTCGAAGGCAATGTGAAGGCAACGACCAGCTATGAAATCCGGGTTCGCCTCGATGACGGCACGCTGCGTACGTTCCGCCAGAGCAGCCAGCCACAATGGGGTAACGGCGACCGCGTGCGCATCGTCAAGGGCCGTCTGCGCTCGGTGGCATAACAGCTGAACAGGAGTTTGCAGTAACAGCACATGGCCGGGATCGCGCAAGCATCCCGGCCATTTTTTCCTCAATGCAATGTGTGCTATCGCACGGAATTATTGATGAGCTAAGACGACAATCGACCCATGCTGAATCGATTGGCGAACAGCATCCATCAGGGAGGCGCGCATGAACACTTTGACCTGGATTGGCATGATTATTTGGGGAATGGTACTGACGCTGTTTGGCCTGCTGTCGGCGGGCCCGGCGCCTGCCATGCAAGGGCTGGTACAGGCGCATGACGTGCTCTTTATGGTCGCCGGTGGCCTGTTGACCTGCGTGATCGGCTTTGCCGGCCTATTCGGAATGATGGGCTGGATTCCCGGCATACAAAAGCAAAAAAGTTGCGTTTAATGTACGCCATCGAACGGTAGTCGCTCGCAAGAAACAACATACTGGATTCACAGCGCACATCGGCGCACCCCTTCTAGGAGATTCATCATGCTGTACACAATTGCTGTCGTCCTCGTTATTCTCTGGCTGCTTGGCTTGGTGACGTCGTACACCATCGGCGGTTTCATCCACATCCTGCTCGTCGTCGCCGTCATCATGATCCTGGTTCGCCTGATCAGCGGTCGCGGTATATAGCATCTTTATGACAGGTCCCCGCTTGTCGTAAAATCCAATCCGTTTCGCGGTCGCGCCTATTCTGGCGGGACGGCGAAACGGATTTCTTACTTTTAAGGAGTTCCACCATGAACAAAAACTTCATCAAAACCACCGCAGCAGTCGCCATTGTCGTCATGACGGCCACCGGTTGCGCAGATATGTCCGGCACCCAGCGCGGCACCGCAACCGGCGCCGGCATTGGCGCAGGCCTGGGCGGCCTGATCGGCGGCACGACCAGCGGCGGTGGCGGCGGCCGTGTGGCAGGCGGCGCAGCAATTGGCGCAGCAGCCGGCGCCGTGATCGGCAATATCTGGTCCAAGCGCATGGAACAGCAAAAACAAGCCATGGAACAAGCGACCCAGGGCACCGGCGTGCAAGTTACCCAGACCTCTGATAACCGCCTGAAGCTGGAAATCCCGAGCGACATCTCGTTCGATACCGGCCGCTCGGATATCAAGGGCAACTTCCAGCCAGTGCTGCAACGCTTCGCATCGACGCTGCAAGAAAACCCGAACACCAACGTCGTGATCATCGGCCACACCGACAGCACCGGCAGCGACAGCATCAACCAGCCATTGTCGGTCGACCGCGCATCACGTACCCGTGATTACCTGGCAGGCCGCGGCGTGAACCCGAACCGCATCACCATCGAAGGCCGCGGTTCGCGCGAACCGATCGCTTCGAACAACGACAACGCAGGCAAGGCGCGCAACCGCCGCGTCGAGATCTATGTCGCAGAACCAGCACGCGGCTAATCGCCACGTTTGCTCGTAATACAAAAGGCCGGCATTTGCCGGCCTTTGTTTTAGCACAGTCCCCGACTGCTTATGCGGCCTGTGTGAACGCCATATACAGCGCGCGCGCCTGACGCGCCACCGGGCCCGCTTCCAGCGCATGGTCTTCGTAGAGTGTGCACGGCGTGACCTTGCCATAGTTACCGGTGCTGAAAATCTCTCGCGCCGTGCGCAGTTCGGCTTCTTCGACGGTGCGCTCTTCCACGTCGATCCCGACACCAGCCAGCAGCGCCATCACGCGCGCACGCGTGATGCCGGCCAGGAAGGTGCCGTTCAATCTTGGCGTGACCACCTTGCCGTCGGCCGTGACCAGAAACAGATTCGAGGCGGCAAATTCAGCGACGTACCCGTCGCCGTCGAGCACGATCGCTTGCTGGAAGCCGCGCGCCGCCACTTCGCGCATGGCGCGGGTCGAGTTGGCGTACAACGCCGACGCCTTGGCATCCGTGGGTGCCATGCTCGGCTGGGGACGGCGCATCGTCGACAGGCCGGCTGAAAAACCGACGAATGGCGGCAGCGGGGCATCGAACAGCGTCAGTGCGAACTGGCTTTTCTCGGCAACCGGAATCAGGAACCCTTCCGTACCGAACACGAGCGGGCGCACATACAGCTCGGCATCCGGCGCAAATCTGGCAACGCCTTCGTGCACCAGCGCTTCCATCTCGGCCACGCTCAAGGGGCAGGCCAGCCCCAGTTTCTCGGCCGAGCTGATGACGCGCTCGAGGTGCGGACGCAGGTCGGGCAATTTGCCGGCCAGCGAACGCGCGCCGTCGAAAACCGACGAACCCAGCCACAGGCTGTGATCCATCGCGCCGTACAGGGGCACATTGCCCTCGGCCCATTGGCCATTAAAATACGTGAGGTACATGGTTTCCTTCGTCAGTGCGACATTGCAAATCCAGGCCAGTGTAGCGGGCTGCCCTGCCCTCGTCCAGTTGCCAGCAGCGACATTCCGGGCATTAAAAATGCCATACGGACATTTCCGAGAGGTTACTGTTCGTTGCCACACCATCTTGGGCGGGCGCCTCGCGTACACTGAGGCTTTACCAGTTCCAATTTTTTTTCATGCTTGCTACGCTCGAACGAATCGACCCCAACAGTGACAACATCGACCTGCTGGTCGAGTTGGTCTGCCATCTGCGCCCGCGCCAGCGCTGGGTATGGCAAACCGTGGACGATCCTGCCCAGTCCGTACGTACGCTGACCCAGCTCCTCAAGGGAAATCCCGACCAGGCATGGGCATTGCGCCGCTACATCACCACGCTGCTTGAAAAGCGCCGCCACACGAGTCTGTATAGCGACATCGGCATCCTGTCGAACGACGGCTTCGTCACCGAGCTGAAAAGCCGCATCACGTACCGGATTTTGCCGCCGGCACTGGAAGACCTGTATTTGTCCGATGCGCTCGATCAGGTACTGTACCGCCAGGACGATTACGAATGGATACGCGCGGTGCCCGACACCGACTGGATGGCGCTGTTCCATGTGATCGAAAGCGCGCCGGTTCCGGCCGACGCGAATCCCGGCCGCGCGCGGGTGGTCACGCTCAAGGGTCTGCTCGATGCGATCCGCACGCTGTCATGCCGCGTCTGCGCGCTGGGCCTGGAGCCGCGCCTGGTGCACAGCTACAGCCAGATCGAGAACTTCGATTCGCCATTCCTGATGCAGAATATTGAGGTCAACCGGTACCTGGATGAATACGCGCGCTACCTGAACGGCGACATCCCGCGTCCGGACGACGCCCGCCACCTGCTCGTGATGCTCGACCAGTGCGAAGACGTCGTGCTCAAGATCCGGCGCCTGGCGCTGAGCAGCGGTACCAGCATCGCCCTGACCTATCTGCTGGTCGCGCTGCAGCAAAGTATCGACCGCCTGCAAAAACTGCTGTTCCTGGTGGACGTTCCCGAGGTCGACGCGACGGCTGACACACCCGACCCGACGGCCGCGACCCAGGATGTGCTGAGCGCCATGGCGACCGGGACCCCGCAGCTTGCCGACGCGGCTGCCGCACCGGTCACGCTGACGCCGCAAGGCAACATCGCCGTCGTCACCGACCAGCCGGCGCCGGAATTGACGCTGCGCGAGCGCGCCGTGATCGAACTGGCGGAAGAACTGATCGAAGCGCACAACACCAAATACCAGGTGACGAACCTGGTGCGCGACAACGTCGACCTGCTGGCACGCAATGTCACCGAAAACGCCAGCCGCACCGGCGAGCATTACATCGCTGAAGACCGCAAGGGCTTGCGCAAGATGCTGTGGTCGTCTTCCGGCGCCGGCTTCATCGTCGGCTTCATGGCGCTGCTCAAGATCCTGCTCGGCTATCTGCACTCGCCGCCACTGGTGCAGGCATTTTTGTTCAGCATGAATTACTCGTTCGGCTTCGTACTGATTCACATGCTGCACTTCACCGTCGCGACCAAGCAACCGGCCATGACGGCCCAGCGCATTGCCGCCTCGCTGCACCGCTCGGAAACGGGCCGTGGACTCGACGTCGACCGGCTCGCTGAGCTCGTCAATAAAGTATTCCGCACCCAGATGGTCGCGGTGCTCGGCAACGTGCTGGTCGCGTTCCCGGTGGCCTGGGCCATCGCCGAGAGCGTGCGCTGGTACCGGGGCGAGCATCTGGTCGACCCGATCAAGGCGCTGCACCTGCTCAACGAGATCGATCCGGTCAACAGCCTGGCCCTGTTCTATGCTGCGGTGGCAGGCGTCTGGCTGTTCGTGGCCGGCCTGGTGTCGGGCTACTACGACAACAAGGCCCTGTACACCCGCATGGGCCAGCGCGTCCAGCAATTGCGCGGCTTGCGCACCCTGCTCGGCCCCGAACGGCTGGCGCGCCTGGGTGGGTATGTCGAGAACAACCTCGGTGGCCTGATGGGTAATTTCTTCTTCGGCATCCTGCTTGGCACCACGGGCACGGTCGGCTTCCTGCTGGGCCTGCCGATCGACATCCGTCACATCACGTTTTCGGCCGCCAATTTCGCGACCGCACTGGTGGCGCTCGACTACCAGATGACGGTGCCGCAGATCATCAACGCCACCGCCGGCGTGCTGCTGATCGGCACGATCAACCTGCTGGTCAGCTTCGGCCTGGCGCTCTGGGTCGCCCTGCGCGCACGCAAGATCCGCTTCAAGCGCGGTATCCTGCTGGTGCAGGCGCTGGGCCGCCGCTTTGCCTATTCACCGGTCGAGTTCTTCCTTGGCCCCAAGCACCGCCAATTGGCGCCCCCCGATACCGATCCTGTACGAGGACCAAAATGATCAAACAGCGCTTCGCCGCCTGGTGTGCCATCGCCGCTCTCGCCTGCGCGGTCACCGCATGCAAGTCACTGCCCGATGCCAGCACCATGACGGGAACGCCCGGCCAGTCCACGCCGACGGTCACGACCCAGCACGGCGAACTCAAGCAGAAGCAGGCGGCGGCGTTGCTCAAGCGCCGCTGGGCGCGCGCATCGACCGACCTCAAGGGACTGGCGGTGCTGGAAGAACAGGCCACCGGTGTGCCGATGATCGCCGGCAATGCCGTCACGCTGCTGTTCGATGGCCCGGCGACGATGCGCGCGATGATGGCAGCGGCGCGCGCGGCCAACAAATCGATCAACCTGGAAACCTATATTTTCGATCACGACGAGATCGGCGGGCAGTTCGCCGAAATCCTGATGCAGAAACGCCGCGAAGGCGTGGTGGTCAATGTCATGGTCGACGGGGTCGGGACGCTGTCCACCCCCCGGGAATTCTTCGACCGGCTGCGCCAGGCCGGCGTGAACGTGCTGGTGTTCAATCCGGTGGACCCGACCAAGCGCCCCGGCAAGTGGGCGCTGAACAACCGCGATCACCGCAAGATCATGATTGTCGACGGCCTCGTGGCCTTTACCGGCGGCATCAATATCAGCAGCACGTACGCCAACAGCTCGCTGTTTCGTTCCAAGAAGCGCCCGGATGACGTGAGCCAGGACAAGATCGGCTGGCGCGATACCCACATCAAGATCCAGGGCCCCGCCGTCGGCGCGCTGCAATGGGCATTCATCGACAACTGGGTGCACCAGGATGCCGGTGAATTGCCGCAGATCGATTACTTCCCACAACTGGCGCCAGCCGGCGACAAGGTGGTGCGCGTGCTGGCCACGTCGCCGGACCGCGATTCAACCATCTACAAGTCGCTCATCGTCGCCATTGGCGAATCGAAGAAATCGATCCACCTGACCGCCGCGTACTTCGTGCCGGACCGCCAGATCGTCGACAGCCTGATCGCTGCGGCCCGGCGCGGCGTGGACGTGCAGCTCGTGCTGCCGGGCGTGTCGGATCATGGCTTCATCCGGCATGCGGGCGAATCGTTCTACGAAGAGCTGCTCGAGGGCGGCGTGCGCATTCACCAGTTGCAGGTCGCCGTCTTGCACGCCAAGACCACGGTGATCGACGGCATGTGGTCGTCGATCGGCTCGGCCAATATCGACCGCCGAAGCTTTATCCACAACTATGAAGTCAATGTGGTCGTGCTGGACCTGGCCTTCGGGCGCGAGATGGAGGCCGCCTTCAAGGAAGACATCGTCCATTCAAAGGAAATCAAGCTCGACGCCTGGCAACGGCGACCATGGTCGGACCGCCTGCGCGAGGCGATGGCGCGCCTGACCGAATACTGGATCTGAGCGCCAGGCGGCGCGTCAGATCCCCGCGGCCAGCATGCCGTCGGCGTGGGGTGACCAGACGCTGCCCGCCTGCATGAACTTTTCGGTCGTGATCACTTCAAACTTGCCGCCTACGGCATCCCAGCCATAGCGGTCGATCTCGACCCGGTGCGCATCCACCCGCACCACATTGAACGAGTTCACTTCGCCGCGCCCGCGCGTCGACGTGGCCGTGCCGGCCTGGATCACCAGCGCCGCATAGGCATCGATCTGGTAACGCGCCGCCGTGCTGCCGGCGTGACTGGCGTGCATGTGGCCGGCCATCAGGATATCCACGCCGGTTTCTGCAAAGACTTCCATCGCCAGTGGCGCGCGCACGACCAGGTCGCGCTTCTCGAAATGGTCCGGTAAATCGAATGGATGGTGCGTGACGACGATGCGCGTGATGTCCGGCGCCAGACCGCTCAGGCGCTCGCGCAGGCCGGCGATCTGCTCGTGGCTGACGCGCCCGTCCTTGATCGTCAGCGAACGGGCCGTGTTCAGGCCCACGACGGCAATCTCGTCGTCGATGAAGACCGGCTCGAGATTGTCGGTGATGTAGCGGCGGTAGCGCGACAGCGGCCGGGCAAACCGGCGCAGCACGTTGTACAGCGAGATATCGTGGTTGCCCGGGACAACGATCTGGGGCCCCGGCAGTGAGTCGAGGAACGCGCGCGCCTCCTCGAATTCTTCCACCTTGGCGCGCTGGGTCAGGTCGCCCGAAATGACGACGACATCGGCCGCGATCGCGTGCACGAGATCGCGCAACGGGCCCAGCAGGGCTTGGTCGACGCGGCCGAAGTGCAGGTCGGACAGGTGAACGAGAGTACGCATCGAAAAATTCCTTACATGTCTTGAGGTGAAGCCGCGCCGGACTCGCGCCGCTCACGGGCTCTGCGGCGGCGATTGAGGGTGGCGGTGCCACTGATGCAGATTGCGAGCCAGCCGCAGCCTTCCACCAGTGCGGCCAGGATGTCGGTGAGATAGTGCGCGCCGAGATACATGCGCGAGAACGCCACGGCGCCGATCATCAGGGCGGCGAGCACGAACGGCAGCACCCTGCCTGGCCACGTGCGCGCGTGGCGCGCGACATAGCAGGCCAGCACGCCGTACAGCACGGTGGCGGCCATCGTATGCCCGCTGGGGAAACTGTAGGTGGTCAAGGTGACGATCGGCTCATCGAAGTGCGGCCGCGCGCGCTCGAACGTGTGCTTGAGCGCGACGTTGAGCAGCATTCCGCCCGGCACGCTGGCGATGACGGCCACCGTCCAGTAACGCTGGCCGGTGCGATACAGCCAAAGCGCGACGCAGAAGGCCAGGACGAGAATGCCGGGCGTGCTGTGCATGTGGGTCAGGATCAGGAGGGCTTCACGCAGCAGGCCGCCCTGGCGCGCGTGCAGGTGCAGCCAGTTGGCGACCTCGGCGTCGAATTGCGTGATCGGCGCACCGGCCACGACGGCGCCGGCGAGCTGGGCGAACACCGCCATGGCAGCGAGCAGCAGCGCCACGCCGATGGTCAGGTGCAGCCCGTACTCGCCCTCGGGCGAGAAGCGGTTGGCGGCGAAACGCTGGAGTCGGGGCAGTGTTTTGGTCATGATGACGCGATTATGACTGACTTGGCGAAAATACCACACACGGCAAAAAGTACTGTATGCCCGAACAGTAACTGTTGATTCATACAGTGGTTGTGGTATTCTTACTTCACTGCATAACCACTCGATACGAGGAAACGAACATGACCACGCTCAACAGCTCTTTTGGTATGGAACACGCCCCGACCCCTTTCATGGTCCGCATTGGCCGTCGCGAAATCCTGGTGACGCGCGACTTCCGCAAGCGTTTCTATGCCGTCAATCCGGTCATCGAGTGCGATACGGGCGTCGAAGCCGGCCATGTCGAAATCCTGCTGTTCCGCCGCTGGCTGCTCATCCTGTCGAAGGCACATTGAGCCCCAAGGGCGCCGGCGCAAAAAACGCATAAGGTTGCTTGAATTTATTCGTTATGTTTCTATAGCCAAAGACCGTACGCTACCGTCTCCGACCTAGAGAAAGATAACAATGCTTCGCAAAACCTTCATCAGCTCGCTGGCAGCCCTGACCCTTCTGGCGCACGCACCTGCATTTGCTGCCGACATCAGCCTGCTCAACGTATCTTATGATCCGACACGCGAGCTGTACCACGAGTTCGACGCGGCGTTTGCCAAGCACTGGAAAGCAAAAACCGGCGACAACGTCACGATCAAGCAATCGCACGGCGGCTCGGGCAAGCAGGCGCGCTCGGTGATCGACGGCCTGCAGGCCGACGTCGTCACACTCGCGCTGGCGTACGACATCGATGCCATCCGCGACAAGGGGCTGATCAATCCGGGCTGGGAAAAAAAGCTCAACTACCGCAGCGCGCCATACACGTCGACCATCGTGTTCCTGGTGCGCAAGGGCAATCCAAAACAGATCCGTGACTGGGGCGACCTCGTCAAGCCGGGCGTGTCGGTGATCACACCGAATCCGAAGACGTCGGGCGGCGCGCGCTGGAACCACCTGGCTGCCTACGGCTACGCGCTGCGCCAGCCGGGCGGCAACGATGCGAAGGCGCGCGACTACCTTGCGCGCCTGTACAAGAACGTGCCGGTACTCGACTCGGGCGCCCGTGGTGCCACCACCACCTTCGTCGAGCGCGGCATCGGCGACGTATTGCTGGCCTGGGAAAACGAAGCCCTGCTGGCGCTGCGCGAACTCGGCCCGGACAAGTTCGAGATCGTCGCGCCGTCGGTCAGCATCCTGGCCGAGCCGCCGGTGGCCGTGGTCGACAAGACCGTCGACAAGCGCGGCACCCGGCCGGTGGCGCAGGCGTACCTTGAGTTCCTGTACGGCGACCAGGGCCAGGACATCATCGCCAAGAACTACTACCGCCCGTCGGTCGAGAAGTTCGCCAAGAAATACGCATCGCAGTTCCCGCAGATCAAGCTGTTCCAGATCAGCGATTTTGGCGGCTGGACTGCGGCGCAGAAAACGCACTTTTCCGATGGCGGTGTGTTCGACCAGATCTACTCGAGCAAGTAAGGCGTGGCACCTGCCCCGCGGCTGCTCACGTACAGTCCTCATGAAACGCCGTTCCCGCATCGTGTGGGGACGGCGTTTTTTTTATTGGGGCCGTCCGCACGCCCCGTCCCGCCCATGCTGGCGGCACGCGCCGCCGACGCCCTTGCCCATCTGGCCGAAGAACTCACCACGCTTGGCGCCGAGGTCGTCACCGTCATGGCCGACGTCGGCAATATCGACGACGTGGCGCGCATTCGTGAGGCCCCATCGAGGGTTTCGGCGGTATCGAGCGCAGCAAATACACGGCGGCGGCGCTGCGCTCGAATACACTGAGCACCGCCCTGCTGGGCGGCGGCGCCTTGTTAGCGGCTTGCGTCCTGACCCGGCGGACGGCTCGCCAGGAAGTCGGTGTCCTCTTCGGTCAGTGGCAGGTCGGGGATGGACTCGATGCGGTCGGTGTCGATGTCGGCGCCGTCCCGGACGACAGCGTCGCGCCCGGCAGCGGCGCGTTCACCCGTACCGCTGCGATCGCTGTCGCCCGAAAAATCGGCGTCGCCGACATCCGGACCGGCCGTCTCGCCTGCATGCCCGGCTTCGAGGTCGGACGTGGTGCCGCCGTCGAAGTCGAGTATCTGCTCCGGATCGATATTGGTGGCAAAGCCAGGCCCGCCAACGACATCGCTGCCGGTGTCCGACAGGTCGCTCGGGCCGAGCGCATCAACGCCATGGCCCTTGCCCAGGCTGCGGTCTGGTGCTTCCGGGAAGTTATCCGGATCAAGTGTGCTGGTGCCAGTCATAAGGTCTCCTCAATAGTTAATGAACCATGAAGACACATTACTGAATTTCGCCGATTCCTGTCGCAGCGTAGGGATGGCGCGCGCACCATCACATGGTCGTCAGAACGCGCGTCGCATCCCGACGTTGAGTGCCGAACCATTGCCCGGCCTGGCGCCGCGCTCTACGCCGGCCAGATGCTGGATGCGCGAATACGCCGCGTAGAAATCCATACGGCGCGAAACGGCATAGCTGGCACCAACTGCGAGCTGGCGCGCATCGCGATTGGACAGGTCGCGGTCGTTGCGGCGGATGTACGAGGCCAGCAGCGTGGTTGAATGGTTCATGGGCACGGCCACGCCGGCCAGCACGTCGCGGCTGTTGGTCGAGCGCGTGGCGGCCACGCCAGCGCTGTAGGGATTATCAGGATTGAACAGCGGCGAGCTGCCCCAGCCGCGGCTGGCGCTGTAGGCAGCGTATGCCGTGCCCCAGTCGAAACGCATATTGGCCGCGACGATGGAATTCTTGGCGGCCATCGTGATGTCGATCTGGTCATAGCGCGTGACCTTGGCCACGTTGCGGTTCTGGTGGGCCGCGCGAATGTTCAGCGGACCCAGATTGACGCCGACCGACATGCCCCAGGCGCGGCCCGAGGGGGAGCCGTCGACATCGCCCTTGCCCCACTTGGCGCCGGTCGAGACGCCGGCAAACGTGCCTTCGTAGGCGATGCTGTCGTCGGCGCGTGCGCCGCGCGGTGCAGCCTGCGCGGAAAGCCCGCCGTGGAACGGGTCGCCCACATCATTGAGCGTCGTGTAATCGATATTGAATTGGCGGCCGACGGTCAGCGTGCCCGGGCTGCTCCGCCTGGACGTTGGCTCGGGATCGCCGGCAGTTTCACGGGTGAAAACAGCATTGCCGCCAGGCGCATTCAAACCATCGGCGCGTGTCGCAAGTTGCAGTTGGGCCTGGCAATCCTGCGCACAGACGGTTTCAGGGATCACGGCGCTGCCGGCAGCCCTTGCGGTGGCCGCCGATTCTTGCGCCGAAGCACATACCGCACTTGATCCCAGCACGGCCATAGCGATGAAAGACATTTTCATGGCGTCACACTCTCCCTGACACCTACTATCCGCCAAATGTGGCGAACCCATCTGTCTAATACTTCACATTACGCCATATGAGGCTGCGTCAGATCCGTCATCGCGCAGCCAGTGCAACCGATCATACTCTACCGGCGCAGGCCCGCAAAGCCCGCCGGCTCCCACTCGCGTAGTGCGAGCAGCAAGCCGGTGCCACGCCGCTGCGCCAGTGGCGCCGCCAGGGATTCGTCGTGCAATTGCGCAAAGCAGCTACGCAATTGCCGCAGTTCCTGTTGCAGCTTGGCGCGCGCGCTTTCGGTCAGCATCCCGTGCGCAAAGTCGAGCGACTCGCCCACGCCGCAAAACGCGCCGGCCACGAATTCCGGCAAGCCCTGCTCGCGAAAGTATGCACGGATCGGGCCGTGGGGCAACCAGTCAAAATCGCGCGCCACGTTCACACGGATGCGGTTTCCGGGCAGAAGCGAGATCAGCTGCAGGCGGTCGAGATGGAGCAGATGCTGGACGCACTGCGCTTCGGTAAGGGCATAGGCGCCGAGGATGTCGAGCATGCGCCAGTGGTTCAGCGCGCAGACAGCGACGAGCAACAGTTTCGGGTCCGACACCAGCTCGGCCTCCTGCTCGGGGCTCAAGGTGCACAGCCGGCGCTGGCCGTTCTGTGCTTCCTGCGTGATTTCAGCGAGGGTGAAGCCAAGCAGGCTGCAGATTTCGACGATGCGGTCGAGCGTAAACTGCTCGCTGGCGAACAGGCGCTTGACACTCGGCTCGGACAGGCCGAGAGCAACGGCAACGTCACGGTAGGTCAGCCCTTGCAGTTTCAGCTGACGCTTGATGGTGGCGATGATCTGGCTGATTTGGGTCATGAGGGTACTGGCAATCACAAAGGAACACTTGGGGCGTGAAGGCCAGTACGCGCCCTCACACTGGTACGGCAGCCAGGGCCACCGCATTCTTGCCGCCGCGCTTGGCGGCGTACATGGCATGGTCGGCGCGCGCCAGCCAGGCATCGAGATCGGGCTTGTCGCCCGGCGCAAAGACCGCAACGCCAATGCTGGCGCCCACGGTCACGTCAGTGGTGCTGAGCTGATACGGCTCGCGCACGCGGTCAAGTAGCTTCCAGGCAGTTTCCTCGGCATCGGTGCGCGACGTCAGCATTTCCAGCACGACGACGAATTCGTCACCTGCCAGGCGCGCGACCATGTCGGTCAGGCGTATAGCCCCGGCCAGGCGCGCGCCGAACTGGCGCAGCAATTCGTCGCCTTCTTCGTGGCCATGGTTATCATTGACTGCCTTGAAGCCATCCATGTCGATGAACAGCAACGCCGCCGGGCGCCCGCCCCGGCTGGCACGGCCCATCGCCTCGGGCAGCGCTTCGAGCAGCGCCCGCCGGTTCGGCAAGCCCGTCAGCACATCGCGCAGCAGCAGCGCCTGCAGTTCCGCTGTGCGCTGCGCCACCTTCGATTCCAGGTGTTCATTCATCTGCTGCAAGGCGCGCCGGTAGTCCGCTTCGCTGTCGACCAGGTTGCGCATCGTGCGCGACAGCATATTGGCTTCGTAGAAGCCCTGGATATGCGGGATCGCCGGCAATTCATGGCCGCCAGCGGTCGCTTCCGTCACCCGCTCGATCGCTTCGCCCAACCGCGTCATCGGGCGCGCCAGGCGCTGCGCCAGCAAGGCCGCGACCACGGCCAGCACGACACCCAGCAAGGCGCTCCACATCAACATCCGGTGCTGCAGCAGTTTGGCGCTCTGCAAGGCCTTGTCTTCGTCCTGGCGTACCAGCACCGCCCAGTTCAGCGACGCTTGGTTGCCGATTTGGCCCGTCTGGCTATAGCCGGTGAGATAGGTACGCCCATCGGGCCATGCTTCGCGCAGCGCGCCCGTGTCGCCCAACTTGGCGCGGCGCAGGCTTTCTGTTGAAATCTTTTTCTCGACCAGTTCTGGCGGGCCAAGCATGACCGTCCCGTCATTGCGCACGACCAGGATCTCGGCGCCGTACTCGCGCAGTGCCGGGGTCAGAAGCTTGCGCGCCTGACGCCGTGCCCAGTCCCAGCTCAGGTGCAGGCCGAGCACGGCGAACAGTTCGCCATCCTGGCTGAACACGGGCGTGGACACATCGACAAAGCGCCACGGATCGGCGCCATGAGGCATGAGCTTTTCAAGCATCAAGGCGGGATGGTAATCGGTGGCGCGCACGCCCATCTGGCCGGACTTGAACCACGGCCGGGCGCTGACGTCCGCGCCTTCGAGCAGTCCCTTGGTCGAGGCTGTTACCTTGCCGTCGCTGTCGGCCAGGCCGATCCAGGCGTAATCGGGGAAGGTTTGCTGCAGGCTTTCCAGCGCAACGCGCGCGGAAGCCGGATTGCGTGCCTGACGCACCTGTGGCAAGGCAGCAAGAAGGCGCGCGTCACCGGTGGCCTGCTCGACCACGCGGTTGAGCGAATCGCGCATTTGCCAAGACAACTGTTGGAGCCGCAACTGCGCTTCAGCATTGGCCTGACGCACCGCAAAATGGTTGACCACTGCCAGCAGCAGAGCGACCGTCAGTGCCACCGTGGCGCACACGGCCAGCGTCATCAGGGTGGACAGTCGAAACCTACAGAGCAAACCTTGCATGTGCGGTATTAGCAAACGGGTAATAGCTCGTCATGATAGCGCCGAAACCATGCGTGAATCGGAATTGCTGCAGATGCGCCATGGAAATACAATTTCCGGTCCGCTATTTTGGATGAATTGCAACACTGTAACGGAGATTGGCAGGCCTGACCACCTCCAGGACAAGATTGCCATGCCAAGCCGGCCATGCCGGATGGCACTCCCCCTGGCCGTCAGCGGTACCGACTTTGCTGCTACCGGTCGATTACTATCTGGTAACAACCTTTCAACCATTCGATCCAGAGGCCCTGTCCATGTCGTATCGTTCCCTGCTTCCCCTGCTTGCCATATCTCTCGTCGTGGCCGCGCCGGGCGCGACCGCGTCGCCAGGCGCACCGGTGATCGCCATCGACACTGGCAGAGTGGCAGGCTCGACCGATGTAGGCGTCACCAGCTGGAAAGGCATCCCGTTCGCCGCCCCGCCGCTGGGCAAGCTGCGCTGGCGAGCGCCAGCGCTTGCCCAGCCGTGGCCGGGCGTGCGTCCGGCCACGGCCTATGCGGCAGATTGCATGCAGGTGCCCTTCCCCAGCGACGCTGCCCCACTGGGCACGACGCCGAGCGAAGACTGCCTGTACCT
This sequence comes from Massilia sp. MP_M2, assembly GCF_039123635.1. NCBI lineage: Bacteria > Pseudomonadati > Pseudomonadota > Betaproteobacteria > Burkholderiales > Oxalobacteraceae > Massilia > Massilia sp. MP_M2. The sequence continues at coordinate 207,738 of NZ_JBCHJF010000010.1, forward strand.
GAATGTCTGGAAGCCGGCCGACGCCAAGGGCGCACTGCCCGTCATCGTCTGGATCTATGGCGGCGGCTTTGTCAACGGCGGCGCGTCGCCCCCGACCTATTCCGGCGCCGAACTGGCAAAACAGGGCGCGCTCGTCGTCAGCTTCAACTACCGCATCGGGCGCTTCGGCTTCTTTGCCCATCCACAGCTGACGCGTGAAACCGGCGTCAACGGCGTTGTTGGCAACTATGGCTTCATGGACCAGATCGCGGCGCTGGAATGGGTCAAGCGCAATGTGGCAGCGTTTGGCGGCGATCCGTCCAATGTCACCATCGCCGGTGAATCGGCGGGCGGCATGTCGGTCAATACGCTGCTGACTTCGCCAATGAGCAAGGGCTTGTTCGCCAAGGCAGTCGTGATGTCGGGCGGCGATGGTGCAGCAGCGCCAACGCCGATGGCGGACATCGAACAGATCGGCGTGAATTTCGCGACCGGCAAGGGCATCGCGGCGGACGCGCCGAACGCACTCGAGAAACTGCGGGCGCTGCCGGCAGACATGATCGCCGACGGCTTGAACCTGGCGAACTTCATGCAGCGCGACAAGCCGACGTATCACGGGCCGTATGTCGACGGCAAGCTGGCCATCGATTCACACGCCGCATTTGCCGCCGGCCGCATGCACAAGGTACCGGTGATGATCGGTGCAACCAGCGCCGATATCGGCGGCAAGACCGGGTATATGGTCGCCGGTGCGCGCAGTCTGGCAGCGACGCTGGCCGGGCATGGCGCGCCCGTGTATGCGTACCGGTTTTCCTACGTGCACCAGGCAAACGAGAAACCGGGCGCTGGCGCCGGGCATGCAACGGATATTCCGTTCTTCTTCGATACGGTGGCCATCAAGTACGGGGCGCAGGCGACGGCCCGCGATCTTGGCATGGGCAAGGCGATGAGCACGTATATGGTGAATTTCGCCAGAAGCGGCAATCCCAACGGCGCCGGGTTGCCGGTATGGGAACGGTATGCGCGTGCAGCCGACGCGATCATGGACTTCACCGCAAACGGCACCCCGGTGATGGGCAAGGATGCCTGGGGCGCCGACATCGATGGGGCGCAAGCGACGCCCACCAAGCCTGGCGAGCGTCGCTGAAGCGCCGTTCTTCAACGGCGGGCCTTGCATCAGGCCAGTTGCGCCTGGTAAGGAACGGCGCTGGCGCTGACGCGACGCGGCGTGACCGGCTTGGCCGGCGCCGACACGGCTGACGGCGCGATCTTGAACACGCTGACCCGTTCGGCCAGCCCGGCAGCGCTTTCCTGCAACGATGTGGCGGCGCTCGCGGCTTCCTCGACGAGGGCCGCGTTCTGCTGCGTGACCTGATCCATCTGGCTGATCGCCTGGTGAATCTGCTCGATGCCCGAGCTCTGCTCGGCGCTGGCCACGCTGATTTCACCCATGATGCCCGCCACCCGGCGCACGCTCTGCAAGATTTCTTCCATCGTTGCACCGGCCTGGTCGACCAGGCGCGTGCCCGCATCCACCTTGCTGACCGAGTCGCCGATCAATTCCTTGATTTCCTTGGCGGCACTGGCCGAGCGCTGCGCCAGATTGCGCACTTCGCTCGCAACGACGGCAAAGCCACGGCCCTGCTCACCGGCACGCGCAGCTTCCACGGCGGCATTGAGCGCCAAGATATTGGTCTGGAACGCGATGCCGTCGATGACGCCGATGATGTCAACGATCTTGCGGGCTGACGCATTGATCTCGCCCATGGTGCCCACGACTTCGGTCACGACCGCGCCGCCACGGGTCGCGATCTGCGTGGCCGATGCCGCCAGCTCATTGGCCTGGCGCGCATTTTCCGCATTCTGACGCACCGTGCTGGTCAACTCTTCGACGGACGCCGCGGTCTCTTCGATCGCGCTGGCCTGCTGTTCGGTACGCGACGACAAGTCCATATTGCCGGCGGCGATCTGCGTCGACGCCGTGGCAATCACTTCACTTTCACTACGCACATCCTTGACGATACCCGCCAGCGATGCGGTCATGTCGCGCATGGCTGCCAGCAGCTGGCCAAATTCATTGGTCGACTTCACCGGCGCTTGCAGACTCAGGTCGCCATCGGCAACACGGCGTGCAACGGCCACGGCTTGCATCAGCGGCGTATTGATCGCACGGACCAGGTAGAAAGCTGCACTGATGCTGAGCAGGATTGCCACGACGATGGCAGCGATCACGAACGCGTTGAGCATGGCAAGTTCCTGGTGCAGCTCCTTGCCCTGGAGGACGATGCGCTCGTTCATCAGCGCCTGTAAAGCAGCAAATGCATCGGTCGACTTGTTGTACGTCGGGTTAATTTGTTTGCCGAGCATCAGATTGGCGTCATCCCACTGGCCCGCCTCGATGGCGCGCATGGCTCTGCCGATCAGGTCGATACCCAGGTTGTCACTGGCAGCCATCCACGCACCAAAACGCTCGCGGGTTTCGGCAAAGCGCAGACTCGCCTGCAGCTTCTGCTGCTCCTTGCGGATTTCTTCGCTGTTCTTGGCAATGAAGTCAGTATGGAACGCCAGCGGATGGTTATGCAGCGCCGCATGCTTGTTCTCAGGATTGTGCTGCAGCGCCTGCAGGATGTGGCTGCGGTTGGTTTCCATGCGCATTTTCAGGTCGGACAAACCGACCTGCTGGTTGGCTGTGGTGAGCGCGAGGTTTTCGAGGAGATCGACGGCGCGTTGTGTGGAATGGTAGCCAATGGCGCCGACGGTGATCACCGCGAAGATGAGCAAGCCGATGACGGCGACAATCACGTACTTGATGCTGAAGTTTTTCATGATGGAGGGAAAGTGGGGCGCGATGGATGTCGCTGAGGAAGGTGATTATCCACGCACTTCGGACCGATTCCGCTAAAGAAACATGGCTTTCCGTCTGGCAATATTTACAGTTGTGTTTCGGTCAAGGAAGTTCAATTGCGAGCCGCCGCCAGCTGTCGCCGGGCCACACAGCATTGGCCAGCGACGTTTCTCCTGCGCCGCGTACTCGGCGCCGTTCGAGCCGCTGGGCATATCGCGTTCGATGATGATGTCCCTGCGTCGTTTGACAGCAGGCAGCGCTTGCCTGTCGTTCGCGCGCGATACTGAAACTGGTCGCATCAACGTCACGCAGCGCCATCTCACGTTGCAAAAAAAAGCGTCCGGTTGCAGTACGACACAGGCCGCGCCTGACATCAGCCAGCATCGAGCGGCGCCCGTGCGCGCCGCTTGACCCAGCCGCTCCAGCGTACCGGCTCCACCAGCGCCATATGCGGCACCGTCAGCGCGGCCAATCCGACAAATAGCCATTGGATCAGGCCCGCTTCGAGCGGCTGCGCGCGCCAGCAGTACGCAACTGCGGCGCCAAGCACCAGCGTGCCGAAGGTGGGAAGCAGCGCGGCCCGACCCAGCCGCGCTGCCTGGCCTGCACCAGCGCCGACATAGTGCCAGGTGCGCACGATATGGCGAGCACTGTGCATGACACAAAAAAACACGGCGAACCCCAGTAAAGGCGGCGCAAACAAAGCCAGTGCAGCCGCAACCGCCATTTCGAGGCCGGTCAGCCAGTCGCTGCGCGCCTGCCAGGCCGCCGTCAGGGCAGTTGCCAGCAGCCACGGCCCGCTCAGTTCGTGCAATAGGGAAGCCTGCGCGGCAGCCGCCTGCTGCGTCACCAGGAAGGCGAACAGGCGCCCCATCTCGTCTTCATGGAGCAATGCCGGAAGCACGATCACAGCGCCGCCAAACAGCAGGCGAGCCGTGACAGGGGTACCGCGCGCCGGGTCGCCCGAAAAATGCAGCGCTGACAGCAGCAGGAAGCTCGACAGGAACAGTTGCGGAACGAAATGCCACAACAGCACCACCAACAGCGCCATTCCCAAGTAGGCCAGCACGAATGCGCACCATCCGAGCACACCGTGCACGCCGTACAGCTCTTGGGCGAAGACCGGGTCGAGCGCGCCGTGCGGCACGCCGAGCAGCAGGATGGGTGCAGCGAGCAGAAACAGCACGGCGGCATCGTCCGGTGCGCGCGCGACGCCGGCGACGACGATGGCGGCAACACCGGCGCCGATGGCGCAAAACAACAATCCCTGGACACGTAGCGCCGTCATGGCGCAAACGCACAGCCGCGACGCGCCGTCCGTTTGACGATCGCATCGGGCAGCTGACGCAGAAACCGGCCGGCGGCCTCGCAGGTGGGCGCAATACCCGCCAGTTCGAGCGCGCTCTTACATTGCGGCGTTCCGAGCGGCATTAGATCAAATTGCGTCACGTCGACGATTCGTCGATATTGTGGCTGGCGGCGACACTGTCGGCAGCGCTTGGTCGCTTGCTACGTGATGCCCCGTCCGACCAATTACGTCTCGTAAGACAGCATGCGGGTACATGTTTTCTCTCCAGAAATTAGAAAACTTCCACTGGGGCCAGTGGCCCCAGTGGATGTTGTGCTCACGTCCCGGATTGACGCTTATGCACTGGCGTGTCGATCCGCATGCACCCCGGAAACATATCCGTCGGCGGCAGATTTGCGCACCGCAATCATGTAGATCAGTACACCGAACACCGCTTTTGCGACGATGTCAGCGACCGTGTATCCGACTTGGACAGCCGTGGTAGCGGCACCGCCCGTGAAGCCGATCATCGGGAATACGAAGACCACCGGATAGAAGCACCACGACACGACCGTGAGCCAGCGTGCAGCACTGATCAAGCCGCGCGCTGATTCCGGTTGCGAGTCGATTGACCGTTTCAAGCCGACGAACAAGTCATACACAATGATCAGGAAAGGAATCATTGCCAGCGCCCACCAGAGCCAGCGCGTGCCTGGGATGGTTGAAATTTCACCGGGATACCCAAGAACCACCATCAGTGCTGCCAGAATACCGAGCTTGGTCCCTTTCGCCACCGTTTCGGCCGATGACAAACGCATCACCAGAATCAGTTCGATTAACAGTAGCGGTACCGTTAATAGCCAGTCAACGTAGCGGTAGGCGTCGTTGAATTTGACACCCGTCGCGGTTAACTGGCCTGCCACCACCGTGTACGATGCTTCCCAGGAGGCGAAAATACGCACATAGTGATAAGCCGCTATCAGCGTGACGATACCGGTGATGGTCATGGCAGTCTTGTAGCTGGGCGCCACCTGGGAACGACCCAGAAAAAAGAACACGGTTGCCGCACCCATGACGGCGATGGCAAATGAAAACGCATTAAAAACCAGTTCGTACTGGTTTAGGGAAATGATGTCCATAGTTTCTCCTATCCTTTTGAGTTCACAAGGTAATTATTGTAGTTCCGTCTCAAAACGGATCCTTCACGGATCCTCCTCCTGCTCTTCACAAACGATCATTCCGCGTCTCCTTCAGCAACACGCTCGGCTACGAGCGGCAGAAATACCCTGGATTATTACAGCGCTGTCATTTCGGCCCGGAAGAAAATTTCCCGGAGCGCTTCTTTTACGCACTGCGCGACCACCAAAGATTCGACCAATATTGCTGTAGCATCGATTATTTTATTGAAGCATACAGTCCAAGAACCCTCGTATCTCCTTTGCGAAGTTCGACTACAAATTGGCTCTTTCCGGCCCTTGCTTGGCAATGTCGTGCTCACTGAAGTCGTCGCGATCGGGCAGCGGCAAGACACTTCCCATACTGGATAAGAAGTAGGCGATCGACGGGTAGATGCCGGGAACCAACTGAGAACCGATCGGAGACTCATCCGTGTCGGGCTCTGAGCCTTCCAGACTGGAATGGTTCACTCGCGTCGTCGTCTCAAGCATCACAGCCATGGGAAGCGCATTTTCGGCCAGCACCTGGCCTGTACTGAAACAGTACATCTTCAGGTTTCGTGCGATGGCGTAAAGGAAGGTGGAGAATGCTCTTTGGAAACGCAAGCCCGTCAAGCGTCGATAAGTGTGAAAGAATGCTTCCCGGGTTACTTCCTGGGCCACTGTGGCACTGAGAACCAAGGCGTTGACCAGTGCTGCCACACCGCACTGGTATTTCGTCACAAGTATTGCCAGGGTGCGAAGATCGCTTTCGCAAAAGCAGCGGCGCAACATGTCGTCGACTTTTCCGGTGTCGGAAAGTGGCGGCCAGTAACGTGACTTTAACAATGTTGACATTAGATGCGCTCCTGGAAGCGTCTCCGACGCTCTCTAAATCCGTTGTCTGCTCACTTTAATAACGAACACAATGGTAACCTAGTTTCTATCACGGTCATGTCGCATTTTTTCTTATAAGATTGCCGCCAAGCACCAATAAGAAGAGAACAAATTCGTTCTGGGCTACTTCCTTAATGACTTTATCTTTTTTTATTTATTGCACATATGCACTGTAGCTAATCAAAGACCCAGTGCTCCGCACTGCATTAGTGTAACTATGCAGCGCAGGTCGATTTTAGTTGGGTGACAACGATATTCTTAAACAACGCGATTAGCAAGGATCATCACTGACCTTTTCAAGTCATTGTGCATAGAAACGTCAAGGCCCGTGATCAGTCGATTTTTGAACCAATCTTGAACCGATGTTTTTATATCGTTTTGCATCGCCAATGATTTGCAAGATGTTTGAGTAAATAACGGCCGGGATGGGCCAGGGCCGTTTTTAACGCCATAGGCATGACACATTCCTGCCATGCCGCAACAATCCTCTCGCAGAATGCGCCTCGCTTCTTCGCCGCGCGCCAGCGGCTCACAAAGGTCAGCCAGCATGGTGGCGTCTTATCCGGCAGTGAGGACGCCAGCCTGGGCGATCCTGCTGGTGAAGGTCCGAAGACACGGGAGCGGACGGCGGGGCTTTCAATTGCGGCTTGACGCGTGCGACCAGGTCGTCGCACCTAAGGCCGCAATTTCGCCGTTGGCGCGCTAGTCCGGTGCCTTCGCCGCCTGCCACCAATGCTTGATGTTCTCGAAGCGCGTCTGCTCGCTGACACCGATATCGGGGCTGAGAAGGTATATGGGAGGGTCGGCGAGCTCGCCAAGCCGACGCGATAAGGCGGGAGTTGCGGAAATCGTTTCCGCAAGCTGTTAAGCAATGTGTGAACAGTGTTGCGCCGCAGACGAGTTTCTCAGTCTGCAGAAACGAAAAAGCCGTCGAAAATCAACGGCTTGTTTCTAAATTCTGGCGGAAGCGGTGAGATTCGAACTCACGAACGGCTCACACCGTCGGCAGTTTTCAAGACTGCTGCCTTCAACCACTCGGCCACGCTTCCTGTAGCACGGCATTATACATAATCATCGGCTGGATGAGGGAGTTCTGACCCGGCCGAGCCACCAGTGCCGCCGCCTTGACGAGACCGACCTGAGAAAACGGCGCGGCGGCAACAGGCACGCGCGATCGCCCTCTCACCCCACCGACGCCCAATTCTCCCGCAACGCCTTCTCGAACGCATACGCCGGCAACGGCGCCGCATACAAATACCCCTGCACCTCGTCACACCCGGCGCCGCGCAGAAACGCCAGCTGGTCCAGCGTCTCGACACCCTCGGCAATCACGCGCAGGCACAACTGCCGCGCCATGCTGATGATGGTCCCCGCAATCGCGCAGTCACTCCCGTCCGCCGGTATCCCCATCGTGAACGAGCGGTCGATCTTCAAGGTATGAATCGGGAACCGCTTCAGATACGACAGGCTCGAGAACCCGGTCCCGAAATCGTCAAGCGACAGCGACACGCCCAGCGCCGTGATCTGGTCCATGATGGCCGTCACGCGGTCCACATCGTGCATCAGCGTGCTCTCGGTGATCTCCAGCTCCAGCCACGACGGATCGAGGTGGTAGCGCCGCAGCGTGGTGGCCACGCGCTCCGGCAGCGCTGGCGTGAACTCGCGCGCTGATACGTTCACCGCGACGCGGAACGGGGCGATGCCCGAGCGCTGCCAGATCGACGCCTGCGCGCAGGCTTCTTCCAGTACCCACTCGCCAACCTGCACGATCAGGCCCGTGGTCTCGGCCAGCGGGATAAATTCGCCGGGCGGTACGATGCCGCGCTCGGGATGCATCCAGCGCACCAGCGCTTCGGCGCCGACCAGGCGGCCGCTCGCGATTTCGAACTTGGGCTGGTAGTACAGCACCAGCTCGCCATTGCCCAGCGCATGGCGCAGGCCGGATTCGATGCGCATGCGCTCCTGCATGCCCTTGTTCATGTCCTGGCTGTAGAACGCGACGCTGCGGTCGGGGTTGGCGTCGTCGCCCTTGGCGCGTTCCATCGCGATGTCGGCCAGCGCCAGCAGCGTTTCGGCGTCGTCGCCATCCTGCGGGTAGACGCTGATGCCGATGCTGGCACCCACGCGCAGGTCGTGGCCGCCGATCATGAACGGTGCGTCGAGCGCGGCCTGCAGTTTCTGCGCCACGGTGGTGGCTTCGAAGTGCTGGCGCACGTCGGCCAGGCCCACCGCGTATTCGTCGCCCGACAGGCGCGCCACCAGGTCTTCGTCGCGCAGCGTGGCCTTCAAGCGCTGGCCGACCTGTTTGAGCAGTTCGTCGCCGATGCGCCGGCCCAGCGTATCATTGATGCGCTTGAAGCGATTCAGGTCGATGAACAGGATGCAGCCGGCCGTCTCGTTGCGCTGCGCGACCATCAGGGCCTGGTCGACCAGGCGCGCGAACAGCGTGCGGTTCGGCAGGCCGGTCAGCTCGTCATAGTAGGCCAGGTGGTGCAACTGCTCTTCGGCCTGTTTGCGCTCGGTGATGTCGGTCAGATAGGCGATCAGGCCGCTCGGGCGGCCGGCCAGGTCGCGCAACGGCGACAGCGACAGGCTGGCCCAGAAGATGTCGCCCGACTTCTTGCGGCGCTTGACTTCCATCATGCGCCCGCCGTGCTCCGCGAACAGGTCGGGCAGCGCGCTGCCCTCGTCGTCGCCCAGCTCTTCGTCAGCGTACAAAAACAGGATGTTCTGGCCCACTGCTTCGAGCGCCGTGTAGCCAAAGAGGCGCTCGGCGCCCCGGTTCCAGCTGGTGATGTAGCCCATCTGGTCCATCGTCAGCACCGACTCGTGGATCTGGTCGAGGATCTGCGACTGGTGCGCCAGTTGCGCTTCCATCTGCGCGTAGGCGTGGGTCGAGCGCTGCGCCAGCGAGTGCATCTGCATCAGGCTCGCGGTCAGCTGCGCGAGCGAGGCCAGTGCGCGCGCGCTGGCATCGGCATGATCGTGATAACCGCTCACTTCATACCAGCCGAATTGTTCGATGCCCACGGCCACCGCGTGGCGCAGCACGCGCCCGCCCGGCAGGCCGGGGTCGACCAGGCCCGGGCCGGGCACGAAGCGGCCCTGCTTGCTGCCGGTCAGCATGCGCGCCAGGCGGCCCAGTTCCAGCACCAGCGCGTCGCCACGCAGGCGCAGGACCGCGTCGCAGACCGCGCTCGTGCCTTCGATGAAGGCGGTCGGGGCCAGTTCGCGCACGTCAGACATTGCGGCCCACCTCGATTGCCCAGTGGTAGGCGTGCAGCTGGCTGCTCCACCAGTGTTCGAGGCTCACGCCGGCTTCGCGCAGCACCGCTTCGGTCGGATTGGCGTCGACCAGGTCCAGCCACGTGCCCAGCTGGCCGCTGTGGTTCACGAGCGCGCCGTAGACGTCGTCGGGCAGGTACAGTTCGGCTGCGATCTCGGTCATCGGCATGTGCAGCAGCCGGTCGAGCAACGAGAATACGCCGGTCATGAAGGCCAGGTCTCGTGCATCGCGGTCGTCGCCCTGCAGGCGCGCGAGCGCTTCGAGCTGGGCGCCGCGGCGCGCCGCCAGCGGCAGCAGCAGGTTGGGCAAGCCGTCCGGTTGCTGGCGCGCGTACAGCAGCAGTTGCAGCCAGCGCTGCAACTGGCGCCGGCCGAGCACCGTGATCGCCTGGTTAAAGCTGGTCACTTGCGTCGAGACCGTGAAGGCAGCCGAATTGACCAGCTTGAGCAGGTGGTAGGCCAGTGCCGGATCCTGCTTGACCTGTTCTTCGAGTTCGCGCGAGTCGGCGTCGCGCGCCAGCAAACCCAGCAGCGTGAGGATGCGGCGGCGCGAACTGCCGTCGTCGTCGGACGACGGCGCGATGTCGGGATCATACGCATAGTCGCCGATGAACCAGTCGAAGCCCGCGATCTCGCAACCGAAGAAGCGGCGCGCGCTGTCGACGCCATGCGCGATGTGCGGAGCAAACAGCGCCACCAGGCGCCCGGGCGGCATGGGTGCAACGCGACAGTTGCGCGCAACCGAGCGCAGCGCAGGCGGCGCGGTGACGCCGTCGGGAATCTCGCCGTCCAGCCAGATGCGGTAGCCGCAAGCGTGCAGTTCGGCGAGCTTGCGCGCCACGCCATCGGTGGCCAGCGCGTTCGCGTCGATCACCAAGCCGACGCGGTTGGCCGGCAACAGCGCCAGCACTGGCGGGGTCAAGGGGGACGGGTCGTGCAGGTTCAACAGGCAATCGAGCGGCGCAATGGCCGCCAGCAGGTCGGGCGTGCCGAACACGGTCTGCAGGCGCTGGGGCAAGTCGCTGCCCGGCACCAGGCGCACGCTGAGCGCGACCCATTCATTTTGTGCGTTAGCGACCGGCTCGATTGCGACCAGCGGACATGTTTCCTGCTCTGCCATGGAAAGTTTCAAAGTAGTGTCCGGGCAATCTTATTGCACCGAATGCCATAAAGCAAATCGAAGTTTCCTACTGGACAGCCCGGGTTGACCATCAGTTACCACCGGCGCGCTGCACCGCAAACCGGATCAGCTCAGCCTGGCCTTCGATACCCAGCTTGCGCTTGATGTTCAGGCGGTGCGTTTCGACCGTGCGCACCGACAGGTCGAGGTCGCGCGCGATCTGCTTGTTCGACTGGCCGGCGGCGATATGCCCCAGTACTTCGTGCTCGCGCGCCGTCAGTTGGTCGCTTGGCACGGCCGGATTGGCCAGCTGGCGCGCCAGCGCGGCGCTGTAATAGATGCCGCCGCCCATCACGGTGTCGATGGCCAGCACGATGTCCTTGCCCGGCGCGTCCTTGAGAACGTAACCGCGGGCACCCGCGCCAATCGCCTGGCTCACGTATTCGGGTTTGTCGTGCATTGACAACATTAATACCGCAATGCCGGGGAAACGCGCGGTGAGCTGGAAGGTCGCCTCGATGCCGCTGCCGCCGCGCATGTTCACGTCCATCAGCACGAGATCGGGGTGGTATTCGCCGGCGCGCTCGAGTGCCTCGGCGCTCGAGCCTGCTTCGGCCACGACATTCAGGTGCGGCGCCGACTCGAGCCGCGCGCGCAGACCGTCACGTACCAGCGGGTGGTCGTCCACCAGCAAAATCTTCACTTCTTTTATGTCACCGTTCACTGCCCTACTCCTTCAAGTCGATGCTGGCCACCACACTGGTGCCGCTGGACGACGAGTCGACCGACAGGCGGCCGCCGATCGCTTCCATCCGTTCCATCATATTCCTCAAGCCGATGCCACGCTTAGGGTGCACGGCCACGTCATCGGTGTCGAAGCCCACGCCGTCGTCGGCAATCGACAGACTGACGCGGTTGGCCACACGCTCCAGCGAGAGCTCGATGGTGCTCGCCTGGGCGTGGCGTTCGACATTGGTGAGCGCCTCTTGCGCGATGCGAAACAGCACCGTGCCGACCATGTCGGGCAGCGCATCGACCGCGCCGGCCGCGCGAAAGCGCACCGGCGTGCCGGCGTCCTCGCCGAATTCGCGGGCCAGGTATTCCAGTGCCGGCGCCAGGCCCATGTCGTCGAGCAGCGTCGGGCGCAGGTCGTGCGAGATGCGCCGCACTTCGCCCAGCACCGTGTTGACCTGGTCGACGGTGCGCTCCAGACCTGCGCGCGCCTGTTCGCGCTTGCTGGCGTCGCCGGCCAGGCGGATGATGCCCGCTTCGAGCTGCAGCTTGACCGACACCAGCGCCTGGCTGATCCCGTCGTGCAGGTCGCGCGACAGGCGCGCCCGTTCTTCTTCCTGCGACTCCACCACGCGCTGGGCCAGCGCGCGCAGCTTGGCATCGGCCAGCCGCCCTTCGCTGATGTTCAGCGCCAGCCCGCCACCGGCCACGCCCACTGCGGCCAGCGTGGCCAGTACCGCCATCCAGAGCAGCGTCTGGTCGCTGTTGCGCGACTGCTGGGCTTCGACCAGTTCGAGCGCCGCCTCGACATCGTCGAGGTAGATGCCGGTGCCCATGACCCAGCCCCAGTGCGCGACCGGGACCACGTAGCCGAGCTTGGGTGCCGCCGCCTTGCTCGACGGCTTGGCCCAGGTATAGCGCAGGAAACCGCCGCCGCCCTGTGCCAGCCCGATCAGGCGCTGGATGGTCAGCGAGCCAGTGGAGTCGCGCCAGTTCCACATATCGGTGCCGACCAGTTCGGGCTGGCGTGGGTGCGCGAGGCTCTTGCCACGCGTGTCATACACGAAGAAGTAGCCGTCGCTGCCGTAGCTCAGTGACGACAGGATGCGGATCGCCTCGGCCTGCGTGGCCGGGTCGCTGCGCCCGCTCTGCGTCAGGTGCGCGATCGAGCGCGTGGCCAGCTCGACGTAGTGGCGCAGTTCGGCCTCCTTGCTGGCCAGATAGGCGCTGGCGATCGTGTCGCGCTGTTGTTGCGCCAGTGTGACAGCCTGCTGGCGCACGTAGAGCGTAATCGCGCACAGGGCCACGACCAGGGGCGCCACTGCCAGCATGATGACTTTTTGCTTGAGCCGCATGGGCCGACTGCCTTGTAGTGAGGGAAGCGACGCATTTTACGTGCGTTACGGGCAGGCGAACTACGTAGTCGTACGTAGCTCCTGCGTAATTGTTACGCTTGCAGTCCTGATAATTGTGCAAGATACTCCTTGCCATGCTGTAAAGAATGGCGCCGGCATGTACTGGCGTACGAAGCATCAATCCATATCGGAGGAGTCACCAATGAAGAAAATGACGAGCATGCTCGGATGGATCGCCTTGTCCATCCTGGGCGCGTTTTCGCTCGGCTACATCGCGCTCAAACGCGGTGAAACCATCAATGCCATCTGGATCGTCGCGGCCGCCGGCTGTGTCTATCTGATCGCTTACCGTTTCTACTCGAAATTCATCGCCAACAAGGTGCTGGGGCTCGACGCTACCCGCCAGACACCCGCCCACAAGTTCAATGACGGCCTCGATTACGTGCCGACCAACAAGAACGTTTTGTTCGGCCACCACTTCGCCGCGATTGCCGGCGCCGGCCCGCTGGTGGGCCCCGTGCTTGCCGCGCAGATGGGTTACCTGCCCGGCATGATGTGGATCCTGGCCGGCGTCGTGTTTGCCGGTGCGGTGCAGGATTTCATCGTGCTGTTCATGTCCACGCGCCGCGATGGCCGCTCGCTCGGTGACCTGATCAAATCGGAAATGGGCGAAATCCCCGGCATGATCGCGCTGCTCGGCACCTTCATGATCATGGTGATCATCCTGGCCGTGCTGGCGCTGATCGTCGTGAAGGCCCTGACCGGCTCGCCGTGGGGCACCTTCACCGTGATGGCCACGATCCCGATCGCGCTGTTCATGGGCATCTACTCGCGCTATGTGCGGGTCGGGCGCATCGGCGAGATTTCGATGATCGGCTTCGTGCTGCTGATGCTCGCCATCATCGGCGGCCAGTGGGTGCACGATTCGCCAGTCTGGGGCCCGATGTTCACCTTCACCGGCACCGAACTGACCTGGATGCTGATCGGCTACGGCTTCGTCGCTGCCGTGATTCCGGTGTGGCTGCTGCTGGCGCCACGCGACTACCTGTCGACGTTCCTCAAGATTGGCACCATCCTGGCGCTGGCAATCGGCATCCTGGTCGTCGCACCTGACCTGCGCATGCCGGCCGTGACGAAGTTCGTCGACGGAACTGGCCCGGTCTGGTCGGGCGGGATCTTCCCGTTCCTGTTCATCACCATCGCCTGCGGCGCCGTGTCGGGCTTCCACGCGCTGATCGCCTCGGGTACCACGCCGAAAATGCTGGAAAATGAAACGCAGGCGCGCTTCATCGGTTACGGCGGCATGCTGATGGAAAGCTTTGTCGCCATCATGGCGCTGATCGCCGCGTCGACCATCGACCCGGGCATCTACTTCGCCATGAACAGCCCGGCTGCCCTGCTGGGCACGACGGCGCAATCGGCCGCCGCAGCCGTCTCGCAGATGGGCTTCGTGATCACGCCGGAAGCGCTGGAACAGATGGCCAGGGACGTCGGCGAACACACCATCATCTCGCGCGCCGGTGGCGCACCGACGCTGGCGGTGGGCATGGCCCACATCCTGTCGAACGTGATTGGTGGCCAGGCCATGATGGCGTTCTGGTACCACTTCGCGATCCTGTTCGAGGCGCTGTTCATCCTGACCGCCGTGGATGCGGGCACCCGCGCCGGCCGCTTCATGCTGCAGGATCTGCTGGGCGCGTTCGCACCATCGCTCAAGCGCACCGATTCGCTGCCGGCCAACCTGCTGGCCACCGGCCTGTGCGTGGCGGCCTGGGGCTATTTCCTGTACCAGGGCGTGGTCGATCCGCTGGGCGGCATCAACACCTTGTGGCCACTGTTCGGCATCGCCAACCAGATGCTGGCCGGTATTGCGCTGATGCTGGGTACCTGCGTACTGTTCAAGATGAAGCGCGGCAAGTACGCGTGGGTCACCGCTCTGCCAACGCTGTGGCTGCTGGCCTGTACGCTGACGGCCGGCTACCAGAAGATCTTCCACGTCGACCCGCGCATCGGTTTCGTGGCGCACGCCAACAAGTACCAGACCGCGCACGACGCCGGCACGATCCTGGCACCAGCCAAGTCGATCCTCGACATGGAGCGGATTATCTTCAACGACTACGTGAACGCCAGCCTGGCCGGCTTCTTCATCTTCGTCGTGCTGGCCGTGCTGTTCTATGGCCTGCGTACGGTGATGGATGCCCGCAAAGCGAATGGCGCGACCGCAAAAGAGTCGCCGTACGTCGCCATGCCCGCACCGACGGTCGCCTGATGTTCGGCACCCTGAAGCAGGCCGGCAGTTACCTCGGGCAGTCGCTGCGCCTGATGGTCGGCCTGCCCGAGTACGACACGTACCTGGCGCACATGGAGCGCACGCACCCGGATGAGCCGGCGATGACGTACGAGGAGTTCTTCCGTGAGCGCCAGGAGGCGCGGTACGGGGGCAGTCGGGCTTCGTGCTGCTGAGCCTGCTAATGGTTACTACGTAGCAAAGGGGACGCCACGGCGTCCCCTTTTTAATTTTGCAAAAGCAGGGTCAGATACCGTCTTGAATTGCAAGCCGATTCGATAAGAATTTTGCGTCGAATGGCTTGCCTGTTCGAATGACGCCGTAAATCAGATGGGCCAATTTGTGCGTAACAGCGCCGATGACGGCTTTGTTCGCCATGCCGGTTGCAAGCAGGCGGTCGGCAAACTGGCGCAAAATGGGGTTATGACGGCGCGCCACCATGCTCGGCATAAAGAGCGCAGCTCGTAGT
>NZ_JBCHJF010000011.1:0-198348 GCF_039123635.1 Massilia sp. MP_M2
CTCAATGGCACTCAGTCTGAACAGTGTCACCCCGACCGGCCACATCACCATTATTATCTACTGGTGCGCTGGCATCTTCAATATACGAGGTCTGACATTCAGACACGACCTCAGCCTTGGCAACCTCTAATGGTGTCTTGCGCATAATTAGTATGACGCAGTGCCATTTATTTTCGACTAGCCGACTACCTGACTGTCGAGATCGTGTCCGAATGTCAGACCTGACCCTCGCTTTTCGTGACCCTCGCTTTTCGTATCAGGGGAATAAAGAACGGCTCCTTCGGGAGCCGTTTTGCATTTGCTCATGCCTGCCTGCGCATTGTTGGCCAGCTCAGATACGTCAAGGCGCGCCAGATCCATTCGACCGGGCCGTACTGGAAACGTGCCAGCCACCAATGGCTCAGGCCGATCTGCAGCGCGCACAACCCCAGAGCGATGCCCACTTGCGCTGTCCGTCCTATGCCCCACAGCCCCGTTCCGTGGCCATAAAACAACAGAGAAAACACGAGCGACTGCGCCAGGTAATTACTCAGTGCCATGCGTCCGAACGGCGCCAGCAGGTCGATCCGTGCCAGCGCGCCACGGCTTTGCAGCATCAACATGACCGCGCCGATATAGCCAAGTGCAGCGGGCAAACTGCCCAGAGACAGCAGGGCGTAGGCAAGATCATGGCCACCGTCGTTGACGCCCGCTGGCCGGCCCGTCGCAATCAGGCTGCCAAGCAGGCCAAGTCCGACGCCCAGCGGGATGCCAACGATGGCCAGCCGTCGGTATAGCGGCTCGTGCTCGTTCGCGCGTGTAATTGCCCCCGATCGCACGAACCAGACGCCGATCAGGAACACGCCCACCAGCAAGACCGAGAACCCGACCTCGTCACGCATGCGTTCGGCCAGCTGCTTGAACCGCATCGCTACGCCATCGCGATAGCTTCCCTGCGTGAGCACGGCGCGTTCTTCGGCGCTGCGTGCGACCTGTTCACGGTAGCGCAGCACGCGCCCATCGTCCGCGCGCACGTCGGCGCCATCGTTGCTGGCGCTGGCGCTCGTCATCTGTGCAGTGGCAGGTGCGAAGTGCCGTACGCCGGCTTCCACAGCGATCAGGCAATAGGTCAGCATCACGATCTGGGCACCGAGCCGCAGCGGCTTGTGTCCGGCCGGTCCGCGCCAGCAGGCAAGCAGGCCAAGGCCGGTTGAGATGGCGCCCATCGCGACCAGCATGGTCGTGTCGTCGCCCTTGCTGGTCCATGCTGCGGTCAGCGCCGCCAGCAGCATCAACACACCGGCACTGATCGTCACCAGTGGAAACAGCCAGGCTTGCTGCGCGCGCAGATACAGCGCGGCCAGCGCCGCCAGAATGACGGGACCCAATAGCCAGCCCAGCCAGCCCAGGCCCGGGATCTGCGGCAGCACCGCGCAGGCAATGACCGCGATCACGAGCACCCGCGCCGGCGCCAGCAGGGCGAGCATCAGCGCGAGCGCGCCGACTGCATAACTGATCAGGATATCGCCGCTCCACAGCAAGGTGTGGTGCAACAAGCCGATCGCCAGCAGCACGGCGACGCGGCGACCGTAGGTCGGCGCGAACCGCCGCCCGGCCACCCGGGCGCGCTCGAGCATCAGCGCGAAGCCCATGCCGAACAACAGCGAAAAGATCGTCCAGAATTTGCCGCCCACCAGATACGCGACGAGGAACGCCACCAGCCAATCCAGGCCATGCAGGCCGGCCGGCATGCCTTGTCCGGATTCGACCACGGGCCGGTTGAAAAATTCGACGTTGGCGATGCAGATACCGATCAGCGCAAAGCCGCGCAGCACGTCGAGTGCGTCGAGGCGGTCGGTGACGGGAGAGAGGGAGGGCAGGGACGGGCTTGTCATTCCGCCATGGTAACGCGGACGCTGTGCGGCCATAAAAAAAGCCGCCAGGCTTGCGCCGGCGGCTTTTTGAAAGACAACAGGATCGATTACTTGATCTTGGTTTCTTTGTAGATCACGTGCTTACGTGCCTTAGGGTCGAATTTGGTAATTTCCATTTTCGCCGGCATCGTGCGCTTGTTCTTGGTGGTGGTGTAGAAGTGACCCGTACCTGCAGTCGATTCCAGCTTGATTTTGTCGCGGCCAGTTTTTGCCATGATAGCTCCCTAATTAAACTTTTTCGCCACGAGCACGCATGTCGACCAGCACGGCATCGATGCCGAGCTTGTCAATCAGGCGCAGGCCGGCGTTCGACAAACGCAGCGAAACCCAGCGGTTTTCCGATTCGACGTAGATACGACGATTCTGCAGGTTAGGCAGGAAACGACGCTTCGTTTTGTTGTTAGCGTGGGAGACGTTGTTACCAACCATCACACCCTTGCCGGTTACTTGGCAAACACGTGCCATAGTGCACTCCTTAAATATGTTCCAGGACTGGAAAAACGAGAGTATAGCGCGAAAAATGAAGCGGAATCAATCACTTGCGAAAAACAATGGTCAATTACAGTGATTAAAAAATTTAACAATTACCGATGTGGGTACGTTCGCGCGGGTAAGCCTCTGTTTACGCGATGTAATTTATGCCAATGACCGAACCACGCGCTGGTGGCAAATACGTCACAACTGCCCATTCTCGGCAAACGAGTACACATGGTTGCCAGCCACCACGAAATGGTCCAGCACCCGGATGTCGACCAGTGACAGCGCCTGCGTGAGCGCACTCGTCAGCCGCAGATCCGCGTCGCTGGGCTCGGCCACGCCTGACGGATGGTTGTGCGCCAGGATCACGGCCGCCGCATTGCGCCGCAGCGCCGCCTTGACCACTTCGCGCGGATACACACTGGTATGCGTCAGTGTCCCCCTGAACATGTCGTCACAATTGATCAGGCGATTTTTCACGTCGAGAAACAGCACGATGAACGATTCATGGGTGCGCAGCGCGAAGTGGCTGCGCAGATAGTGCCGCACCGCTTCGGGCGAGCACAGCGCCTCGCGCCGGAATTGTTCGGCCACCGCGCGCCGCGCCAGCTCCAGCGCCGCCTGGAGCTGCGCATACTTGGCCGGCCCGAGGCCGTGCAGTTGCCCGAACTCGCCGGCATCCGCATGCAGCAGGCGCTGCAGCGAGCCGAAGTGGGCGAGGGTGTCGCCGGCCAGCGTCACGGCGCTTTTCCCGGCTACGCCCACGCGCAGGAAGATCGCCAGCAATTCGGTGTCCGATAATGCCGCCGGGCCGTCGCGCAGCAAGCGCTCGCGGGGGCGGTCCTGCTCAGGCCAGTCACAAATGCCCATCGTGATTCCTCGCCAAAAAAAGAGGCAGCCCGGGCGCAAGCTGCGCGCGTGGCTTACAATAGCGGTTTGCCCCACCGGGGCTGCCCGCACTCATACGAAACGTCGCAAAGAACATGGCCAACGCTGCTCCTGTCGTCAATGAATCCTCGTACCTGACCCTGCATTACCGTCTGGCTGTTGCCGGCGGTTCTGATGTGATCACCACCTTCAATGGCACACCGGCAACGCTGTTGCTCGGTCAGGGCCAGCTGGCGCCGTTCCTCGAAGAACGCCTGATCGGCCTGCCCGAAGGCACGCACCAGACATTCGAACTCAGCGCGCAGGAAGCGTTCGGTGAACGTAACCCCGAACTGATCCAGTCGGTGTCGAAGGCGACGCTGGAAGAAAATTCGGTGCCGGGCGCCGATTACCTGGTCGGCGAAGTGGTCGAGTTCAATGCGCCCAAGGGTGGCCGGTTTGCCGGCGTGCTGCTTGAAATGCATGACGACTCGGCCCTGTTCGACTTCAACCATCCGATGGCTGGCCGGGCGCTCCAGTTCGAAGTGAAACTGATCTCGGTGCTGTAAAGGAACCCTATGGAAAATGAGATTCTGCTTGCCCAGCCGCGCGGCTTTTGCGCTGGCGTGGACCGTGCCATCGAAATCGTCGAGCGCGCCCTGACCCAATTCGGCGCTCCGATCTATGTGCGCCACGAAATCGTGCACAACGCGTACGTGGTGGCCGACCTGCGCACCAAGGGCGCGATCTTCATCGAACAGCTCGAAGACGTTCCGCCTGGCAACACCCTGGTGTTCTCGGCCCATGGCGTCTCGAAAGCGGTCCGGGCCGACGCCGAAGCGCGCGGCCTGACGATTTTCGATGCCACTTGCCCATTGGTGACCAAGGTGCACGTCGAAGTGGCCAAGATGCGCAAACTCGGCGCCGAGATCATCATGATCGGCCACGATGGCCACCCGGAAGTCGAAGGCACGATGGGCCAGGCCGAAGAAGGCATGCACCTGGTCGAGACGGTCGCCGATGTCCAGAGCCTGCAGGTGCGCAATCCCGACCTGCTCGCGTACGTGTCGCAAACCACGCTGTCGGTCGACGACACGGCCGACATCATCGACGCGCTCAAGGTGCGTTTCCCGAACATCATCGAGCCGAAGAAAGGCGACATCTGCTACGCCACCACCAACCGCCAGGAAGCCGTCAAGTTCCTCGCGCCGCAAGTGGAAGTGGTGATCGTCGTCGGCAGCCCGAACAGCTCGAACTCGAACCGCCTGCGTGAAGTGGCCGACAAGATGGGCACGCCTGCCTATATGGTCGACAATGCCGCCGCCATCGATCCTTCCTGGATCGACGGCAAGAAACGCATCGGCGTCACGGCCGGCGCGTCGGCGCCCGAGGTACTGGTTCAAGCCGTGATCGATCGCCTCAAGCAACTGGGCGCCGCCAGTGTGCGCGCCCTTGAAGGCGTCGAAGAGAACGTGACGTTCCCGCTGCCTAAAGGCCTGGATGGGGTTCGGCAGGTTGCCTTCAAGGCTGAGGGCTGAACATTATTTTTTGTTCCGGCAGAAAACAAAATTTGCTACTGCCGGCATTTACCGTTGTTAGTTTTCCGGCAGCCAAGCTATGATGGCGGCGCTCGGAATTGTCGTGGCGCTGCGCCCACCAGCGCATTGTCCGGCCGCAGATGTCTGCAGGTCACCTTGGTAAAGCAGCAGCTTCAGACCATGAGCGGCACGTCGGGATACCCCGGCGTGCCGTTTTTTGTTATTGCACAACAGGCGGAACGATGGAAACCTTTATCCAACAACTACTGAACGGGCTCGTGCTCGGCAGTATGTATGCGCTGGTCGCGCTCGGCTACACGATGGTGTACGGCGTGCTTAATCTGATCAACTTCGCCCACGGCGACGTGCTGATGATCGGCGCGATGATCGGCCTGACCATCCTGCAATTGCTTGAAGCCTATATGCCGGGCCTGCCTGGCTATGTGCAACTGGCGCTGGCGATCCTTGGCGCTATTCCCGTCACCATGCTGGTCAATATTCTGATCGAACGCATCGCCTATCGCCGCCTGCGCAATGCGCCGCGCCTGGCGCCTTTGATCACGGCCATCGGCATCTCGATCCTGCTGCAAACGTTCGCGATGATGATCTGGGGCCGCAGCCCGTTGCCGTTCCCGCAACTGCTGTCGTCCGAGCCGATCATGATCGGCGGCGCCATGATTTCGCAAACCCAGGTATTGCTGCTGGTACTGGCCGCGCTGGCGATGGGTAGCCTCGTGCTGCTGGTCGAGCGCACCCGGATGGGCCGCGCGATGCGCGCCGTGGCTGAAAACCCGCGCGTGGCCGGGCTGATGGGCATTGATACGAACCGCGTGATTGTCGCCACCTTTGCCATCGGCGCCGCGCTTGCCGCCGTGGCCGGCGTGATGTGGGGCGCCAACTACGCGTCGATCACGTTCACGATGGGCGTGCTGCCGGGTTTGAAGGCCTTCTGCGCTGCGGTGCTGGGCGGGATTGGCAATATCTATGGCGCCATGATCGGTGGTCTCGTGCTGGGCATCATCGAAGCGCTGGGCGCCGGCTATATCGGCGACCTGACCGGCGGCTTCCTCGGCAGCCACTATCAGGACATCTTCGCCTTCGTGGTGCTGATCCTTGTGTTGACCCTGCGCCCGTCCGGCATCATGGGCGAACGCGTGGCTGACCGCGCTTAACCGGGAGTACACCATGGCATTCCTGACGTTCGACACCCAGCACAAGCCGCGCCAGGCCTACACCAGCATGGCCATCGTGCTGGTGCTGCTGCTGATCTTCCCGTTCTTTGCCGCGCAATTCGGCAACTCGTGGGTACGCATCATCGACATCGCGCTGCTGTACATCATGCTCGCGCTTGGCCTGAACATCGTGGTGGGCTTTGCCGGCCTGCTCGACCTGGGCTATATCGCGTTCTTTGCCGTCGGCGCCTATCTGGTCGGCCTGTTCTCGTCGCCGCAGTTCGCCGCGCTGCTGGAATCGGTGATCTATTATTCGCCCGTCATCGGCGAAGCGCTCGTCGCGTTCTTCGGTCCCGAAATCCAGCAGAACGGTATCCACCTGTCGCTGTGGGCGATCGTGCCGCTGGCGGCCTTGTCCGCTGCATTGTGCGGCGCGCTGCTGGGCGCACCGACCCTGAAACTGCGCGGCGACTACCTCGCCATCGTGACGCTGGGCTTCGGCGAAATCATCCGCATCTTCATGAACAACCTGAACGACCCGATCAACTTCACCAACGGGCCGCAGGGCATCAATATGATCGACCCGATCCGCATCTTCGGCGTGTCGCTGGCGGGTGAGGCGGGGTCGAACGCCACGGTGCATATCGGCAGCTACGCGATGCCGTCCGTGAACGCGTATTACTTCCTGTTCCTGGCGCTGGTGATTGCGTCGATTTTCATTACCGGCCGCCTGCAGCACTCGCGCCTGGGCCGCGCCTGGGTCGCGATCCGCGAAGACGAAATCGCCGCCAAGGCGATGGGCATCAATACCCGCAACGTCAAGCTGCTCGCCTTCGCGATGGGCGCGTCGTTCGGCGGCGTGGCCGGCGCAATGTTCGGGGCGTTCCAGGGCTTTGTCTCGCCGGAATCATTCTCGCTGACCGAGTCGATCGCCGTGCTGGCCATGGTGGTGCTCGGCGGTATCGGCCACATCCCGGGCGTGGTGCTGGGCGGCGTACTGCTGGCTGCCCTGCCGGAAGTGCTGCGCCACGTGGTCGACCCGGCCCAGCAGGCGCTGTTCGGCAAGGTGATCATCGAGGCCGAAGTGCTGCGCCAGTTGCTGTACGGCCTGGCGCTGGTGTTGATCATGCTGGTGCGCCCGGCCGGCCTGTGGCCGTCGCCCAACAAGGAAGAGCGCCCGAACGCTGCGCTGGCGCGTGAGGACGAAGAAGCGAGGGCCACATGAGCGAACAAGTTATTCTGAACATTGCCGGCGTCAACAAGCGCTTCGGTGGCCTGCAGGCGTTGACCGATGTCGGCATCCGGATCATGCAGGGCCAGATCTACGGCCTGATCGGCCCGAACGGCGCAGGCAAGACGACATTCTTCAACGTGATCACGGGCTTGTACCAGCCCGACAGCGGCACGTTCGAGCTGGCCGGCAAGGCGTACTCGCCATCGGCACCGCACGATGTGGCCAGGGCCGGCATCGCGCGCACGTTCCAGAACATTCGCCTGTTCGGCGAGATGAGCGCGCTGGAAAACGTCATGGTGGGGCGCCACGTGCGCACGAAGCAGGGCGTGCTCGGCGCGATCCTGCGCCACAAGGCGGCGCGTGAAGAAGAGCGGGCGATTCGCATCCGCGCCCAGGAACTGCTCGATTTCGTGGGCATCGGCCAGTTCGCCAACCGCACGGCAAAGTTCCTGTCGTACGGCGACCAGCGCCGCCTGGAAATCGCGCGCGCGCTGGCGACCGATCCGCAATTGCTGGCGCTGGATGAACCGGCGGCCGGCATGAACGCCACCGAAAAACTGGGCTTGCGTGAACTGCTCGTCAAGATCAAGGCACAGGGCAAGACCGTGCTCTTGATCGAGCACGACGTGAAACTGATGATGGGCTTGTGCGACCGCATCACGGTGCTCGAATACGGAAAGCAGATCGCCGAAGGTTTGCCGGCCGAGATCCAGAAAAACCAGGCCGTGATCGATGCTTATCTGGGAGGTGCCCACTGATGGATGCAATGATAGACGCAACGATGGGCGCAATGACGGGTGACGCGATCCTGCAGATCTCGGGTCTGAAGATCGCGTACGGCGGCATCAAGGCGGTCAAGGGGATCGATCTGCGAGTGGCCAAGGGCGAACTGGTGACGCTGATTGGCGCGAATGGTGCAGGCAAGACCACGACGCTGAAGGCCATTACCGGCACGCTGCCGCCGTGCAAGGTCGAAGGCGACATCAGCTATCTGGGACAACCACTGCGCGGTACGCAATCGTTCCGTATGGTCCAGCAAAAGCTGGCCATGGTGCCGGAAGGGCGGGGCGTATTCACCCGCATGTCGATTCACGAAAACCTGTTGATGGGCGCTTACACGCGCAATGACAAGGCCGGGATCGATGCCGATATCGAGAAATGGTATGCGGTGTTCCCGCGTCTGAAGGAGCGCGCGGGCCAGCTGGCCGGTACGCTCTCGGGCGGCGAGCAGCAGATGCTGGCGATGGCGCGCGCGCTGATGTGCCATCCGACGCTGCTGTTGCTCGACGAGCCCTCAATGGGCTTGTCGCCGATCATGGTCGAGAAGATTTTCGAGGTGATCCGTGATGTATCGCAACAAGGCATCACGATCCTGCTGGTCGAGCAGAACGCCAAGCTGGCGCTGCAGGCCGCGCACCGCGGTTATGTGATGGAGTCGGGCGAGATCACCATGACCGGCAATGCGCACGACATGCTGACCGATCCGCGCGTGCAGGCCGCTTATCTGGGCGAATAAGGGTTCCGCACGTAAAAATGGCCGGGTTGCTTGCGCAACCCGGCCATTTTTTTACCGATCAGTGATGCTGCAGTATTACGCAGCAGCAGCCGTCGCCGATGTGGCGGCGTTGGTGGCTTTGGCAGCGGTGGCCGAGAATTGCGACACAGCGGCGTTCACATTGGTTTCG
The DNA here is from genome assembly GCF_039123635.1 of Massilia sp. MP_M2. Taxonomy (NCBI): domain Bacteria; kingdom Pseudomonadati; phylum Pseudomonadota; class Betaproteobacteria; order Burkholderiales; family Oxalobacteraceae; genus Massilia; species Massilia sp. MP_M2. Next base: position 8,887 of record NZ_JBCHJF010000011.1, read on the forward strand.
ATGGCTTCGACAGCCTGCTTCGAGGTCTTGCTGAACTGCTCGTAACCGGCATTGGCGTTGCTGATGGCGGTCTTGACGGCGGCGACGAAGTTTTCGGAACCGGCCGGTGCATTCTTGCTCACTTCATCGACCAGCGAAATCACCTTGCGGTTGGCTTCGACGATCTGGCTTTCGGCCGCTTTCGAGAATTCGGCGCCGGTGCCGCTGGCGATCGATGCCAGCTGACGGCTGTAGGCCATGGCTTTTTCAGCGTTTGGCTGTGCCTGGGTGGCGGCCAGCGAGAAGAATTCTTGCGGATCCTTGGCGCTCAGCAGCTTGCTGGTGAGAGCCGACGATTCTTCGAGGCTGGCGCGTGCGGTGCTGATGTTCAGCGCAACCAGTTTTTCCATGCTTTCGAACGTCTTCGACGTCAGCGACGAAAACAGGGCGAACTGCGATTCCAGGCTGGTCTTGGTGGCGGTCGAAAACTGTTCAGGGATTGCAAACATGTGTCTCTCCAAAATGTTACGTTTCGTGAATGGACTGTTGCTCGGTTTATGGCAGTTCTTTGGCAAACGCGATGAAGCTCTTCTTTTGTGCACCGCAACAGGGCAGATTTTGTGCCACTTCGTTTGAGGCGTCAAGCGATTTTGATGCGATGCACAATCCGTGGTAAAGAAGTGACAAGAATGCATTTGCCGTGAGAAATCTCAATTGATCTACCGCAAACGAACATTCTTTTTTGCTGCTTAATTGCACCAAAACTGTGTGCTAGACTCGGCTCTTGTCTTTACCTTAACTTCTGTCTATTCATTCGGGACATTGCGCCATCCATGTCACAGAGCGCCACTTCGCCGCCCGCTTCCGCTGCCGTCCCGACAGCCCCGTGGCTGTCGCCCGTGCCGCTGTTCTTTGTCCTGCTGTGGAGCTCAGGCTTCATCGTCGCCAAGTTCGGCCTGCCTTATGCGCCGCCGCTGACCTTCCTGATCGTGCGTTGCCTGGGCGTGCTGGCGGTGTTGCTGCCGATCGTGCTGGTCTGGCGCGCGCCCTGGCCGCGTGGCCAGATCCTGCACATCGCGCTGGCTGGCCTGCTGTTGCAGGCAGGGTATCTGGGCGGCGTCTGGGCTGCCATCGACCTGGGCATGCCGGCCGGATTGACGGCGCTGATCGTCGGCATGCAACCCATCCTGACGGCCGCAGCCGCGCCGCTCATCGGCGAGCGCGTGCGGGGCCTGCAGTGGCTTGGGTTGCTGCTGGGCCTGTCTGGCGTGGCCCTTGTCGTGTATGCCAAGCTCGGCCTGGCCGGCATGTCGCCCACCGCGCTGGCCCTGTGCCTGCTCGCGCTGCTCTCCATCACCACCGGCACGCTGTACCAGCGCCGCTTCTGTCCGCGATTCGATCTGCGCACCGGCACGGCGATCCAGTTTGGCGCCACCGTGCTGGTACTGATTCCACTGGCCATCTGGCTGGAAGACCTTGATCTTGCGTTCAGCCGCATCACCTGGAGCGGCGACTTCATTCTCGCGCTGGTGTGGTCGGTGCTGGCGCTGTCGATCGGCGCCATCTTCCTGTTGTTTACCTTGATCCGGCGCAGCCAGGCCACGGAAGTGACGAGCCTGATGTACCTGACCCCGCCTGCCACCGCCGTCATGGCCTGGCTGCTGTTCGGCGAATCGTTCAGCCTGCTCGGCCTGGTCGGGATGATCGTCGCCGTCACCGGCGTCGCCTTTGTCGTCAAGAAGCCAAGGAACTCCCCATGATCAGCAGTCCCAGCCAGGAAGCGGTCGATGCCGCGATCACGTCGCGCCGCTCGATCCGCGCCTTTCTCGACAAGCCGGTGGAACGCGACGAGATCGCACGCATCCTCGACGTTGCCGCGCGTGCCCCGTCCGGCACCAACACGCAGCCGTGGAAGGTGTATGTGCTCACTGGCGCTGCGCGTGTTCGGCTGTCGGGCGCGATCCTGGCGGTCAATGCCGATCCCGAACAAGCGCGCGGGCATACCGAGGAATACGCGTATTATCCGCGTGAGTGGACGTCGCCCTATATCGACCGCCGGCGCAAGGTTGGCTGGGATCTGTACAGCCTGCTCGGCCTGGGGCGCGACAACAAGGCCGGCATGGCCGCCCAGCATGCCCGCAATTACGCGTTCTTTGATGCACCCGTGGGGCTGATCTTCACCATCGACCGGATCATGGCGCAGGGTTCGTGGCTCGACTATGGCATGTTTTTACAGAACATCATGGTGGCGGCGCGCGCGCGCGGCCTCGACACTTGCCCACAAGCGGCATTCACGCAGTATCATCGGATTATCAGTGCCGAACTTGGCCTGGCGGCCAGCGAGATGGTCGTCTGCGGTATGGCGTTGGGGTGGGCCGATCCGGAGCGCATCGAGAACAGCCTGGTCACCGAGCGCGAGCCCAGCCACGGCTTCGCCCGCTTCATGGAGTAGCGTAAATACCGTCAATATCCTGTTGATATCAAAAGAAAAATTGTTTTCAGGTTCGTGTTGTTTTAATCGGTTATTGCCGTACAGAATGTGAATTTTGCTTGCGAACGAACGTCGTTCCGCTACACTTCACTACGTTTCTCATCTGTTCGGGTCAGGGGCTTCATCATGTTCAAACTTGCTGTGGCTACTGTGGTGGCCGCTTTATTTGCCTTTTCCCCGGTCCAGGCCGCCGGTGCTGGTGCGGGTGCGGGTGCGGGTGCCACTGAGCAGGCCAAAAAATCTTCCGCCGCCAAGAAAAAAGTCAAACGCAAGGTCGTGCGCAAAGCCACGTCCAAGCGCGCCAAACGCCAGGAACTGGCAGTTGCGGGCGAGCGTCCGCGCATGATCCGCCGGGTCAAGACGGTGCGCGGCAAGCGGGTCGTCACGTATCAGCCGGTGCGCACGGCCGCCGCCGCTGTCGCAGTCGGCGTTGCTGCCAAGACCGTCGGCGACATGGCTGGTCTCGACGACACCGTCGATCCGCTGGCGCTGCGCTCGAACGTGGCCTACGTGGTCGACCAGAACAGCGCCGAAGTGCTGTTCGAGAAAAATGCCAATGTCGCGCTGCCGATCGCGTCGCTAACCAAGCTCATGACAGGCATGGTCGTGATGGACGCCAGACAAGACCTCGATGAAGTGTTGCGCGTGACTGACGACGATGTCGATCGCCACAAGTTCAGCAGCTCACGCCTGCCGGTGGGCGCCAGCATGACGCGCCGCGAACTGCTCCATATTGCCCTGATGAGTTCCGAGAACCGCGCCGCGTCGGCGCTGGGCCGCAACTATCCGGGCGGTATCAACGCCTTCGTCGGTGCAATGAACGCCAAGGCACGCCAACTGGGCATGCGCGACACCCATTACGTCGACTCCAGCGGCCTGTCGAGCCGCAATGTTTCCAGCGGGCGCGACCTGGCCAAGCTGGTCATGGCTGCGCATGGCGACCCGGTGCTGCGCGAATTCTCGACCACGCCCAATTCCACCGTACAAGCCAGCGGTCGCACGATGCACTATCGCAATACCAACTACCTGGTGTCGCTGCCTGACTGGAATATCGGCCTGCAAAAGACCGGCTTCATCAACGAAGCAGGGCGCTGCCTGGTGATGCAGGCCATGATCCATGGCCGCAATGTCGTGATGGTGTTCCTGGATTCGAAGGGCAAGATGTCGCGCACGGCCGATGCCGGCCGGATTCGCCGCCTGATCGAGTCGCTGCCGGACCGGATGGATGTCGAGGCCATCCGGCCATCGACCATCACCGCCAGCGCGCCGGGGTTGACGCGCTGAAACGGAAGGGCAGGCCTCGCGCCTGCCCTTATTGTGTCTGCTCTTATCGTTTATACGGTCGGCATCGGCCGATACCCGAGCGTCGACGAAATGCGCGCCGCCGTCTGCACCAGGTCCTCAAGCCAGTCTTCCTGCAGGCGGTCGGCCGGCGCCGAAATCGACAAGCCCGCCACCAGCTTGCCGCTATCATCGTGGATGCCAGCGGCCATGCAGCGCACCCCAAGTTCGAGCTCTTCATTGTCCCGTGCATAGCCGCGCGAGCGCACCAGGCTCAGCTCGCGCTCCAGCCGCGCCAGCTCCGTGATCGAGTTGCGCGTGTGGCCTGAGAGGCCCGTGCGGGTCGCGTAGGCGCGCGTGGCTTTGACGTCGTCCACCGACAGAAACAGCTTGCCAGTGGACGTCAGATGCAGCGGACCACGCCCGCCAATGGCGCGCACGACCTGCATGCCCGAGCGCTCCGAAAAGGCCCGGTCGATGTACACGATCTCGTCGCCCTGGCGCACCGACAGATTCACCGTCTGCTGCGTCTTGCGGTGCAGGGCGCGCATGGCGTCGAGCGCCGCTTCGCGCACCGACAGCCGGCTCTTGACCACATTGCCCAGTTCCAGCAGGCGCATGCCCAGGCGGTACGTGCCCGGCTCGACACGGTCGACGAAGCGCGTGACCACCATATCGTTGAGGATCCGGTGCGCCGTGGACGGGTGCAGGCCCGACACGTGCGCCAGCTCCTTGAGGCTGACCGGGTCGGAATAGGTGGCAAGGGCGTCCAGAAGCGACGTCATGCGTTCGATCACCTGGATCGAGGTCTTGGCGGGTTGGGGCGTTTCCATTTTCATATGATGGTTGGTGCGGTGCGGTAGGCCCATTCTTTATACCATGATGTGAAACGCTCGCGCAAACCCGCCCTTGCATTGTGGGCGTGATTGCCACATGCTGATCGGGAGGCTGCATAATGACGTTCCTGCATCTTCACTGGACAACGATGGACAACCCGATCAGCGAATTCAAGACCTTGCGCGGCCTCGAGCGCATTGGCGCGGCGTGCCGCAACACCTGGGACGGCTTGCGCTGGGCCTGGCGCAGCGAAGCGGCGTTCAGGCAAGAGGTGGTGCTGATCGTCGTGGCCAGCGTGATCGCGCTGCTGTTGCCCGTCTCGGGCTTCCAGCGCCTGGCCATGATCGGCGTGCTGGTCGTGGTGCTGATCGTCGAGCTGATCAATTCGGCGATCGAGGCGGTCGTCGACCGTATTTCGCTCGAGCGCCATCCATTGTCGAAAGCGGCCAAGGACATCGGCAGCGCCGCCGTCGCACTGACGCTGCTGCTGGCGTTCGCGGTCTGGGCCGTCGTCCTCTACAATCGCTTCATGTAGACCATGCAACGCGCTGTCCGGCACGGATGGCGCCCCGAACAAGTTTGATCAATCACAGGAGATGACCATGACCTTACGCCTCGGCGATACCGCCCCCGATTTCGAACAAGATTCCAGCATTGGCACCATCCGTTTCCACGAATGGGCAGGCGACTCGTGGGTCGTGCTGTTTTCGCACCCGGCCGACTTCACGCCAGTCTGCACCACCGAACTGGGCCTGACCGCCAAGCTCAAGCCTGAATTCGACAAGCGCAATGTCAAGGCGATCGCGCTGTCGGTCGATGCGGCCGAAAAGCACCGCGACTGGATCCGCGACATCGAAGAAACCCAGCAAACCGTGGTGGGCTTCCCGATCATCGCCGATGCCGACCGCTCGGTCTCGACGCTGTACGACATGATCCACCCGGAACAGTCGGCCACCGCCACCGTGCGTTCGCTGTTCATCATCGATCCGAACAAGAAAGTGCGCCTGACTATCACCTACCCGATGAGCACCGGCCGCAACTTCGACGAAGTGCTGCGCGTGATCGACGCCCTGCAACTGACCGATGGCTACACCGTTGCCACGCCGGGCAACTGGAAAGATGGCGACGACGTCATCATTCCGCTGACCGTGACCGATCCTGACGTGATCAAGCAGAAGTACCCGAAAGGCTTTGAAGCGCCGCGTCCTTACCTGCGCATGACGCCGCAGCCGAACAAGTAAGCCACGTCTTACGCGACCAGAAAAATGGCCCAGGCGATTGCCTGGGCCATTTTTTTTTTCCGACCAACGAAGTTTTCCGCATATCGACATGCGAAAAGCGCGCCGCTACATAGCGTTTCGTGTCTATACAAATAAGGATTCTTTCGTTTGCGTTATGTAGATCACGTGAGAATATGCCAGTCCGATAGAAGAATTTGTAATAAGGACTCGCATGACATCGCTTGCTATGCCAGGCAGCACGGCAGCGTCCAAGTCGTCGAAAGCACCGGGCCGGGTCATTCCCGGCTTTGGCATTTCGCTTGGCTTCACGCTGTTTTACCTGGCGCTGATCGTTCTCATCCCGCTGTCGGCGGTGTTCCTCAATACCTTCAGCATGACCTGGGCCGAGTTCTGGGCCACCGTCACGTCCGAGCGCGTCATGGCGTCGTATCGCCTCAGCTTTGGCGCGTCGCTGATCGCAGCGGCCCTGAACGTCGTCTTCGGCGGCATCGTCGCCTGGGTGCTGGTGCGGTATAAATTTCCCGGCAAGCGCTTCGTCGATGCGCTGGTCGATTTGCCATTTGCGCTGCCTACCGCGGTGGCCGGCATCACGCTGACTGCCCTGTACGCGCAGAATGGCTGGATCGGTCAATACCTGGCCGAGTGGGGCATCAAGGTCGCGTTCACGCCGCTGGGCATTGTGGTGGCGCTGACCTTCATCGGGCTGCCGTTCGTCGTGCGCACGGTGCAGCCGGTGCTTGAAGAAGCCGAACGTGAACTCGAAGAAGCCGCCGCCAGCCTGGGCGCGCCGCCGCTGCAGACCTTCACCCGCGTGGTGCTGCCGACGATCGTGCCGGCACTGCTCACCGGCTTTGCGCTGGCCTTTGCGCGCGCCACCGGCGAATACGGCTCGGTCATCTTCATCGCCGGCAACCTGCCGATGGTGTCCGAGATCACGCCGCTGCTCATCATCTCCAAACTCGAACAATACGATTACGCCGGCGCTACCGCGATTGCCGTCGTGATGCTGGTGTTCTCGTTCATCCTGCTGCTGACGATCAATCTGCTGCAGGCCTGGACACGCAAACGGGCGGGCAAATCATGAGCGCCGTCCTCGACAAAGTCACGCCGCCGCGCCCACCGGCGGCGCGCGGCAAGCGCCTCGACACCAGCGTGCTCGAGCCGCGCTGGGTCAGCGTTCTCCTGATCGCGATTGCGCTGGTCTTCCTGACGCTGTTTCTGTTCATCCCGCTCGCGGCGGTGTTTACCGAAGCGCTCAAGAAGGGCTGGGAAGTGTATGTCGAATCCGTCATCGACCCCGATGCGATCTCGGCCATCAAGCTCACGCTGATCGCTGCCGTGATCTCGGTGCCGCTGAACCTCGTGTTCGGCGTGTCGGCTGCCTGGGCGATCACCAAGTTCGAATTCCGTGGCAAGAGCATCCTGCTCACGCTGATCGATCTGCCATTCTCGATTTCGCCCGTGATTGCCGGCCTGATGTATGTGCTGCTGTTTGGCGCGTCGGGATGGTTTGGCCCGTGGCTGGCCGAGCACGACATCAAGATCCTGTTCGCCGTGCCGGGCATCGTGCTGGCCACCGTGTTCATCACGTTCCCGTTCGTGGCGCGCGAGCTGATTCCGCTGATGCAGCAGCAGGGCACCGAAGAAGAAGAAGCGGCGCTGGTGCTGGGCGCGTCGGGCTGGTCGACGTTCTGGCGCGTGACGATGCCGAACATCAAATGGGGCCTGCTGTATGGCGTGATCCTGTGTAACGCCCGCGCGATGGGCGAGTTCGGCGCCGTCTCGGTGGTCTCGGGCCACATCCGCGGCGAGACCAACACGATGCCGCTGCACGTCGAGATCCTCTACAACGAATACAACTTCACGGCCGCATTTGCTGTGGCGTCGCTGCTGGCGCTGCTCGCGCTGGTGACGCTGGCCATCAAGTCCTTTATCGAATGGCGTCTGCACCAGGCCAAGTCGGCCTCGCTGAACGCCCCTCACTGAATTTCCGCCGGAGCCACGCATGACGATTGAAGTCCAACACATCCGTAAAAATTTCGGCCAGTTCAAGGCGCTCGACGACGTCTCGTTGCAGTTCCCGGACGGCGAACTGACCGCCTTGCTCGGCCCGTCGGGCTGCGGCAAGACCACGCTGCTGCGCATTATCGCCGGCCTGGAATACCCGGACTCGGGCACCGTGCTGCTCGACGGCCAGGATTCGTCGCACCGCCACGTGCGCGAGCGCCAGGTGGGTTTCGTGTTCCAGCACTACGCGCTGTTCAAGCACATGACCGTGTTCGAGAACGTCGCGTTCGGCCTGCGCGTGAAGCCGCGCAGCGAGCGCCCGAGCGAAGACCAGATCCGTGACAAGGTCAAAAAACTGCTCGAGCTGGTGCAGCTCGACTGGATCGCCGACCGCTATCCGCCGCAGCTGTCGGGCGGTCAGCGCCAGCGCATCGCCCTGGCGCGCGCGCTGGCCGTCGAGCCGCGCGTGCTGCTGCTCGACGAGCCGTTCGGCGCGCTCGACGCCAAGGTGCGCAAGGAACTGCGCCGCTGGCTGCGTCGTCTGCACGACGATCTGCACGTGACGTCGATCTTCGTCACGCACGATCAGGAAGAAGCACTTGAAGTGGCCGACCAGGTGGTCCTGATGAACAAGGGCCGCGTCGAGCAACTGGGCAGCCCCGACCAGGTGTATAACCATCCGGCATCGCCGTTCGTGTACGGCTTCCTGGGTAACGTCAACCTGTTCCATGGCCGCATCCACGAAGGCGTGCTGGCCAGTGGTGATGTCAATTTCCAGGCCCCGCAGCATATCGACGTGCGCGATGGCGCCGGTATCGGCTACGTGCGCCCGCACGATCTCGATGTCGAGCGCTACACCCCGGGCGCCGAGGGCGTCGTGGCCAAGCTGCGCCGCGCGCATGCCATTGGCCCGCTGGCCCAGCTCGACCTGGAGCGCGCCGACAATGGCCAGATGATCGAAGCGGTGCTGCCAAACGAACGCTTTGCCAGCCTGGGCCTGAAAGAAGGCGACACGCTCGTGGTGCGTCCGCGCCGGATCGAAGTCTTTGTCGACCACGGAAGCGCCGCATGAATTTCCAGCAGCTGCGCTCGGTGCGCGAAGCGGCCCGGCGCGACTTCAACCTCACCGAAGTGGCCAACGCCCTGTTCACGTCGCAGCCTGGCGTGTCGCGCCAGATCCGCGAACTCGAAGATGAACTGGGCGTGGTGATTTTCGAACGTAACGGCAAGCGCCTGACTGGCCTGACGCCGCCCGGCAAAGGCATCCTGCGCATCGTCGAAAAGCTGCTGGTCGAAGCCGAGAACCTGCAGCAGGCCAGCCGCGAATTCGCCGGCCAGGACAGCGGCACGCTGACGGTGGCCGTGACCCACACGCAGGCCCGTTACGCGCTGCCGCAGGTGGTGCAATCGTTTCGCGCTGCGTTCCCCAACGTGCGCATCGCCTTGCAGCAAAGTTCGCCCGAACACATTGCCGAATGGGTGGTGTCGGGCAAGGCCGATATCGGCATCGCCACCGAGGGCATCGCCGCATTTCCCGATCTGGTGTCGTTCCCGTGCTACCGCTGGAGCCACGTGATCGTCGCGCCCGAAGGCCATCCGATCTTCGCCAGCGGTTCGCCGCTGCGCCTGGAGGACCTGGCCGACCATCCCCTGATCACGTATGACCAGGGCTTTACTGGCCGCAGCCACATCGACGCGGCCTTCCTCGAAGCCGGGCTGGCGCCGGACATCGTGCTCACGGCGATGGATTCGGACGTGATCAAGCAATACGTATCACTGGGGATGGGTGTGGGAATCGTGGCGTCGATGGCGTTTGACAATAGCCGCGACAAGGGCCTGCGTGCGATCGAGGCATCGCACCTGTTCGCGCAGAACGTGACGCGCCTGGCGGTGCGGCGCGGCTCGTACCTGCGCTCTTACGCGTTTCACTTCATCGAGCGCTTCGCGCAAGGCTACACGCGAGCCGATATCGAAAAGGCGATTGCGACGGCGGAATAGGGTAGCGTCACCGGCACCCCACGCTGGCGCGCCGGCCGTCTTTGCTGCTTACTTCGTCTTCTCGCGCAGCGCGTCCGCGCATTCGCGCACCAGGCTTGGCCCGGCGTAGATCAAACCACTGTACAACTGCACCAGCTTGGCGCCGGCCGCGATCTTCGCGCGTGCATCGGCGCCGCGCATGATGCCGCCCACGCCGATGATCGGGATGTCGTCGCGCAGCTCGGTCTTGAGCGCGCGGATCACGATGTTCGACTGCTCGAACACGGGCGCGCCCGACAGGCCGCCCGCCTGCTGCGCATGCTTCATGCCCTCGACATCGCGTCGGTTGAGCGTGGTATTGGTGGCAATGACGCCGTCGATCTTGTGCCGCAGCAGCGCGCCGGCGATATCGCGGATCTGGTCGCCGTCGACGTCCGGTGCGATCTTGAGCGTGAGCGGCACGTAGTGGCCGTGTTGGTCGGCCAGGCGCATCTGCTCTTGCTTGAGCTGCGACAGCAGGCTGTCGAGTTCGGAAGCGCCCTGCAACTGGCGCAGGTTCTGCGTGTTCGGCGACGAGATATTGACCGTCACGTAGCTGGCGTACGGGTAGACCTTGCGCAGGCATTCGAGGTAGTCGTCGGCAGCGCGCTCGATCGGCGTATCGGCGTTCTTGCCGATGTTCAGACCCAGCACGCCCTGCTTCTCCTGGAAGAAGCGCGAGGCCTGCACATTGGCCACGAACGCGTCGACGCCGCCGTTGTTAAAGCCCATGCGATTGATGATGCCGCGCGCGCGCGGCAGCCGGAACATGCGTGGTTTCGGGTTGCCGGCCTGGCCACGCGGCGTGACCGTACCGATTTCGATCGACCCGAAGCCCAACGCGGCCAGACCGTCGATATACGCGCCATCCTTGTCCAGCCCGGCGGCCAGGCCGACGGGGTTGGGGAACGTGATACCCATGACGGTGCGCGGATCGGGCCGTGGTTTCCGGATGGCGCCGGTCAGGCCGAGTGCTGCTGCGCGACGCAGCATGGGCAAGGTCAGATTGTGCGCCGCTTCGGGATCGAGCGAGAACAGTGCGGGTCGAACGAGGGTATACAGGATTTTGTCTGGCATGGGGTACTCGGTTGACGTATCCCCGTCATTCTAACGTGCGGCGGGGGCCAGTACATAACGAAGTGCCAATGCAATTGTTAGCGGGTGTGTCCGCTGACTCCGTAAGCAACAGCTTCAGGCGCCGAGAACGCCCCATTGCCCGTCGATGCGCGCTTCCAGTGGCCGGAAGTTGATTTTATAGGCCATCTTGGGGCTCTGCGCGATCCAGTAGCCAAGATACACGTGCGACAGCCCGAGTTCGTGCGCCTGGTTCACCTGCCACAGGATGTTGTAGGTGCCGTACGACGCGTTCTCGATATCCGGGTCGAAGAAGGTGTAGACCGACGACAGGCCATCGGACAGCACGTCGATGATCGACACCATGCGCAAGGTGCCGTCAGGCTCGCGGAATTCGACCAGACGCGTGTTGACGCGGCTTTGCAGCAGGAACTGCGCGTACTGGTCACGGCTGTCCTGGTCCATGCCGCCGCCGACATGGCGCGTGGTCTGGTAGCGCAGGTAGAGCGCGTAGTGCTCATCCGAGAAGGCCAGGTTGGCCACCATCGCAACCAGATTGCCATGGCGCTTCCAGGCGCGGCGCTGGGTGCGGTTGGGCGTGAAGTCGGCGCACTTGACGCGCACCGGGATGCAGGCCTGGCAGCCGTCGCAATACGGGCGGTAGGTAAAGATGCCGCTGCGCCGGAAGCCATTCTTGACGAGCTCGGAATACACATCGGCATTGATCAGGTGCGAGGGCGTCGCGACCTGCGAGCGCGCCTGGCGTGCGTCGAGATAGCTGCAGGGGTAGGGCGCCGTGGTGTAGAACTGCAACGTGGCGAAGGGCAGGTCGTGTAGGTGCGTCATGCAAAGAGCTCTCGGGACGACGTGGGGTTGCCGTCTATTCTAGCGAAAACCAGGCCGCGATTCCGTTAGTCAGGCAACGGTGACACCACCGTCCATGACCCGATGCCCGGCCTGGCGGTCACGCGGTGGACGTGTTCGAGAAAGCGGCTGCGCGGGATCGGCGCAGCCCCGAGCGACGCCAGATGCCCGGTTTCTTGCTGGCAGTCGACCATGTCGACGCCATGGCGTTGCAGGAACGCAACCAGATACGCCAGCGCGACCTTGGACGCATCGGACACCCGCGCGAACATCGATTCGCCATAGAACATGTGCCCGATGCAGACGCCGTACGCGCCGCCTACCAGTTCGCCATCGAGCCAGACTTCGGCCGAATGCGCATAGCCCAGCGCGTGCAGGCCCGTATAGCCGGCGATGATCTCGTCCGAAATCCAGGTGCCTGGCCCGTCGCGCCGCGGCGCAGCACAGGCGCGCATCACGTCGTCGAACGCGCTGTCGAAGCGCACGTCCCAGCGCCCGCCGTCCAGGCGGCTGCGCTCGATCTTGCGCAGCGTTTTCGCCAGGCTATTGCTAACCTTGAACTGGTCGGTGTACAGCACCATGCGCGGATCGGTGCTCCACCACAGGATCGGCTGGCCTTCGGAAAACCACGGGAAGATGCCCTTGCGGTAGGCCTGCAGCAAGCGCGCCGGCGACAGGTCGGCGCCGGCGGCAAGCAGGCCCGGCGCTTCAACCGTCAATGCCTTCGACACGTCGGGAAACGGCGTGTCGATCTCGAGCCAGGGAATCATGTCAGTACGGTTCGCCTGGGGCCATCATCGGGCGGTTCACGGCCACGCTGTGAAAGCCGAAGTCGCCACCCTCGCGCACTTTGATCCGGTCGGCAAAGAACAGTTCCAGCGTCGTGCGGATCGTGGGGAAGGCCAGGTCGTCCCAGGGAATGGTCGCTTCGGTGAACAATTGCACATCGAGGCTTTCGATGCCGGCCGCATAGTCGAGGTCGCGCAGGCGCGCGAGATAAAACAGGTGAACCTGGTGCACATGGGCAACGTTGAGCAACGAAAACAGCGGGCCAAGTTCGATATTGGCGCCGGCTTCTTCTTCGGTTTCGCGCTGCGCCGCCTGTTCGGTGGTCTCTTCGTTTTCCATGAACCCGGCCGGCAGCGTCCAGTAGCCGTAGCGCGGCTCGATGGCGCGTTTGCAGAGCAAAATCTGGAGTTCGCCATCGCGCTCCCATACGGGAATCGAACCGACGACCAGCTTCGGGTTCTGGTAGTGGACCGTGGCGCAGTGCGTGCACACGTAGCGCGGCCGGTTGTCGCCTTCGGGAATGGCCAGCACGACAGGGTGGGCGCACTCGGAGCAGAATTTCATGGTGGATAGGGCAGGTTGGTCGTGACAATACTGTACACCGAATGCGGCGTCGGCAGGGGCAGGGGGTGTTTGCGGCTGATGGTCGCGCGCTCAAGCGAGTGATAAGTTTCTTCAATAGGGGATGCAAGGAGGATTAGATTTGCTTAATGACCCAGGGGCGCGTATAATTCATTTCACAGACGCGGGGTGGAGCAGTCTGGCAGCTCGTCGGGCTCATAACCCGAAGGTCACAGGTTCAAATCCTGTCCCCGCAACCAAGATTAGAGGCCGTTGATTCGAAAGAATCAGCGGCTTTTCGTTTTTCTGGCCCCGTCTTGTGTACCTCTTGCTCCGCTGTAACCGCCTCGATGCAGATCAACCCCGCGTGCCGCCCCTGCAATGCAGGGGGCCGTGCCCGGTCCAACCCGCAACGGACGACAAGTCAGGGGCGCACCATGATCAATGTAGACGACATCAATCAATCCTGGGGCTGGGTGGGCATGAGCGCAGTCGAAGTGCTCGGCGCCAATGCCTTCGGCAATCTCATCATTCGCGACGAGGACGACCGGTTCTGGTGCCTGCGTCCGCACGAGCTCTGTTGCGAGCCGCTCGCCAGCAACCGCGCCGCGCTCGACGCGCTGTCGTACAACCAGGATTTTCTCAACGACTGGTATATGCCCGAGGCAGTGTGCCTGGCCGAAGCCGCGCTGGGGCCGCTCACCGACGGGCGCACCTACTGCCTCAGGATTCCCAGTGCCCTGGGCGGAAAGTACGGGTGCGATAACCTGGCCATCGCGCCGCTGGCGGCGTTGATCCGGTTTTCGGGCGAAGGCGCGCAGCAGTACGATGGGCTGCCGCGCTGGAACTAGAAACTAAAAACTACGCGGGCTCGTCCGCCGATGGCGTGTCGGCCAGGCTCGCCCACAGGTACGCCGCCGCCATCGTGCGGTGTGGCGCGTAGCGTGCCAGCATCTGCTCGGCTTCCCGTACCGTTGGCCGGGCTGCGCTGCCCGACAACGTGTGCAGCGCGGCGCGCACCGCGACGTCGCCGTGCAGCGAGCAATCGGGATAGCCATAGCCGCGCAGCAGCACGTAGTTGACGGTCCAGGGGCCGATGCCCTTGATGGCCAATAGTGTTTCGCTGACGTCGGCGCTCGCAGGGCAAGAAATGTCTTCCACGCCAGTGCCCCGCTCGAGCACCAGGCTGCCATCGACCACCATCCGCGCCACGCGCAGGATCGTCTCGGCCTTGGCGTTCGAGAATTTGCGGCTCGTGAGTTCGCCGATGTCGAGCCGGGCTACGTCGGGGGCCTCCGGATAGCACCGCAAGCCAGATGCATGCGCGCGGCCCGCCAGTTGAATCAGCGTGCGGCGCAGGGCAATGGCAAAGGTCAGGTTGATCTGCTGGCCGATGATGGCCCAGGTCAGCGCTTCGAAGATCGTGGCCGACTGCACGATGCGCAGGCCTGGCTGGCGCGCCACCACTGGCCCTAGCCAGGGATCGTCCTGGACGAGGGCGCCGAATGCAGCCGGGTCGATCCGCAGGCCCAGCACATTCAGCAGCGCCTCGCGCGTCCGTGCCTGCACATCCTGTGTAGCCGGCCCGTCGAACGTCACGCGGCAGTGCGCGGCACCGGCCCCGAACCGGATGTCGAACAGCGTTGGCACGCCACCGAACAGCACGCCCTTGCGCAAGCCATCGGCGTCGATCTGTTCGGCCACGCGTTCGGGATCGCGGCCGTGGAACGCCAGCGCGTCGGCGACGCGGTAGCCGGGCGGCAGCGCAATCACGTGCGTGTCGGTCATCGGCGTCATCAAATGCCCGTCGACACCGGCACGCGCCGCCAGGCGGGCTTGAACCCGGTGACCAGCGCCGTGCCCAACAGGACGATCGCGGAGCCAAGGATCGTGTGCCAGCCGATGACCTCATGCAAAAACAGCGCGCCCCACAGGATGCCGAACACGGGGCTGAGGAACGTGACCGTCAGCGCCGACGTGGCGCCCACGTCTTCGATCAGCTTGAAATACACAATGTAGGCGATGCCGCTGCAGACCACGCCCAGTGTCACCACGGCGCCCATGATGCCAATGGTCGGCTCGCCCGGCGCCGGGAAGAACGCGACGAGCGGCAGCACCAGCAGGGCCGAGGCCCACATCGAGCCGTGCGCATTGGCGAACGGCGCCACGCCGCCCTTGCTGGCGGCGGCCGACTTCGTATACTGGCTGGCGACGCTGTAGCTGAAGGCGGCGATCAATGCGGCGGCCACGGCCAGGCCCGCGCCGGGCCGTTCGGCCACGTGATCAAAGCCGACCAGCAGCGCCACGCCCGCGGTGCCCAGCAGCAGGCCAAGAGCGCTGCGCCGCGTGACTTGCTGGCGCGCCCACACGGCGCCGACCAGCGCGCCCCACATCGGCGCGGTGGCGTTGAGCACCGCCAGCACAGACGCCGACAGCGTACGCGCGGCAAACGCGAACAGCAGAAAGGGCAGGGCGGAGTTGAAGAGGCCCAGAATCAGGTAATGCTTCCAATGGCGCCGCACGTTCAGCGGCGCGCCGCGCCCGCGCAGATGCAGCACCCAGCTCACCAGCGCCAGGAACACGGCCGCCAGCGCGAGCCGGTATTCGATCAGCACGGCCGGGCCGAGCACCGGCGCGGCGATGCGCATGAAGAGGAAAGAGCCGCCCCAGATGGCGGCGAGCGCAACGAGGCGCAGCATGTTCGCGGTGTTCATCAGGTCGAAAAAATGGCCAGTTGTTAAGTTGACCATTGTGGCAGGGCAGGCATCAATGTGCCAGCCGCTTCTTGCCATCGATATCAGGCCGCGCTGGCGAGCGTCAGTGCAGCCGCGTGCGGCATGAGCAAGGTCTGTGGCACCGCGTTCTTCACGGCCGTCATTTCGGCCATGATCGAGACCGCGATTTCGGCCGGCGTCTTGCTGCCGATGTAAAGGCCGATCGGGCCATGCAGGCGCGCGAGTTCGACGTCAGTCAGGTCGAACAGCTTGAGACGTTCGCGCCGCTTGGCGTTGTTGGCGCGCGAGCCGATCGCGCCGACGTAGAAGGCCTCGGACTTGAGCGCTTCCATCAGCGCCAGGTCATCGAGCTTCGGGTCGTGCGTGAGCGCCACGACGGCGCTGCGCGCATCGAGCTTCGCATCGATCACCAGATCGTCGGGCATCGCGTGCACCAGCGTCACGCCGGGAATGTGAAAGCCGCTGCGGTATTCTTCGCGCGGGTCGCACACGGTGACGCGGTAATCCATGCCGGCGGCGATTTGCGCCAAGAAGCGCGACAGCGGACCGGCGCCGATGATGTACAGGCGCCAGCGCGGGCCGTGCAGCGTGTGCAGCACGCCGTCCTCGACGCGCTGGATGGCCGTGGCCTCGGCCGTGGCGAGCGTGACGGCGCCCGTGGCCAGCTGCACGCTGCGCTCGACCAGTTCGCCCTGGCCAAGACGCGCCAGCAGCGCCTTGATGCCGCTGTCGACCGACAGCGGTTCGATGGCCAGCTCGATGGTGCCGCCGCAGGGCAGGCCGAAGCGGTGCGCTTCGTCGGCGCTGATGCCGTAGCTGATGATCTCGGGGAGGGTGATTTCGATGCCGTTGTCGCGCACGCGGGCGATCAGATCGTCCTCGATGCAGCCACCGGAGACCGAGCCGACCACCTGGCCGTCTTCGCAGATGGCCAGCGTGGCGCCTACCGGGCGCGGGCTGGAACCCCAGGTCTTGATGACCGTGACCAGCTGGCAGCGCTGGCCGCCGTCAAGCCAGGCGGCGCAGGTTTTCAGTACGTCGAGGTCGATGCTGTCCATGGTGTTCGTGTCGCCGGGGCGGGTGAATAAGATGGACAATCATACAAAAAAAGCGCCGCACGTGTCGGCGCGCAGACCAGCGCTCAAGGCACCAGCGGTTTTTTCGCGCTTTGCTTGGCCTTGACTTCCACCACGGTCTTGTCGATGGCGGCTACGCGCATTGGCGTGGCCGGATGATTCGCCGTGTAGCCATTGAGGATCTTGGCCGGGTAGGCCGCCGCCAGGCGCTTCCAGAAGCTTGAGGCACCCTCGTAGCGGTAGCCGGCGCGTGCCAGCAGGTAGATCGCCAGGCGGTCGGCCGCCACGTCGTCGGCCGCGGGCATCGCCTTGATGCCGCCGCTGCCGATCAGCATCGAGGTGTCGGGCGTGATCGCGGTCAGGTTGTCGATGATGCTGCCGATGGTGGCTGCATTGCGCTGGGTTGCCGCGTGGCCCAGCATATTGTGCGCCATCGTGCGCGCCACCACGTAGGCCAGTTCGTCGTCGTCCTGCGCGAAGCCCAGCATGCCGCGCGTGACCATCACGCGGCTGCCGTCGGCGTACGCGTTGATGTTGTCGGCGTTGCCCAGCTCGATGGCGAAGGCGCAGGCGCGCGTGACAGGAATGGTGAGGTCGCGCGGCTTGCCGCCACGCTCGATCGACAGCGGCAGGCTGGCCTGCTTGGCCATGATCGGGCCGAACACGGCGCCGGCCTTGCTCAGCGCATTCGGGCCTGCTGGCAGCGGCGTGCCGGCCGCCGCCAGCAGGCGATCTCCCTGGCGCAGGCCAGCCTTGGCCGCGCCGCTGCCATTGAGCACATTGGTGACCTGCAGGCGCTCGTCCATGCCCAGCACCACCCATGCCGCCTCGTTGTACTGGCCGGGATACGTGTAGCGGTTTTTGGCGGTGAAGCCCAGCAGGTTGCGCGCATGCTTGGTGCACAGCGCGGCGTTGTCGATCAGGAGCGGCGCGGCGACGCGGTACAGGCGGTCGTGCTGCGTGGCCATGCGCTGGAGCACCTCGCCCGCGGCAGCCATCTGCGGCGTGACCTCGGGCTTGCCCGGCACCTGTTCGACCGGCACGGCGCCCGGCCCGGTCGACGATTGCATTGGCCCCGGCGTGCTGCAGGCAGCGAGCAGCGCTGCGGTGGCGACGACGAAGGCCGGGGAAGTGAGTCGATGCAGGCGCTGGATGCGCATCAGGGTGCTCCTCATGGATGGTTATTGTTTGCCGGTGCTGCCGAAGCCACCGACGCCACGGTCGCTTGACGCGAAGTCGGTCACCACGTTGAACGCCACTTGCAGTACCGGCACGATGATCAGCTGCGCGAGCCGGTCCATTGGCTGCAATACGAAGGCGGTGCTGCTGCGATTCCAGGTAGAGACCATCAGCTGGCCCTGGTAATCCGAGTCGATCAAGCCTACCAGATTGCCCAGAACGATGCCGCTCTTGTGGCCCAGGCCACTGCGCGGCAGGATCATCGCGGCGTAACCCGGATCGCCGATGTGGATCGCCAGACCGGTTGGCACCAGCACGGTTTCTCCCGGCGCGATGGTCAACGGCGCATCCAGGCAGGCGCGCAGGTCCAGGCCTGCGCTGCCCGGTGTGCCGTAGGCCGGTAGCAGGTCCTGCATGCGTGGGTCGAGGATTTTGAGGTCGATATGTTTCATGACAAATTCTTGGGTAATCAGGTAATCAGGTAAGCAGGTAAGCAGGTCAGGTAAGCAGGGAGCGTTGTTCGAGGCGCTTGCCGATCTCGGACACCAGCTGGCGCGCCAGCGTGAGCTTGTCGGCGCGCTCGAGCAGCACGTGGCCGTGTTCATCGAACAGGATGATCGTGTTGTCGTCCTGCCCGAACGTCTGCGGCCCGATATTACCAACCAAAAGCGGAATGCCCTTCTTCTCGCGCTTCGCCGCGCCGTAGGCTTCGAGCTGCTCGGATTCGGCGGCAAAGCCCACGCAATACGGCCAGCCCGACAGCGACACGGTGGCCGCGACCGAGGCCAGGATGTCCGCGTTCTGTGCGAATTCCAGCGCCGGCGGGGCGCCATCAGGCGTCTTCTTGAGTTTCTGGTCGCTGGCATTGACCACGCGCCAGTCGGCCACCGCGGCCACGCCGATGAACACGTGCTGGCCCGGGACACCGGCCATCACGGCGTCGTGCATCTGCTGCGCGGTGAGCACGTCGATGCGGCGCACGCCGTGCGGCGTGGGCAGCGATACCGGCCCGGAGACCAGCGTGACATCGGCGCCGGCTTCCCGCGCGGCGCGCGCGATGGCGTAACCCATCTTGCCGGACGACAGATTGGTGATGCCGCGCACCGGATCGATCGGCTCGAACGTCGGCCCCGCCGTAATCATCACGCGCCGGCCCGCCAGCACCTTGTGCTGGAACGAGGCGATCAGTTCGTCGACCAGTTCGTCCGCTTCGAGCATGCGCCCCAGGCCCGTTTCGCCACAGGCTTGCGCGCCGCGGCCGGGACCGAACAGGCAAATCCCGTCGGCGCGCAGCTGCGCCACGTTGCGCTGCGTGGCCGGGTTGTCCCACATCTCGACGTTCATCGCGGGCGCCACGTGCAGCGGCACGTGACGCGGGCGCGCCACGCACAGCAGCGAGAGCAGGTCGTCGGCGGCGCCGTGCACGAGTTTGCGGATGAAGTCAGCCGAGCAGGGCGCGATCAGGATCGCATCGGCGCCGCGGGTCAGGTCAATGTGGGCCATGTTGTTGGCCATGCGCGCATCCCACTGGTCCAGGTAGACCGGGTTGCCCGACAGCGCCTGCATGGTGACGGCGCCGATGAACTGCGTTGCCGCCTCGGTCATTACCACCTGCACGCTGGCGCCGTGCTTGACCAGGGCGCGACACAGTTCGGCGGCCTTGTAGCAGGCCACGCCGCCGGTGAGGCCCAGGACGATGCGCTTGCCTTCGAGGTCCATGCTCATTCTTCTATCCCGGTCACGACTTGTTTACGCGCCGGAATTCATCCAGCACGAACAGCACGGCGCCGACCGAGATGCCGATGTCGGCAATATTGAAGGCCGGGAAGTGCCCAATGCCGGTCCAGTAGAAATCGAGGAAGTCGATCACGTGGCCGTGCACGACGCGGTCGATGCCGTTGCCGATCGCGCCGGCCATGATCAAGGCGAGCGCGAAGCAGAACAGGCGCTGCGTCGCGTTCTTGCTCATCATGACCAGGCAGAACACCACGGCGCCAATGGCGATACCCAGGAACAGCCAGCGCTGCCAGCCGCTCGCGTCACCCAGGAAGCTGAACGCCGCCCCCGGGTTGTAGACCTTGATCAGGTTGAAGAAGCTCGTGATCGGCACCGTCTCGGCGTAGGCAAAGGTGCGTTCGACGGTGAGCTTGGTGACCTGGTCGAGCAGGACGATGATCAGGGACAGTCCGATCCACGGGAACATGCTGGCGCCGACGCTCTTGTTCGTGCTGCGCTTGATCAGGGTGGCGCCCGAAGGCGCAGGTTTCTTTTTGGTTGCCATGGTGTCTGGTCTCGGAACTTATGCGAAGCGGCGCGTTTCGCCGGCGCCGAACAGATTGCTCGCGCAGCGGCCGCACAGCGTTGGATGCGCTGCATCGTGGCCGACGTCGCGGCGATAGTGCCAGCAGCGCTCGCACTTCTCGGCGTCCGACGGCACGACGGCCACGGCTTCGTCAGCCTCGCCCGCCACTTCCGTGACGCTCGCCTGCGACGTGATGAAGACGAACTTCAGGTCGTCGTCCAGGCTGGCCAGCGCGCGGTACTTCTCGCCCGACGCTTTGATGGCCAGTTCGGCTTGCAGCGATGAACCGATCGCGCCAGAGGTGCGTACTTCTTCCAGTTGCTTCGTCACGTCCAGGCGCACCTGGCGCAGCAAGGCGTACTTGGCCAGCAGCGCGTCGCCATCCGGCAGCTCAGGGAACGTCCACAGGGTTTGCGTGAAGATGGTCTCGTCGCTGGCGTTGAACGTTTCCTGGTCCGCAAACACGGCCCATGCTTCTTCGGCCGTGAACGACAGCACCGGCGACATCAGGCGCAGCAGCGCATGCGCGATGTGCCACAGCGCGGTCTGCGCCGAGCGGCGGGAGGCAGAATCGATGCCGGTCGTGTACAGGCGGTCCTTCAGGATGTCCAGGTAGAAGCCGCCCAGGTCTTCCGAGCAGTAGTTCTGCAGGCGCGAGACGACCGGGTGGAATTCGTAGCGCTCGAAGTGCGCTGCCACGTCCTTCTGCAACTGGGCCATCGAGGCGATCGCATAGCGGTCGATCTCGAGCAGCTCGCCCATCGGCACCGCGTGCTGGACCGGGTTGAAGTCCGACGTGTTGGCCAGCAGGAAGCGCAGCGTGTTGCGGATGCGGCGGTACGATTCGGTCACACGCTTCAGGATCTCTTCGCCGATCGAGAGCTCGCCCGTGTAATCGGTCGAGGCCACCCACAGGCGCAGGATGTCGGCGCCGAGCGTGTCGGAGATTTTCTGCGGCGCCATCGTGTTGCCGAGCGACTTCGACATCTTCTTGCCATGCTCGTCGACGGTGAAGCCGTGCGTCAGCAGCGCTTTGTACGGTGGCTCGCCGTTGAGCATCGACGACGTCAGCAGCGACGAGTGGAACCAGCCGCGGTGCTGGTCCGAGCCTTCTAGGTACAGGTCGGCCGGGAAGCCCAGTTGTTCCTTGTGCGAGCCGCGCAGCACGGTCTGGTGGGTCGAGCCCGAATCGAACCAGACGTCCAGCGTGTCCTTGTTCTTTTCGTAGATGGCGGCGTCCTCGCCCAGCAGCGTGACCGGGTCGAGCGTGTGCCAGGCATCGATGCCGCCGGCTTCGAACAGCTTGGCCACTTGCTCGAGCAGCTCCGGCGTACGCGGGTGCAGCGTGCCGGTCTCTTTATGGATGAAGAAGGCCATCGGCACGCCCCACTGGCGCTGACGCGACAGCGTCCAGTCCGGGCGGTTCTCGATCATGCCGTGCAGGCGCGCCTGGCCCCAGTCCGGGAAGAACTGGGTCTTGGCGATGCCGGCCAGCGCGCTCTGGCGCAGGGTCGGGCCGCCGTCTTTTGGCGTGAGGTCCATGCCGGCGAACCACTGGCTGGTGGCGCGGTAGACGATCGGCGTTTTATGGCGCCAGCAGTGCATGTAGCTGTGGTCGAACATCTTCAGTTCGAACAGCGCGCCGGCCTCGGTCAGCGCGGCGCAGATTGGTTTGCTCGCTTCCCAGATCGTCAGGCCGCCGAACAGCGGCAGCGTCGAGACAAAACGGCCGTCGCCCATGACCGGCTTGAGGATGTCGTCGTCCTGCATGCCATGCGCCTTGCACGACACGAAGTCTTCCAGACCGTAGGCAGGCGCGGAGTGCACGACGCCGGTACCGCTGTCGACCGTGACGTAATCAGCCAGGTACAGCGGCGAGAGACGGTCATAGAACGCGTCCTGCGCATGCAGCGGGTGCTTGAAGTTGATGCCGGCCAGCGCTTCGCCGACGGTGGTGGCGATCACGGTGCCTTCGAGCTTGTAGCGCGTCAGGCACGACTCGACCAGCTCGGAACCCAGGATCAAGAGCAGCGGCTTGCCGTCACGTTCGGTCTGCACCAGCGAATATTGCACTTCCGGACCGGCGTTGAGCGCCTGGTTCGACGGGATGGTCCATGGCGTCGTGGTCCAGATGACGATGAAGCCGTCGCCTGCCGGGAGCTGGTCCAGGCCAAAGGCAGCGGCGATTTTTTCCGGCTCGGCAAATGGGAAGCCGACGTCGATCGCCGGGTCGCGCTTGTCCTGGTATTCGACTTCGGCTTCGGCCAGCGCCGAACCGCAGTCGAAGCACCAGTTCACGGGCTTGAGGCCACGGTAGACATAGCCTTTTTCGAGCAGCGTGCCGAGCGCGCGCAGCTCGTCGGCTTCATTGCTGTAGGCCATGGTCATGTACGGGTTGTCCCATTCGCCGAGCACGCCCAGGCGGATGAAGCCGGCGCGCTGGCGGTCGATCTGCTCGAGCGCGTAGGCGCGGGCCTTCTGCAGCACCTCGGCTGTCGGCAGGTTCTTGCCGTACAGTTTTTCGATCTGGATCTCGATCGGCATGCCGTGGCAATCCCAGCCCGGCACGTATGGCGCGTCGAAGCCGGCGATCGTGCGCGACTTCAACACCATGTCTTTCAGGATCTTGTTGACGGCGTGGCCCAGGTGGATATCGCCATTCGCGTACGGCGGCCCGTCGTGCAGGATGAAGGTTGGGCGGCCCTTGGCCGCCTTGCGTACGCGCTCGTAGATTTTCTTGTCTTGCCATTGCTTGACCCAGCCTGGTTCGCGCTTGGCGAGGTCGCCGCGCATCGGGAACGGGGTATCGGTCATATTGACCGGGTATTTGCTCTCAGGCTTCTTGGCGCCCTTGGCAGGGTTGTGCTGTTTGGTATCGGACATAAGGTTCTTTTGTTGGGTGTTCGTGTGCACGGCGCCGTGCGCCGCGTCGAATTGGGTCTGGCAAACTGGGGGAGGCGCTTCCTGCCAATCATCGACTGGCCGGGAAGCGCACTCAAATTCGGTCGGTCGCGTTCAGGGCGCCGTTACGCCGGTCGAAGAACGCGCGCGCCTGCAGCGCGTCGTTGTCGATCGCGGCCGTGAGCGTGGCCAGGTCGGCGTATTTTTCTTCGTCGCGCAGCTTGGCCAGAAATTCCACGCGCACCAGCTTGCCGTAACACTGGCCGGCATAGTCGAACACATGCACTTCGAGCAAGGTGCGCCCGGCGTCTTCGACGGTGGGGCGCACGCCCAGGCTGGCCACGGCAGGCAGCGGATGCTCGGCCAAGCCGTGCACCTGCACGACGAAGATGCCGGACAGGGCAGGGCGGTGCGTGACACGCAGGTTCAGGGTCGGAAAGCCCAGCGTGCGGCCGAGCTTGGCGCCATGGATCACATGGCCCGACATCGCGTAGGGATGGCCGAGCAATTTGCTGGTGGCGCAAAAGTCGCCCCCGGCCAGCGCCGCGCGCACGGCCGATGACGAGATGCGTTCGGTGCCCTGCATCACGGTGCCCAGCGTGTGGACTTCGAATCCATGTTTGCGGCCGGCCTCGGTCAGCATGGCAATATTGCCGGCGCGACGCGCGCCGAAGCAGAAATCGTCGCCGACCATCAGCCACTTGACGTGCAGGCCATCGACCAGCACGCGCTGGACGAAATCCTGCGGCGACATGGCGGCAAACTGTTCATTGAAATGTTCGACGATGACGCGGTCGATGCCGGCCTGGTCCAGGTCTTCGAGCTTGTCGCGCAGATTGGCCACGCGGGCCGGGGCCTTGGACGGGTCACCCAGTTTATGGGCAAAATACTCGCGGGGGTGGGGCTCGAACGTCATCACGGCCGCGTCCAGGCCGAGCCGGTCGGCTGCGCCCCGCACTTGCGCCAGCAGGGCCTGGTGGCCCCGGTGGACGCCGTCGAAATTGCCGATCGTGAGCGCGCACGGTGCGCGCGCCCTGTCGTTGGGAAGTCCGCGAAATACCTTCATCAAGTCTGGTTCCGGTTGCGCGCCATGCTGTCGGTATGCGGCGCCAAAAGCCTGATTATACGGGAACTGCGCGGCAAACCGACGTTGCATGGAAGGAATGGATGGCCACTGACGGTGCATGCCACGGCATTCGGACGCTGGCCAAATAAAAACGCCGCCCGAGGGCGGCGTTCTGGTCAATTGCAACGTAGGGTGGACGGCTATGCCGTCCACCCTACCTGCCAACTCAACGCCGTTAAAGCCAGGCGAGGCAGTCAGCCGATTGCAACGTGCGCTTACGACAGTGGGTGGTTGACTGCCAGGATCCAGTAACGGGCCAGTTCGGCCGTGCCGTCCTTGCCGCCAACGGTCTTGAAGGCAGCGATGGCTTGCGACTTCTTGCCTGCCACGGCGTAGGCTTCGCCCATGCGCAGCTTGGCTTCTTCAGCGTTGCGCAGGCCGCCGGCCTTGATCGCCGCTTCCATCATCTTCAGGCCCTTGTCGGCCTGGCCAGCCTGCACCAGCGCGTAACCCAGGCCAACCATCTGGTCCCCGTCCTTGGCGGCGGCGTACTCGGCTTCGAGCGCAGCAAAGTTCTTGTTTTGCTCGGCCAGGTTTTTCTCGGCCAGTTCCTTCAGGCGCTGGTGACGCGCGGCATCGGTACCGGTGCCCAGTGCGCCGGCCTTGTAGCCGCGGTCAATAATCTTGAGCGCTTCAGCCGGGGCTTTCGCCTGCAGCACCAGCTGGGCCATTTCCATGAACTCGCTTGGCTTCTTGAGCAGGTTGTTGGCCAGCTTGAGACGGTAGACGTCGATGTTCAGACGCTGCGAGTAACCTGGCTGACGCTGCACACGGTTGAGCAGGTCGGTCCAGTACTGGGCTTTCGGATAGCTTGCCGCCAGCTTTTCGATGGTGCGGACATAGCCGGCCGTATCGTTTTTCTTGAGCTGGATATTGGCCAGCATGCCGAGCTGATCTTCGCTCAGGCGGCCGCTTTTTTCGATGGTGCGCAGTTCTTGCTCGAGCGCGGCAGTGTTGCCTTGCTTGTAGTAGTTTTGCAGCAGGTAAGCGCGCAGCTTCGGATCGTCTTTCTGCTTGAGCAGGGACTGGATCGTGCTGTTGGCTTTATTCAGATCGCCGGCGCGCATATAGATGCCGACCAGGCCTTCTGAAAACTGCGAACGCTCGGTGGCGTTCAG
Source organism: Massilia sp. MP_M2 (assembly GCF_039123635.1). Lineage (NCBI taxonomy): Bacteria > Pseudomonadati > Pseudomonadota > Betaproteobacteria > Burkholderiales > Oxalobacteraceae > Massilia > Massilia sp. MP_M2. Next base: position 34,464 of record NZ_JBCHJF010000011.1, read on the forward strand.
CTTGCCCGAATCGAGCAGTGCTTCAAACGATTTGGCGGCGGTGTCAAAGTCACCGGCCGACGAGGCTGCCGCAGCGCGAACGCGCTCGATCGTGTAGGTCTCGTTGGCGGTCTTGTTGCCCACTTTGTCCAGTCCACGCAGGGTCGCCAGTGCATCCTTGTGCTTGCCCTGTTTCATTTGGGCCTGGGCTTGCTGCAGTGGTTTGCCGATCTCCGCGCGCAGTGCTTCTGCAGCGACAGCGGAGGACAGGCCGATCACCGGCGTGGCGGCAACGAAGCCGAGTGCGGCCATCGCGATACTGAGGTGAGCGAGACGGAACTTGATCATCTGAAAAATCCTTATTTCAAAATGGACACGGCAGGGGGTAGCCCTGCCGTGTTGGTCAAAACATGGAACGATTACTGGAATTGCTCGTTACCGACCATGCCGATTTTGGTGACGCCGATGCGCTGGGCAGATGCCATCACGCCAGCTACAACCTTATACTCTACCAGCTTATTTGGACGCAGGTGCACTTCAGGCTGGTCAGCCATCGCTGCGACTGCATTCATCTTTGCTTCGAGGGCTGCACGATCCGGAATCACTTCGCCATCCCAGAGGATGGTGCCGTCAAAGTCCACGTCGATGGTGACCACGACCGGCTTGACATCCGTCAGCGGTGGCGGGGTACCCGTTGGCATGTTCAGATTGACCGAGTGGTTCTGCTTCGGAATCGTGATGATCAGCATAATGATCAGAACGAGCAGGACGTCGATCAACGGCGTCATGTTCATTTCCATCATCGGTTCCGGATCAGCATCCTTAGCGGAGCTCGAACCTACGCTCATACTCATGGTGTTTCCTTTTCAAATGTTGGGAGAAGGGCGCGGCGCCCGACTCGATGAGCCTGGCGCCGCGTGCAGGGCTATCAGCCCGGTGGCTCGATCACGAAACCAACCTTCTGCACCCCAGCACGTTGTGCCGTGTAAATGACCCGACCGATCGCTTCGTAGCGGGCTTCCTGGTCACCACGAACTTTCACTGCCGGTTGCGGCACTTTCACCGACTGCTCCGCGAGGAACTTGAACAGCTCGTCCGTATTCGCGAGGTGCAGCTGGTTATAGTACATTTCGCCGTCTTTATTGACGGTGATGTTAACGTCTTCCGGCTTGGTCAGTGTGACCTGGTTCTCTTCTGCAGGCAGTGCAACCGTCTGCAGTTTAAGAACCACCGGACTCGTGATCAGGAAGATGATCAGCAGAACCAACATGATGTCAACGAGTGGCGTCGTGTTGATCTCTGAATTCAGCTCATCTTCTCCGTTATCGGATCCGACACTCATCGACATAATTTATCCAATCTTTTTGGCGCTGGTTGCTGCGTTCGAGGTCGACATTGCGCCCGAGATCAGCACCGAGTGCACGTCAGCCGAGAACGAGCGGACATCTTCCAGCACGGTCTTGTTACGACGGACCAGCCAGTTGTAACCCAGCACGGCAGGAACTGCAACGAACAGACCGAAGGCGGTCATGATCAGTGCTTCACCGACTGGACCTGCAACCTTGTCGATCGATGCGTTACCCGACATGCCGATGGCGGTCAGTGCGTTGTAGATGCCCCAGACGGTACCGAACAGACCGATGAACGGCGAGGTCGAACCAACGGTTGCCAGGAACGACAGGCCATCTTGCAGACGCGACTGAACACGGTCAACAGCGCGCTGGATCTGCATCGTAACCCAGGTCGACAGGTCGATCTGCTCGAGCAGGGCGCCGTCGTGGTGCTGGGTAGCCTTGGTGCCGGTTTCAGCGATGAAGCGGAATGGCGAACCTTCTTTCAGCTGAGCCGAACCAGCAACGATCGACGGTGCTTTCCAGAACTTGGCCTTCATGTCTTTAGCCTGGTTCATCACTTTTTGCTGATCGATCAGCTTGGTGATGATGATGTACCACGAACCGATCGACATCAGCGACAGGATGATCAGGGTGCCCTTGTTGACGAAGTCGCCGTGTTCCCACATGGCCTGCAGGCCGTACGGGTTGTAGACTTCTTCGGTTTTTTCGGTGCCTGGCGCAGCAGCTGGCGCGCCGGCATCGGCGGTAGCAGCAGCGTCAACAGCAGGAGCAGCAGCCGGATCAACAGCTGGTGCAGCTGCATCGGTCGCCGCTGGAGCAGCTGCGTCCGTTGCCGGGGTTGCTTGAGCGAAGGCTGGTGCCGACACCAGCGCCGATGCTGCGGTTACCGACAACAGGACAGCCGCCAGGAAAGCGGACAAACGGGTATTCTTAAACATGCTTCCTCCAAAATATTTAAATAGACAGTTCGCTGAACTTACGACAACGACAATCAAAGTTTGAGACGGTGCTTTGTCCCGGTTTTATTCCAGCGTCCAGACGTACTGCACCGCTGTCCACGCCTGTTCCGGCTTGCCATCGACCATGGCTGGCTTGAATCGGCATTTGCTCAGAGCCGATTGCGCGGCCCGGTCCAAGTCTCGGAAGCCACTTGACTTCGCCAGCTTGGCTTCCAACACGCGACCATCGACACCAATCAGGAATTGCAGGGTCGTGGTACCCGTTTCTTCATTTCGTTGCGACGAACGCGGATATTCCGGACGTGCGCAAGTATTAAAGTCTGCTACTGCCTCGCTACGGCTGACGCCACGCGGTGCCGGTGGTGCTGGCGGCGCAGATGGTGCCGGTGGTGCAGGCGGTGCCAGCGACGTGGTCGGTGGCGGCGTCGACGTCGCGGCGGCGATCACGTTCTGCGGCGGTGGTGGCTGCTGCACCTGCACTTCGACCGGCGGGATGAATGGAGGCGGTGGCGCCTTCATTTCCGGCGGTGGCGGCGGTGGCGGGGTTTCCGGTGGTGGCGGTGGAGCCACTTCTTCAATCAGCTTGGTCTCCACAGCTTCGGTCACCGTGCTGACGATCCGGGTACCCAGGCCAGCAACGAGTGCCCAACCCACAAGGATGTGGAAGATGAGCACAACGATGAATCCTGTGAAATTTTTCCCGGGTTGCTTTTCGTTCGAAAAATTCATGCCATATTTCTCCAATGCCAACTCTTTTTTGTTGCTACCAAACCCACTAAATACGACGGAAACCTAGAGCCGCATCCGGGACATTCGAGGAATTATACCTACGATTTCTTTTTTGCACATACATTTTTACGGCAGCGAAAGGACCGCTAACTGCTTGTAAAAGCAGGCAAACCAGCTCATCTATACAAGGATGGATGGGCTACACGGCGGGGTCTGGAGGTCCGGAAAATGGTTCGTTTTATCTATGGATTCTCCTCGTCACATGGAACATCAATGCTCAGGCTGGTTTTTCCGAATAATTATCGTTAATTGTGCTGTCCGGCAAATTTTCTATGACTGGGCGACGGGTTTTCTGCAAACTATCACCATTCGCCGCGCGGTGCGTCGGCCAAGGAATCATCTGGAACAGATGCCTGCCGTTACAAGTTATAGATAAAAGTTATATGACTTGTCACCATTGAGATAACTCAACCGTGCGCCCAAAAAGGGTTCAACTTGACAGGAGTGACAGCTGCGAGCCCCCACACCTGCTTCGCCAAACTATATTACTTAGTTTTGCTAGGTGCTTCACCACCATATTGCCATGACGTAGATGTGACAGCGCCAACATGTGATGACGGCAACATACCATGAAATGCCGAAATTGGCGATACCAAGAGAACGCGGGCACGTACGTATTGCTACGCACGCCTGGCATTTGCAGGTGAAGAGCTCTGGAAGGAGGGGCGGCAGGCGCCGTGGACGACTCAAGCCGCAAGAAAATTGACGGTCAATGCACCTAGTGTTAGCGGGTGCAAGGAACGGACAGGCGCGCCGCATGGTGGACGACATCGCCGTCCACCATTCGTCTACCCACCAAGATCGCTGTCAGCGCGTGCGCTTTTCGCGGCGACATTCGATGAAGCTGATGACGTGGCCGTCGAGATCGGCTGTTTCAAGGCGCACGTCGAAGCCCCACAGGCGGGAAACGTATTTGAGTACCTCCTGGGCCTGCTGGTTGAGCGGGCGCCGGTTGTACTGCGTATGGCGCAGCGTCAGCGCCCGGTCGTCGCGCGTATTGACTTGCCACACCTGAATGTTCGGCTCGCGGCTGCCCAAGTTGTATTGTTCGGCCAGCTTGTGGCGCACATGGCGGTATCCGGCGTCGTCGTGGATGGCCGAGATCGACAATTTATCGCTGCGGTCGTCGTCGAGTACGGCGAAGAAGTGAAACTCGCGGATCAGCTTTGGTGACAGGTATTGCGCAATGAAACTTTCGTCCTTGAAATTGCGCATTGCAAAGTCCAGCGTCTTGCGCCAGTCGCTTCCGGCGATGTCAGGGAACCAGGTGCGGTCTTCATCGGTCGGGTGTTCGCAGATGCGGCGAATATCGCTCATCATCGCGAAGCCAAGCGCATACGGGTTGATGCCGCTGTAATAGGGGCTGTTGGCCGGTGGTTGATAGACGACATTGGTATGGCTCTGCAAGAATTCGAGCATGAAGCCGTCGCCAACGATGCCTTCCTGGTACAGGTCCTGCAAAATCGTGTAGTGCCAGAACGTGGCCCAGCCTTCATTCATGACCTGGGTCTGGCGCTGCGGATAAAAGTATTGCGAGATCTTGCGCGTGATGCGCACCAGCTCGCGCTGCCACGGCTCCAGCAGGGGCGCATATTTTTCGATGAAGTACAGCAGGTTTTCTTCGGGCTCGGGCGGAAAGCGCACGGGCGCGCTGCTCTGCACCTGCTCTTCGCGCAGCGGTAGCGTGCGCCAGATGGCGTTGACCTGCGACTGCGCATAGTCTTCGCGCTCTTTGGTGCGCGCCGCCTCTTGCGCCACCGACAGCTTGGCCGGGCGCTTGTAGCGGTCCACGCCATGGTTTTGTAGGGCGTGGCATGAATCGAGCAATTCTTCCACCGCATCGATGCCATGCCGCTGCTCGCATTCGGCGATGTAGTTCTTGGCGAACACCATATAGTCGACGATGGCGTCAGCGTCGGTCCAGCTTCTAAACAGGTAATTGCCCTTGAAGAAGGAATTGTGGCCATAGGCAGCGTGGGCAATCACCAGGGCCTGCATCGTCAGGCTGTTCTCTTCCATCAGGTAAGCGATGCAGGGATTGGAATTGATGACGATCTCATAGGCCAGGCCCATCTGGCCACGGCGGTAGCTTTTCTCGGTGCTCAGGAAATGCTTGCCGAAAGACCAGTGGTTGTATGACACGGGCATCCCGACCGAGGTGTAGGCATCCATCATTTGCTCGGCGGTGATGATCTCGAGCTGGTTCGGGTAGGTGTCGAGCCCGTAGCGTTGGGCCACGCGTTTGATTTCTTCGTGCGCCTGCTCGATCAGGTCGAAAGTCCATTCCGACTGTTCGGGCAGGGCGCGCGGGTTGTCCGGATATCTTGGCATGGTGCACCTCGCTGCTGTTGTCTGGTTCGGCTGTTCGCGCGGCTACTTGGCCTGCTTTTTAAACAATTCCCGGAACACGGGATAGATATCGGCCGGGGTCACGATCTTTTGCATCGCAAAGTTACGGTGCTGGCTGGCGACGTCGCAGTATTGTTCCCACAGGTTCTGTGGCGGGCCGTCCGTGATTTCGACATAGGTGTAGTACTGGACGCGCGGCATGATCGCATTGGACAGGATCTGCTTGCACAGCACCGAATCGTTGTCCCAGTTATCGCCGTCGGAGGCTTGCGCTACGTACGCGTTCCAGTCGGCGCTGCCATAGCGTTCGGTGATGACTTTTTGCAGCAGGTGCAGGGCGGACGAGACGACGGTGCCGCCCGATTCGCGCGAATGGAAGAACTCGTTCTCGTCGACCTCGGCCGCAGCCGTGTGGTGGCGGATGAAGACCACATCGATTTTCTCGTACACGCGTTTCAGGAACAGGTAGAGCAGGATGAAGAAGCGCTTGGCCGTGTCCTTGCGTGTTTCGTCCATCGATCCCGACACGTCCATGATGCAAAACATCACTGCCTGTGTGCTTGGCTTGGGAACCTTGATCCGATTGGCGTAGCGCAGGTCGAACGGGTCGATGAACGGAATCGCATTGAGCCGGATGCGCAGGTGATGAATGTGGTCCCTCAGTTCGATGACGCCCTGGTCGTCGCCCGGTGCGCCTTCGTCGAACAAGGCCTGCAATTGTTGTTGGGCTTCGGCCAACTGGCGCCGCGCCGGACCGCCCACGGCGATGCGCCGGCCCAACGCGCCGCGCAGCGAGCGCAGCACGTGGATATTCGAGGGCGTGCCCGAGACGTTGTAACCAGCGCGCTGATTCTTGTATTCAATGGTCTGGGTCAACTGTGTCTTGACCATATTTGGCAGCTCGAGGTCTTCAAAGAAATAATTCATGAATTCTTCGCGCGACAATTCAAAAATGAAATCATCCTCGACGGTCTGGTCACTGTTGCCAGCGCGGCCGCGGCCGGCGCCAGCGCCACCGCCGCGCGGACGGGTGAACTGGTCACCTTTTTGATATTCGGTATTGCCGGGGTTGACCGTTTCCCATACGCCGCCATGGGCATGGCCGAAATGCGGTTCGTTCACATCCTTGACGGGAATGGTGACCTTTTCGCCGTTTTCGATGTCGGTGATCGAGCGGCCCTTGATAGCGCGGCCGACGGCATCCTTGATCTGCGCCTTGTAGCGGCGCAGGAAGCGTTCGCGGTTGACCGCAGACTTGTTCTTGCCCTGCAAGCGACGGTCGATGAGGTGAGTCAAAACAGGCCTCCTGCTCAATGTAAGCGCGGATCTGGCGTTTTGGACACGCTGGTTGGCGCTGTAGCGCTGCCAGTCAACCAGCAGCGCCCCTATCTTAATACGCTACGCGAACGCACGTGCGACGCACGCACAGCGTGGGACGTTGCCGACCGGCGGCCTGCGGTCAGTCGGCAACGCGGTTGCTTACGCGCGGTTGCTCACGAAGATTTGCGCACGCGCAGATACCATTCGCACAGCAACCGCACCTGCTTCGGCGTGTAGCCTTTCTCGACCATGCGCGCCACGAAATCGGCGTGCTTGTTCGCATCGTCGGTATTCGCCTTGGCATTGAATGAAATCACCGGCAGGAGTTCCTCGGTATTCGAGAACATTTTTTTCTCGATCACACTGCGGAACTTTTCATAACTGGTCCAGGCGGGATTCTTCCCAGCATTGGTGGCACGCGCACGCAGACTGAAGTTGACGATCTCGTTGCGGAAATCCTTCGGATTCGAAATCCCTGCCGGCTTTTCGATCTTTTCCAGTTCGGCATTGAGCGACTCGCGATCAAAACTCTCGCCGGTATCGGGATCGCGAAATTCCTGGTCCTGGATCCAGAAGTCGGCGAACGTGACGTAGCGGTCGAAGATGTTCTGCCCATACTCGGAATAGCTTTCCAGGTAGGCCGTCTGAATCTCTTTGCCGATGAAGTCGACGTAGCGCTGCGCCAGGTGTTCCTTGATATACGACAGATAGCGCTGCTCGGTCTCGGGCGGGAATTGCTCGCGCTCGATCTGCTGTTCGAGCACGTACAGCAGGTGGACCGGGTTGGCCGCCACTTCGGTATTGTCGAAATTAAATACCTTCGACAGGATCTTGAAAGCAAAGCGGGTCGACAAGCCGTTCATGCCTTCGTCCACGCCCGCGTAATCGACATATTCGTGCAGCGACTTGGCTTTCGGGTCGGTATCTTTCAGGTTGTCGCCGTCATACACCAGCATCTTGGAATAGATGCTGGAATTGTCGGGATCCTTCAGGCGCGAGAGCACAGCGAACTGCGACATCATGCGCAGCGTGCCAGGCGCGCAGGGCGCCTTGTCGAGTGACGAATTGCGCAGCAGCTTGTCGTAGATTTTCACTTCATCCGACACCCGCAGGCAGTACGGCACCTTGACGATATAGATGCGGTCGAGGAATGCCTCGTTATTGCGGTTGTTGCGGAAGGTCTTCCATTCAGATTCGTTCGAGTGGGCCAGCACGATGCCGTCGAACGGGATCGCGCCAAAGCCTTCGGTGCCTTTGTAATTGCCTTCCTGCGTGGCCGTGAGCAGCGGGTGCAGCACCTTGATCGGCGCCTTGAACATCTCGACGAATTCCATCAGGCCCTGATTGGCCAGGCACAGGCCGCCCGAATAGCTGTAGGCATCCGGATCGTCCTGCGAAAAATCCTCGAGCTTGCGGATATCCACCTTGCCGACGAGGGACGAGATATCCTGGTTGTTTTCGTCGCCCGGCTCGGTCTTGGAAATGGCGACCTGCTTGAGGATCGACGGGTAGCGCCGCACGACGCGGAACTTGTTGATGTCGCCGCCAAATTCGTGCAGGCGCTTGACAGCCCAGGGACTCGGCACCGCGCGCAGATACCGGCGGGGGATGCCGTAATCTTCTTCGAGAATCTTGCCGTCTTCGTCTTCGCTGAACAAGCCCAGCGGCGACTCGTTGACGGGCGAACCCTTGATCGCATAAAAGGGTACCAGCTCCATCAGGCTCTTGAGTTTCTCGGCAATCGACGACTTGCCGCCACCCACCGGGCCCAGTAAATACAGGATCTGCTTGCGTTCTTCCAGGCCTTGCGCCGCGTGGCGGAAATACGAAACGACCTGTTCGATCACTTCTTCCATGCCATAAAACTCGCGAAACGCCGGATAGATCTTGATGACCTTGTTGGCGAAGATGCGCGACATGCGCGAATCGAGACGGGTATCGACCAGCGTGGGTTCGCCGATGGCGGCGAGCATGCGTTCAGGTGCGCTGGCATACGTCAGGGGGTCACGCTTGCACATCTGCAGGAACTCGGACATCGAGTATTCCTCTTCCCGAGTACGCTCATAGCGGGCCGTGTAGTTTTCAAAGATGCTCATTGAAGTTCCTTTAATGTGCCAACAACGAATCACTGTCACAACAGCGCATGGCGCTGCCCGGGGCCCCGGTTATTTCGGCGTACTCCTTGTTCGTTCGTCACGTGCGGCGCCAGTGTGGTCGGCGTCATGGAAGGTGCGCGTGCGATTGCTTGTTGTCGATCCGAACATATCGAACAGACTGCAGTGTGGAGAGCGTCGTTTTGCGTCACTGAAATTTATTATGTGCCTAATAGTTTCCGAAGTCAAAGTCCTGTTGCACGACATAATGAAGCTGCAACAAGTGTCTGATTTAACAACAGAAAATCGGATTTTGACCTGCGCGGACCGTGCGCGCGGAAGGTGCAGGAACGCGGCCTGGAGCACATGCAGGTTCATGCAAAGCGTAGCGAGTTTTCGCCGGCTGTACAACAGGCGACGCACGCCAATCGTGCGCTGCCCAAACGATGAACCCACACTTTTTCGCTATGGCATGAGCCGATCGCACGCATGCGTTACACTTGCCGGTCGCTTCACCGCGACCTTATTCACTGAACACCTGTTGGAGAACACCATGCTTGACGACCGCTTGCGCACCCTGCTGCAGAACATGCCCAAGGCTGAACTGCACATCCATATCGAGGGCTCGCTCGAGCCAGAACTGATTTTTGCTCTGGCACAAAGAAATAACGTCCAGCTGGCCTATGCCTCGGTCGAAGCGTTGCGCGATGCCTACGCTTTCAACGATCTGCAATCGTTCCTCGACATTTACTATGCGGGCGCCAGCGTGCTGCTGACCGAGCAGGACTTCTACGACATGACCGCCGCCTACCTGGCGCGTGCGCATGCCGACAATATCCGCCACACCGAAATCTTCTTCGACCCGCAAACGCACACCGCGCGCGGCGTGCCGTTCGAGACCGTCATCAACGGTATCTGGCGCGCCTGCCAGGATGCGCCGCTGAGCGCCGAACTGATCATGTGCTTCCTGCGCCACCTGTCGGAAGACGACGCCATCGCCACGCTCGACGAGTCGCTGCCATACCGTGACAAGTTCATCGGCGTGGGCCTCGATTCGTCCGAGGTCGGCCATCCGCCCGAGAAGTTCGCGCGCGTGTTCGAGCGCGCCCGTAACCTGGGCCTGCGCCTGGTCGCGCATGCCGGCGAAGAAGGGCCGCCAGCCTATATCGAAAGCGCGCTCGACGTGCTCAAGGTCGAGCGCATCGACCACGGCGTACGCAGTCTGGAAAGCCCGGCCCTGGTCGAGCGCCTGGTGCGCGAGCAGATGGCGCTGACGGTGTGCCCGCTGTCGAACATCAAGCTGCGCGTGTTCGACGTCATGGGTTCGCACAATCTGCGTACCTTGCTCGACGCGGGCCTGGCCGTCACGGTCAACTCGGACGATCCGGCCTACTTCGGCGGCTACGTCAACGAGAACTACTTCGCTGCCTTCGATGCCTTGCCGCTGGATGCCTCGCACGCACAGCAACTGGCACGCAACAGCTTCCAGGCCGCCTTCATCGACCCGGAGCGCAAGCGCGCCTTCCTGGCCGAAGTCGACGACTTTTTCGCTAACGCCTAATCCAACCACGGAGCGACGCCATGTTCGTCCAGGCACTTCGCATGACGGCGCGCGACTGGCGCGCCGGTGAACTGCGCTTTCTGCTCGTGGCGCTGATCGTCGCCGTGGCGGCGCTTACGTCGGTCGGCTTCTTCACCGACCGCATGCGCGCCGGCATGGACCGCGACGCGCACCAGTTGCTGGGCGCCGACCTGCTGGTCAAGACCGATGACCCGGTGCCCCAGGCCTGGCGCGACGAAGCCACGCGGCGCGGCCTGCTGCTGGCCGACACGGTGACCTTCCCCAGCATGGCGCAGGCAGGCGAGGGCGACGAGTCGCTGGCGCAGCTCTCGTCGATCAAGGCCGTATCAAAAGGCTATCCGCTGCGCGGCCAGATGAAGATCACGACCGATCCTGTCGCGGCCAGTGGCGCGCGCGGCGAGCCGACACGCGCCGTGCCGGCACCCGGCACGGTGTGGGTCGATCCGGGCCTGCTCGCGCAGCTGTCGACCCAAGTGGGCGGCATGCTCACGCTGGGCAACAGCCAGTTGCGCATCGCACAGCTGATCGCTACCGAGCCCGATAAAGGTGGGTCGTTCGCGAACTTTGCGCCGCGCGTGATGCTGTCGACCGACGATCTGAAAGCCACGGGCCTGGTTGACGATTTCGCCCGCGTGGACTTCCGGCTGCAGATTGCCTCGACCAACCGCAATGACCTGGCGGCCATCAAAGCCTACGAAACCTGGCTGCGCGCGCAGATCAAGGACGGCAACCTCAAGGGCGTGCGCATCGAAACGCTGGAGAACGGGCGCCCTGAAATGCGGGCGACGCTCGATCGGGCGGGGTTGTTCCTGTCGCTCGTGGGCCTCTTGTCGGCGATGCTGGCGGCGGTGGCCGTGGCGATGGCGGCGCGCCGCTTCATGGGCCGCCACCTGGATGCCTGCGCGATGCTGCGTTGCCTGGGCCTGACCCAGAACCAGGTCACCGTCATGTACGTGACAGAGTTTGCCCTCGTCGGCTTGCTGGGCAGCGTGATCGGCGTGCTGGTGGGTTTTGGCGCGCACTTCGTGCTGCTCGAACTGATCGCGTCGCTGATTCGCACCGAGCTGCCGCCGGTCTCGCTCCTGCCGGCGCTTCAGGGCGTGGCCACGGGCATGCTGCTGCTGGTGGGCTTTGCGCTGCCGCCGATTCTGCAGTTACGCAATGTGCCGCACAACCGCGTGATCCGGCGCGAAGCCGGCACGCCGCAACCGGCCGCGCTGGCGACCTATGGCCTGGGCGTGGGCGCCTTCTTCCTGCTGCTGTTCTGGCAGGCGGGCGACCTGACGCTGGCGCTGATCACGGCCGGGGGCTTCCTCGGCGGCTTCGCCTTGTTCGCGCTCGTGGCCTGGCTTGGCCTCAAACTCCTGCGCCGCATGCGCAACCTGTTCCCGCAGCAGGCCTGGCGCTTTGCCGTCACGTCGCTGCAGCGCCGGCCCGGCGCCACGGTCGTGCAGGTGGTGTCGCTGTCGCTCGGCCTGATGGCGCTGCTGCTCTTGACCGTCGTGCGGGGCGACCTGATGACGGCCTGGCAGTCGGCCACGCCGGCCGACGCACCGAACCGCTTCGTGATCAACATCCTGCCCGAGCAAACCAAGGGCGTCGAAGGCCAGCTGGTGGCGGCCAACGTGAAGGAACCGGTGCTGTTCCCGATGATCCGCGGGCGCCTCACGGCGATCAACGGCGCTGCCATCAAGAGCGATACCTTCGCCGATGGCGAGGCGCGCCGCCTGGCCAATCGCGAATTCAACCTGTCGACGACCAATGCCCTGCCAGAGGGGAACGAGGTCGTCGAGGGCGCGTGGTTCAAGGACGCCCCTGGTCTGGCCGAAGCCTCGGTCGAAAAGAGCATCATGGAGCGCCTCGGCCTGAAGCTGGGCGACAGCCTGCGCTTTGACATGGCGGGGCTGATGGTGGACGCGAAGATCACCAGCGTGCGCAAGCTCGAATGGGGCTCGATGCGCGCCAACTTCTTCGTCATCATCAATCCGGCGGCGATGGCCAATGCGCCGACCACCTACATGACGGCGTTCCACGTGCCGGCCGAAGGCGCGAATCTGGGCAATGCGCTCACGCGCGCGTACCCGAACCTGACCGTGGTCGACGTCTCGGGCATCATCCGCCAGCTGCAGGACGTGCTGGATCAGGTGGTGGTCGCGGTCGAGTTCCTGTTCCTGTTCACGCTGGCCTCGGGTGTGCTGGTGCTGTATGCGGCGCTGATGGGATCGACGTCCGAGCGCACGCGTGAAGGTGGCCTGCTGCGGGCGCTGGGCGCGACGCGTCAGCAACTGGCGCGGGCGCAGCGGATCGAGTTCGTGCTGGTGGGCGGGCTGTCCGGCCTTCTCGCCGCGACCGGCGCCGCAGCGCTGGGCTGGGCACTGGCGACGTACCAATTTAAATTCCCGTGGACGTTCGCGCCAAGCGTGTGGCTGGCTGGCCTGGTGGTGGGGATCCTGTGCGCGATCATCGGCGGCTGGTTCGGCCTGCGCGGCGTGCTGCGTCAGCCGCCGCTGCAGACCTTGCGGGAAGCGTAGGCAATGACGGATATGCAGACCGCCGCGCCGACCGACTCGCAGACGCTGTACGACATCATGGGCGGCGCCGAGCGCCTGCGCGCGCTGGTCGACCGCTTCTATGACCTGATGCAGCTCGAGCCGGATTTCGCCAACATCCACGTGATGCACCCGGTGCCCAACGACAGCTCGCGCGACAAGCTGTTCATGTTTTTGTCCGGGTGGATGGGCGGCCCGGACCTGTACATCGAGCGCTACGGCCACCCGCGCCTGCGTGCGCGCCATCTGCCGTACGCGATCGGCACGAAGGAGCGCGACGCGTGGCTGCGCGCGATGGCGTGGGCGATGGAAGACCTGGGCTACGACGAGGCGCTGCGGCTACGCCTGATGACGTCCTTCTTCCAGACCGCCGACTGGATGCGCAACAAGGCCGATTGATTTGATGACGACAGCAGAGATCCTGATCCTGGCGGGCCTCGCGCTCATCATCGCGTTGCTGGTGCTGGCCTTGCTGCGCCTGCGCGGCAGCGGCGATGGCGCGCACATCGAACGGCTCGAGCGCGAGCTGCGCCAGGAACTGCAGGCCAGCGCGCAGTCGACGCGCCAGGAGACCGCCGGCCACCTGGCCCAATATCACAATGCATCGGTCCAGCAATTCGACAGCATGCGCCAGCAGATGCAGCTGCAATCGAGCAGCGGGCGTGAAGAGCAGGCGCGCGCGCTGAAGCGCTTTGCCGACACGCTGCAGCAAACGTTGGGCAATCTGACCGAATCGAACGCCCAGCGCATGCTCGAAGTGCGCAACACGCTGGAATCCAAAATCCGCGACCTGCAGGCGGACAACGGCAAGCGCCTGGAAGAGATGCGCCAGACGGTCGACGAAAAGCTGCACGCGACGCTGGAAACGCGGCTGACGGAGTCGTTCCGCCAGGTCTCCGAACGGCTGGAAAAAGTCCACCAGGGCCTGGGTGAGATGCAGCAACTGGCCATCGGCGTGGGTGACCTCAAGCGCGTCTTGACCAATGTGAAAACGCGCGGCACGTGGGGCGAAGTGCAGCTGGAGATGCTGCTCGAGCAGGTGTTGACGGTCGAGCAGTATGCGAAGAACGTCGAGACGGTGGCGGGATCGAACGCGCGGGTGGAGTTCGCGATCAAGCTGCCGGGCGCCGTCGAAGGCGGCGCGCCACTGTGGCTGCCGATCGACGCCAAGTTCCCGAAGGAGCAGTACGAGCGCTTGCAGGCCGCAGCCGACATCGCCGATGCCGAGGGCGTCATCCGCGCCGGCGCCGAGCTGGAACGGGCGGTGCGGCGCGAGGCCCAGACCATCTGCGACAAATACGTCTCGCCGCCACAGACGACGGATTTCGCGATCCTGTTTTTGCCGACCGAAGGCCTGTACGCCGAAGTGATGCGCCGCCCGGGCCTGGCCGACGACCTGCAGCGTACGCTGCGCGTGACGATCGCCGGCCCCTCGACACTGAGCGCCTTGCTCAACAGCCTGCAAATGGGTTTCCGCACCTTGGCGCTGGAAAAGCGCTCATCCGAAGTGTGGCAGGTGCTGGGCGCAGTAAAAACCGAGTTCACCAAGTTCGGCGACGTGCTGGCCGCAACCAGGACGACGCTGGAGCGCGCCGCCAAAAACATCGAAAACGCCGAGGTGCGCAGCCGCCAGATGGCCCGCAAGCTCAAGTCGGTGGAGGCGTTGCCGACCGAAGCCGCACAATTACTCCTAGGCTCTGACGGCCTGGAACGCGAAGACTGACACCCCGGCACAGCGCCCGCAAGCCCCAAAAAACAATCAGGGTCAGAGTAGAATTAATGGGCAATTTCTCAATGTTGTCAAAGAATTCGACTCTGACCCTAATTGTTTTGGCGCGTTTGCAGCCGCAAAACGCCGAATCTGATTCCGGTTGGAATTCAATTTCCAGGGTGACTCGATTTGGTCGCAAAACCGGCCAAAATTAATTAGGGTCAGAGTCGAATTAATGGGCAATTACCCAAAGTTGTCAAACAATTCGACTCTGACCCTAATTGGATCGTAAGGGCTGGCGGGCAACATTTGGGTTGATGCGGGTGCTTAGAACAGGCCTTCGAAGGGCAGGATGTCCACCATGTCGCCGGCTGCCACGTTGCCTTGCTCATCGTGTAACACGACCATGCAGTTGGCTTCGGACATCGAGCGCAGGATACCTGAGCCTTGGGCGCCAGTGAGGCGCACTTCGGGGGCGCCGTTGGGGCCGCGTGCGACGATGCCGCGCTGGTATTCGGTGCGGCCTGGCTTTTTGCGGATCGCCTCGGACGAGCGCGCTTGCAGCAGCGGCAGCGGCGCGTTCGCGCCCATCATCTGCAGCAGCGCGTCGCGCGCGAAGAAATAGAACGACACCATCACGGCCACCGGATTGCCCGGCAGACCGAACAGGAAGGCGCTGCGGCCGTTCGATGCGACGCGCCCGAATGCCAGCGGGCGGCCCGGGCGCATGCCCACTTTCCAGAACGTGACGTCGCCCAGCTGCGCCATCACCTGTTTGGTGTAGTCGGCGGCGCCGACCGAGACGCCGCCCGACGTGATGATCGCGTCGGCATTTTCACAGGCGGTGCGCAGCGCGTCTTCCAGCGCTTGCGGGCTGTCGGGCACGACGCCCATGTCGATGATCTCGCAGCCCAGGCGAGTCAGCATGCCGTAGATCGTGTAGCGGTTGCTGTCATAGACACAGCCTTCGGCCAGCGGCTCGCCGATCGAACGCAGCTCGTCGCCGGTGGAAAAGAATGCTACGCGCAGGCGCCGTTGCACCGGGATTTCGGCAAAGCCCAGCGAGGCGCATAGTCCCAGGTCGGCCGGGCGGATGATGCGGCCGGCCTTCAGCGCTGCGCTGCCGATTTTGAGGTCTTCGCCCGCCCGCCGGCGGTTGTCGCCGGCGCGGATGGCGCCGGCGCGCACGGTCATCGCAACGTCGTCGCCGCTGTCGGCAAATTCCTGCGGCAGCACGCTGTCGCAGCCAGCCGGCATCACGCCGCCCGTCGTGATGCGTACGCACTCACCGGGACCGGGCACGACAGCGGACGGCTTGCCCGCATAGACGATATCGACCACCTTGAAACCCGCCACCCCAGCCTGCGGAAGATCGGCGCCGCGCAGCGCGTAGCCGTCCATTGCCGAATTGTCGTGCGCCGGCACGTTGATCGGCGAGACCAGGTCGCGCGCCAGCACGCGGCCCAGGCTTGCACGCAGCGCCACCATCTCGATGGCGCGCACCGGCTGGACGAATTCGCGGATGATGCGCTGGGCATCGCGCACCGGCAGCGCGTCCGGGTCGTAGCCGTTGATGCAGCTGGCCACCTGGGCCAGGCTGGCGGGGAAGGCAGGTTGCTCGAGCCCGCGCAGTTCGTCGAGCGTGTTGATGTTGCGAAACGCATCCGCGTCGTCGAACACGACCTCGACGGCCTTGAGCTCGCCGTACCAGCCTTCGACCCGGCGGCCGCCTTCGGCCAGATAACGGGACAGGGCAGGCAGACGGTCAGCGCGCACCAGGCAGAACACCGGATGCGGCTGGACCCGCAGGCCTGCCTCGTGCGTCGCGGCGTAGGCCACGTCCGCATTCTGTTCTTGCAGCGCAGCGAACAGGCGCGCGGCCAGATCGGATGGCAGGAACGGCGAATCGCACGGCACGGTCAGCAGATACGGCGTGGCGCAGTGGCGCAAACCCGTTTCGAGCCCGGCCAGCGGACCCGGAAAGTCGGCCATCTCGTCGGTCAGCACGGGCGCACCAAACGCGCGGTAGGTCTCGAGATTGCGGTTGGCGCTGATGGCCAGCGGCCCGACTTGCGGCCGCAGGCGCGCCAGTACGTGCTCGACCATCGTGCTGGAACGGAACGGCTGCAAGCCCTTGTCCACGTTCCCCATGCGCGAGCCACGGCCGCCCGCCAGAACCAATCCGCTGATCAAGCCTGTGTGCATCGTCAATTAGCCACCGATATACGACATTTCAACCCGTCGTGGCCCGTCCAGCTGCCCAATGCCGGTCTCTGCCGTGCGGGTTTCGGAATAGCGGTCGGCCCGCCCGCGCCACAGTTGCGCGATCGCGCCACTGAGTGCCAGATCGTCGTGGCCGGCCCGCAGCAATTCGCGCAGATCGTGGCCACGGGTGGCGAACAGGCATGTGTACAGCTTGCCTTCGGTCGACAGGCGCAGGCGGCTGCAGTCGCCACAGAACGCTTGTGTGACACTGGAAATCACACCGATCTCGCCATCGCCATCGAGGTAGCGCCAGCGCGACGCGGTCTCGCCGCTGTAGTTGGCGGCCACCGGTGCCAGCGGCAGCTCGGCCGAGATGCGGCGCACCACGTCGCCCGACGGCACGACGTCACGCATGTCCCAGCCGTTCGACGCGCCCACATCCATGAATTCGATGAAGCGCAGGATCGTGGGCGAGCCCTTGAAGTGGCGCGCCATCGGCAGGATCTGGTCGACATTGGTGCCGCCCTTGACGACCATATTGACCTTGACCGGCCCCAGCCCCACGGCATGCGCGGTGTCGATGCCGTGCAGCACGTCGGCCACCGAAAAGTCGACGTCGTTCATGCTGCGAAACACGCCATCGTCGAGCGCGTCGAGCGAGACCGTGACGCGGTCCAGGCCAGCGTCTTTCAGGGCTTGCGCCTTGCGCGCCAGGATCGAGCCGTTGGTCGTCAATGTAAGGTCGAGCGGGCGGCCGCTGGGCTTAGGCAACGCACGCAGCATCCCCACCAGGCGTTCGAGATTCTTGCGCAGCAGCGGCTCGCCGCCCGTCAGGCGCAGCTTTTCGACGCCGTGCGCGACGAACAGGCGCGCCACGCGCGTGATCTCTTCGAACGACAGCAGGTCGCCGTGCGGCAGGTATTGGTAATCCTTGTCGAACACTTCCTTCGGCATGCAATACACACAGCGGAAGTTGCAGCGGTCGGTGACGGAAATGCGCAAGTCGTGCAGCGGCCTGCCGAGCGCGTCGCTCAGCAGGCCAGTCGGTGCTTCCGGCACAGCCGGGACCCGCAGCTTCGATGAGCGCAGGTCATTGATAAGGATGATTTTTTCAGCCATTCCAATACGATAGCATGCGCCCGTGAATACTGCCGGGCGAGGGTGTGTCGTTGGAGGTGGTAACGCGGCCCAAATGCGTCGTTCCCGCGCATGCGGGAACCTAAGTTGCTAGCGTTATCGTCACGCTAATAAACTTCGGTTCCCGCCTGCGCGGGAACGACGTACGGTACTGCTGCTTACTGCTTACTGCTTACTGCTTACTGCTTACTGCTTACTGCTTACTCGCGGCTGGTATCGACCTGCACCAGTGGCTCATCGACCGGTACGACGACCGGCTTGCGGGCACGGCCCACGCGCACCGGCGTGGCTGTTTGCGCTGCTGCGGCCTGGGCGGCGCGCAGCTTTTCAGGGTCGGTCGCGGCCAGTTGCAGGCCGGCTTCGGCCAGCATGTCGTCCAGCTTCGGCGCTGGCGCTGCAGCCACTGGCGCAGGCGCCGTGGTCACTTGCGCTGCTGCTACCGGCGCCGGCTCGACCGCCACGGCAGCCACGGGTTCCACCACCGGCGCAGCGGCAACTTCCACCATTGGCGCCGGTTCGACCGGCGCCGGTGCAGGTGCAGGCTCGGCCACGACAGGCTCTGCCGCAGCATGATCAGCCGCCACCGATGCCGCCGTCGGGAACATGACCGGTTCGGCCGATGCCGGTGCTGGTGCCGATACCGCTGCCGACGCCGCCATTGACGCTGCCGTCGGGAAGTTGACTGGCTCGACGTTGGTCGGCGCAGCTTCGGCCGCCGCTGCCGCCATTGATGCCGATGTCGGGAACATATTGCCCTCGACCGGCGCCGCGTGGGCCACCACCGGCGCTGCCGCTGGTGCTGGCGCTGCTACTGACGATTGCGCCACAACATCCCTGGCAGCGATCGATGCCGAGGTCGGGAACGGCCATGGCGCCTGGGCGCCTCCCTGGGCCGGCTTGGCTTTGGCAGCGCGCGCTGCTGCCGCGACCTTGGCCACTTCTTCGTCCGCTACCGGCGCGAACGCTGGTGCGTCTTCGTTGCCTTCGCCGCCTTCGCCTTCGATCTGGTCACGATCGCGACGGTTGCGGTTACGGCCACCGCGACGACGACGACGGCGTGGCTCGTCGCCATCCATCTCGACTTCTTCGCCATCCGGGCCGATCGTGGTCACCGATTTGATGACTTGCTGCACGACTTCCTGGCTGCCTTCCGGACCGGTGGTGGTCACGGCGACAGTGGTGTTCGACACCACCTGGCTGACATTGATTTCGTCGAGCTTGGCTTCGATGACCTGGGTGGTGCGTTCGGTACGCTCGGTGCGCTCGCGTGGCTGGCGCGGCTGGCGCTCTTTGCGTTCGGCACGTTCAGGACGCTCGGCGCCTTCGGCGCGTGGCGCGGCGTCGGCCGGGTCGCGTGGTTCACGTGGTTCACGGCCTTCGCGCGGTGGACGTGGAGGACGCGGCGGGCGTGGCGGACGCGCTTCGGCGTCCGGGCCCTTGGCCAGCTCTTCGCCCGGTGCGCCAGTCTTGGCAACCGGCTCGCGCTCTTCACGCTCACGGCCCGGCTTGCCAGCCGGACGGCCACCGGTGCGGCCATTCTTGCTGCGATTGTTGCGGTCGCGCTCTGCCTGGGCAGGGGTGGTGACAGGCACTTCGACCAGGACAGCTGGTGCGACGCCTTTCGGTTCGGGCTTGCCGAAGAAGAAGTTGCGCAGTTTGGCGAAGAAACCTTCTTCTTCCACCGGCGCAGGCACGGGCACCGCCACGGCAGGGGCGGCGGCTGGCTTGACTGGCTTGGCTGCTTCGCTGCGGTCGACCAGTGGCGCAGGCTGGGCCGGCGTGATCGTCTTGACGACGGCTTCCTGGCGCGGCTTGGTTTCTTCTTTCTGGCGTTTCGCGTAGGCCATGTCGGTATCGGCCGACTCGGCCATCGCGTAGCTGGCGTGCGCATCTTCGAGGCGCGGATCGTCGTGCTTGATGCGCTCGAGCTTGTAATGCGGCGTGTCCAGATGCTTGTTCGGGATCAGGATCACGGTGATGCGATGGCGGTTCTCGATCTTGAGTACTTCGCCGCGCTTTTCGTTGAGCAGGAATGCAGCGACATCGACCGGCACCTGCACGTGGATCGCGGCCGAGTTTTCCTTCATCGCCTCTTCCTGGATGATGCGCAGGACTTGCAGGGCCGACGATTCGGTATCGCGGATGTGGCCGGTGCCCGAGCAGCGCGGGCAGGTCACGTGGGAGCCTTCCGACAGCGACGGACGCAGGCGCTGGCGCGACAGTTCCATCAGGCCGAAGCGGGAAATCTTGCCCATCTGGACGCGGGCACGGTCATGGTGCAGCGCGTCCTTGAGGCGCTGTTCGACTTCGCGCTGGTTCTTGGCCACTTCCATGTCGATGAAGTCGATCACGATCAGGCCGCCCAGATCGCGCAGGCGCAACTGGCGCGCCACTTCGTCGGCCGCTTCGCAGTTGGTGTTGAAGGCGGTCGTTTCGATGTCCGAACCGCGCGTGGCGCGGGCCGAGTTGACGTCGATCGAGACCAGCGCTTCGGTGTGGTCGATCACGATCGCGCCACCCGATGGCAGCGGCACGGTGCGCGCGTAGGCGGTTTCGATCTGGTGTTCGATCTGGAAACGCGAGAACAGCGGCACGTCGTCGCTGTAACGCTTCACGCGGTGCGCCATGTCGGGCATCACGTGGCTCATGAACTGCTGCGCCTGTTCATAGATTTCGTCGGTGTCGATCAGCACTTCACCGATGTCCGGCTGGAAGTAATCGCGGATCGCGCGAATGACGAGCGACGACTCCTGATAAATCAGGAACGCGCCGTTGGACGACTTGCCGGCGCCTTCGATTGCGCGCCACAGTTGCATCAGGTAGTTCAGGTCCCACTGCAGTTCTTCGACATTGCGGCCGATGCCGGCAGTGCGGGCGATCACCGACATGCCTTGCGGCAAATCGAGCTTGTCCATCGTTTCGCGCAGTTCCTGGCGTTCTTCGCCTTCGACACGGCGCGATACGCCACCGCCGCGCGGGTTGTTCGGCATCAAGACCAGGTAGCGGCCGGCCAGCGAGATGAACGAGGTCAGGGCAGCGCCCTTGTTGCCGCGTTCTTCTTTTTCGACCTGGACCATGATTTCCTGGCCTTCGCGCAGCGCTTCCTTGATGGAGCAATTGCGCACGTCGACACCTTCACGGAAATACGTGCGGGCGACTTCTTTGAAGGGGAGGAAGCCGTGGCGGTCTTCGCCGTAGCTGACGAAGCAGGCTTCGAGGGAGGGTTCGATGCGGGTGATGACACCCTTGTAGATATTCGACTTGCGCTGTTCGCGACCGGCAGTCTCGATATCGATGTCGATCAGCTTCTGGCCGTCGACGATGGCGACGCGCAGCTCTTCTTGCTGCGTCGCGTTAAACAACATGCGTTTCATTTTTAGTACTCCGTGACCCGGGGGCCGTGTGAAGGCCGCCCTCACGGGCGGCGCAGCTACAGGGATGTATGCGGGGACGGGTGACAGGAGGGGGTATGCCCGGGCGTGCGATACAGCAAAAACAGCAAAGTGATTTCGCTGCCGCAACAGGGCGCTGTGGGGCCGAACGTCATTGTCTAAACACGCCGCAACTTTTGTTCGTCACCTGCCACCACATTGGGGTTGGCACAGCAGCGAACAAGGGAGGGTGTGCCACAGCCAGCCGAACCTGGGCGCCAGCAACCATCAGCCGGCCTGGAGGCGAAGAGACAGCCTTGCTCAAGCGGTGTGGATGCTGCAGCAGCGGGGTCGGCGAAAACGACAAGCGTTATCGACACCATCAACCGGCAAGCACTTTGTTAAGGATGCTTGCTGGTACTTATCCTTAAGAATCCTGACAATCCAATCCGGCATCATTGCGCGCAATCCGATTACAAATCGGTTGCAACCTTGATTGGCGCAAGGATGTGCGTACACGTTCTTTCCATCGAATTTGCACTTGGCGGGGCCGATGGGGCGTGCCCCAGTGTAAAATTTCATTTTAATTCTTACACCAGCAGAGGTTTGACCACCGCCTGTCGATTATATATTCAAAATGAAGGACTTAGAGAGAATTTCTGGGAAGACAGACCGAATGGCAATGCAGAACGATAGCGTCCCCCCTTCATCCCCCGCAGCACTGCAAGCGCAGTTTGTGACAATCGACGAAGAAGAAGCCGGCCAGCGCATCGACAACTACCTGTTGCGTGTCTGTAAAGGCGTACCAAAGAGCCACATCTACCGCATCCTTCGCTCCGGCGAAGTGCGTGTCAACAAGGGCCGTATCGACCAGTTGTATCGCCTGGTCGCCGGCGACACCGTCCGTATTCCCCCGATTCGCATCGCCGAAAAGTCGACCGAAAACGCCGCGCCCGGCGCCGAATTTGCGGTGGTCTACGAAGACGCGCACCTGCTCGTGATCGACAAGCCGTGCGGCGTGGCCGTGCATGGCGGCTCGGGCGTGTCGTACGGTGTGATCGAACAATTGCGCGCTGCGCGGCCGCAAGCGAAGTTTCTGGAACTGGTGCACCGGCTCGACCGCGAAACTTCGGGCTTGCTGTTGATCGGCAAGAAACGCAGCGCGCTGACGCATCTGCATGACCAGATGCGCGAAGGCACGACCGACAAGCGTTACTTTGCGGCCGTAAAAGGCGACTGGGTGAACAAGCGCCAGCACATCCGCTTGCCGCTGCATAAATACACGAGCGCGGAAGGCGAGAAGCGCGTGCTGGTCCAGGCCGGCGGCCAGGAAGCGCACACGATTTTCAGTTTGTTAAAAAAATGGCACAATTTCGCCTTGCTTGAAGCCGAGCTCAAGACGGGGCGCACGCACCAGATCCGGGTCCACCTGGCGTCGTCGGGCTTCCCGATCCTGTGCGATGAAAAATACGGTGACTTCGCGTTCAACAAGCAATTGCACAAGGCAAATGAAAGCCGTGGCGCGCTCAAACGCATGTTTTTGCACGCGCACCAGATCACGTTTACGCATCCGGATTCGGGCGAGCGCATGACCTTGCGCGCGCCGATGCCGGTCGAGTGCGAGCGCTTCCTGACAAGTCTGGGCGCCCCGGTGTAACACCACCTGGCGCACAGCAATCGAATCGCGCAAGTACGAAAGCGCACCAATAAAAAACAACAGGGGACCGGCGGCCTGGCCGCCACTAATTATGGCTAGAAAACAATTCGACCTGATCGTCTTCGATTGGGACGGCACCTTGATGGACAGTACCGCGGCCATCGTCAAATGCATCCAGGCGGCTGCGCGCGACCTGGGCTTGCCGGTGCCCACCGATTCGTCGGCCGCGCACGTCATCGGTCTCGGCCTGGCCGAGGCGATGCAGGCGGTGATGCCCGATATCCAGCCGGCGCTGTATCCGCGCATGGTCGAGCGTTACCGGCACCATTTTCTGACCAAGGACCACCAGCTGGTGCTGTTCAAGGGCGTGCCCGAGATGCTCAATGCGCTGTCGAGCGAAGGCTATTTCCTGGCCGTGGCCACCGGCAAGAGCCGTGTCGGTCTGAACCGCGCGCTCAATGCGACGGGGCTGCTGTCGATTTTTGATGCAACACGTTGCGCCGATGAGACATTCTCCAAGCCGCATCCGGCAATGCTGCAAGAGCTCACGCGCGAGCTCGGCCAGGATTTGCGCCGCACAGTGATGATCGGCGACACCACGCATGACCTGCTGATGGCCACCAATGCGGGCGCGGCCGGTATTGCGGTCGAGTTCGGTGCGCATCCGGTCAGCCAGCTCCACGCCTGTCAGCCATTGTTCTCTGCCAAGAACATCCCCGAGCTGCATGCCTGGCTGCTCGAGCATGCCTGAAGTCGGGGGCGCGGCGGGCCAGCGTCGTAAGCATGGCCTTGCCGACCGTACACGACGGCGCTGGCAAGATATACTGACTGCCGCACGAACAGCCCCGCGCGTGACGCGCGGGGACGGCGTTTCGTCGTCCACTTTCCCGACTTTATGAGTGACCCTACGAGCATTGACCAACCTGGCGACAGCCGGCTCGCGTCGAATCCGACGATGAGCAACTGGGAGCGCGACACGCTCGAGAAACTGGTATTTGCCACCGTCCAGGAACGGCGCTCGGCGCGCCGCTGGAGCATCTTCTTCAAGCTCGGCTTCCTGATCGTGGCGCTGCTGGCGCTATGGGCCTACTACGACTTCAACTTCGCCAGTGGCGACACCGAAAACCTCGGCCGCCACACGGCGCTGATCGAAATCAACGGCGAAATCGAGGCCGAAGGCAGCGGCGCGGCCGACACCGTGATTCCGTCGCTGAACAAGGCGTTCTCCGATCCCGGCTCGGCAGCCGTCGTGCTGCGTATCGACAGCCCGGGCGGCAGCCCGGTGCAGGCCGGCATCATCGTCGACGAAATCCAGCGCCTCAAGCGCGGCTATCCCGATAAACCGCTGTATGTCGTGGTCGACGAGATCTGCGCCTCGGGCGGCTACTACATTGCTTCGGCGGCCGACCGCATCTATGTCAACAAGGCCTCGATCGTCGGCTCGGTGGGCGTGCTGATGGACAGCTTCGGCTTTACCGGCACGATGGAAAAGCTGGGTGTCGAGCGCCGCCTGCTGACGGCCGGCGAAAACAAGGGGTTTCTCGATCCTTTCAGCCCGCAGTCGGAAAAACACCGCGAGCATGCCCAGACCATGCTCAACGAAATCCACCAGCAATTCATTTCGGTGGTGCGCGCCGGACGCGGCAAGCGCCTGAAAGAAACGCCAGAGACGTTCTCGGGCCTCTACTGGACCGGTGCGCGCGCCGTCGACATGGGTCTGGCCGATGCCTTTGGCACGGTCGATACAGTGGCGCGCGACATCGTCAAGGCGGAAGACATCGTCGACTACACGGCGCACGAAGGCTTGCCCGAGCGGGTGCTGAAGAAATTTGGTGCATCGGTGGGTGAAAGCGCTGTGAGGGCGGCGTATCACAGCGCCGTACCCAAATTGCGGTAAGCATTTTGTTCTTGAAACCGCAGGATATGCGGCTATAGTTAAACGGTGGCCGACGCTGCGGTGGATCAGTCAACTTGCTTGCCAATTGATCCCGGACGGTGAACGCTGGCGACCGCACTGCTGTGCGGTTTTCGAGAGAATTGTCATTCCTCGCGGTAGGACTGTCCCGAGCACGTATATGCGCGCGGCGGGATTGGAAACGACGGCCCTGGCCGTCGTTTTCTTTTGGTGGGGCAGGTCGTTGCGGCTGGCGCGGGCTTGTCAGCCTCTGTCGTGCCAGCCGTCGTGGATGGGTGCCGATGGTGGTGCTGACCGTGCTGCCGTAGTGGGCGTTGCCGGGGTCAGGTCAGGCTGCCGCACTGACGGGCGTCGTCATCGCGGCCGGTGCGGCGTGACGGGTGGTCCAGATCGTTGTCGTTGTCGTTGTCGTTATCATTATCGTGGTCGGTCGTGGTGTCAGCCGCCTGGGGTGTCAATGGCGTCACGAGGCGCGGCGGGTGCCACATGGTGGGCTGGCGTAGTGGCGGCAAATCGTCATGCTGGGCAAAGCCGCCGCGCTCGAGCCAGTCCTGATGGTCGCCGCCGACACGTGCAAACCACGCGGCGCGCAGCCGGAACTCGTCGTCTTGCAGCAGCGGGCGGGCGCCGCTGCTCCAGCGCGACAAGGCCATCAACGTGGGAAAAAGCGCCGCATGCGCTCGTGCGAGGCGCTGCCGGGCGCAGTGCACTTCGTGCGGGGAAAGCTTTTCATAGCAGGTGTCGAGATCATCGTTCACGTTCAGTCCTGTTCTCTGGCGGAATTGCACCTTGATGTATGGCAAACAACCATCAGGGTCGTTAGGCGGATTCCTAACATGTTGAAGTCTATCAATAGGAATTTCTTCAGACTTGACGCTGCTCAAATGAATCGCGGCATGCATGTTGACTAAAAAACATTGCCTTCTACGTCAGCCTGTCGCCGCCCGACCTGTTCTGGTAAAGTCTCGCCCCATGAGTAAATTGTCCCTAGACCGCATCCTGCAATCGCAGGGATTCGGCACCCGCAAATACTGCCGCGCCCTGATCGAGGACGGTGACGTCTCCATCAATGGCGAAGTTACTGATAACTTCAAGGCCACTTTCGACACCGATGGCCTGGTGCTGACTGTGTTCGACGAAGAATGGGCTTACCGCGAGCACGTCTATATAGCGCTGTACAAGCCGGCCAACTTCGAATGCTCGCGCAAGCCCAGCCACCATCCTGGCGTGCTGACACTGTTGCCAGAACAATTTACCTGGCGCGATGTGCAACCAGTCGGGCGGCTCGATCATGACACGACCGGTTTGCTCCTGATGTCGGACGATGGCCCGTTCATCCACGCGCAATCGTCGCCCAAGCGGCACGTGCCGAAGGTCTACCACGCCACCACGGCCGAGCCGGTGACAGATGAACTCGTCGCAAATCTGCTCGCCGGCGTGCAGTTGCACGACGAGCCGGCGCCATTGAAGGCGGTGTCGTGCGTCAAACTGGACGAACGCGCCATCGAGATCGTGCTGGAGCAGGGCAAGTACCACCAGGTCAAGCGCATGCTGGCCGCCGCGGAAAACCATTGCAGTGCGCTGCACCGGGCCCAGATCGGCGGCTTGACGCTGGCTGCGCTGGGGCTCGAAGAAGGCGAGTGGTGCTTCCTCGACCAGGCACAGCTCGACCTGCTGGTACCGGGCTGACATACCACATCCCCGCATGCAGTTGTGGAAATTTCACAACGGAACATGCTTAACCACAATATTCGTGCGACATCAACAGCCGAATTCCGCGACACTCCGTTTCGACGGCGTCCGGGCACCGGTTGTCGCACGAACGAATTTTCCAGAAAAATAACCATGTACGCATACCGACCGAGCCTCTCCCATTCCCTCGCCCTGATTCCATTGCTGCTGGCGCTGCCAGTCATGGCACAGAGCCAGCCGGCCACTTTGGCCGAATGCACCCCGATTCTCGACAGCGCCCAGCGCCTCGCCTGCTTCGACCGCGTTGCCAATACCGGCAGCGCCGCTGCCGCGACTGCCGCATCGACCCCGGTCGTCTCGCCGGCCGTGGCCGCCCAGAGCGCGTTTGACGCACCGCTGAACAGCGCCGTCGACCACAGCGCCACCATCGATCCAGCCGTCCAGGCCGCCGCCGAATACACGCTGAGCAGCCACTGGGAACTCGATTCGCGCGACAAGCGCGGCGCATTCAAGTTCCGTCCGCACCACCCCAACTATCTGATCGCCACCCGTACTCACCGTCCGAACGAAGCGCCGTATGCGGACTTCCTGGCGACCGACCCGGATGCTGAAGGCTTGTCGAAGGCCGAACTGGAATTCCAGCTCAGCGTCAAGATGAAACTGGTCGAAACCCTGTTCGAGCAACCGATCGACGTCTGGTTCGGCTACACCCAGAATTCGTTCTGGCAAGCGGCCAACCACAAGGCATCGAGCCCGTTCCGTGAAACCAATTACCAGCCGGAGATCATGGCAGTCATGCCACTGGACTTTGCCCTGGCCGGTATCAACTTCCGCTTCCTGAACCTGGGCTTCGTGCACCAGTCGAACGGCCAGTCGTCGAGCCTGTCGCGCAGCTGGAACCGCTACTACGCCCAAGTGGGCCTGGAACGTGGCCCACTGACCATGACCGCCAAGCTCTGGAAGCGCGTCAATGAATCGCTGGAAGACGACAACAACCCGGACATCACCGATTTCATGGGCCGCTTCGAGCTGGCCGGCAATTACCGCATGGGTAGCGGCCATGAAGTCTCGGCCCTCGTGCGCCGTAACTTCAGCACCGACAAGGGTGCAGTCCAGGTCGGTTGGGCGTTCCCGCTCGTCGGCCCGATCAAGGGCTATGTCAATGCGTTCGCTGGTTATGGCCAGAGCATGATCGACTACAACTACTTCCAGCGCAGCCTGGGCGTCGGTGTCATCGTCAAGTATTGATCGCTTTACACCTGCCTTACCGTAGAATGGCGGGCTTGTTCTCACGAGCCCGCCCATGAAACTTGCCTCGCTGGACGACGGCACCCGTGACGGCCAACTGGCCGTGGTGTCGCGCGACCTGTCTACTGCCCACATTGCCGACGGCATCGCGCCGAGTTTGCGCGCCGCGCTCGATGACTGGGCCTTCATTGCCCCGCAACTCGATGCACTCTACCGTCAGCTGAATGACGGCAAGGGGGACACCGCGGCGCGCCGGGCATTCGACTTCGACCCCACCCGTTGCATGGCGCCACTGCCGCGCGCCAGCACCCGCGTGTATGGCGCCACCTATCTGCACCATCACGACCTGGAACAGCGCGGGCTTGGACGCAGCGTTCCGGCTGCCTGGCGTGAAGCGCCGCAGCTGCGCCAGGCTGCGGGCGATGGTTTGCTCGGTCCCACGCAAGACCTGGTGCTGGCGCGCGAAGAGTGGGGCATCGACTTTGGCGCCGGGCTGGCCATCATCAGCGGCGACCTGCGCCAGGGCGCGACGCCCGATACGGCGCTGGGCCAGATTCGCCTGTTGTTGCTGGCCAATGACATCACGCTGCGCAATCTGCTGCCGGATGCCCTGGCTGCGGGTTTCGGCCTGCTGCAGGCTGAACCAGTTACCGCATTTGCACCGGTGGCGGTCACGCCGGACGAGTTGGGCGACGCCTGGGCTGCCGGAAAAGCCGCGCTGCCCCTGCGCGTGCGCTTCAATGGCAATCCGGTCGGCACACTCGAGGCGGGCGAGGACATGACGTTCAATTTTGCGCAGCTGCTGTCGGCGCTGGCGATGACGCGGCCGGTGACGGCCGGGACGATCGTGGGCTCGGGCGTGGTATCGAACCGGACCACCCGGCGCCATACGCCGGGCTACGCCAGCCTTGCCGAGGCACGCTGGATCGAGATGGCCGATGGCGGCGACGCGGTCACGCCATTCATGCGCTTTGGCGATACGGTGCGCATCGAGATGCTCGACGGGAATGGCAAATCGCTGTTCGGCGCGATCGAGCAGACGCTCAAGGCTGCGGCATCCTGACGCCGGGCTCGTCCCAGAAGCCAGCGCCACCTGGCACGCCGCGCAGATTGACCTGCACCGGCCGGCTGATCCGGCGCAGCGCATCGGCACGTATCAGACGCCCATCCGGTTCATGCAGCCGGTACCAGAGAAAGGCCACGCCCGACAAGGCCAGGCGCTCGCCCGTGAACAGATGATCGCGCTGTACGGCAAGACCTTCGAGCCGCAGATCGACATCGAGCACTAGTGCACCGGCGCTACGCTCGGCCTGGCCGAGATAGCGCGCCGTCGTGAAGAGCGGGCTCTTGTCGCTTGCTTCGCCCGCGCGCAGCGAGTCGATGAAGCTGTCGGCCGCCTTGAGCTGTCCCGTCGCAGCGGCCGCGACGGCGGCCAGCTCTTTTTTGCTCTCGCCCTTGGCGGTGGCGGCCAGCGCGTCGAGTACATCGACGTGGCGCGCGAGTGCAGCGCGTTCCAGTCCCACCAGCCGCACCCGTTCCAGCAGGGCCGCGTGGCGCGTGACGTCGAGTTCGCCCATATAGCCGCCGCTCAGTCCAGCAAGGCGGGCAGGGCAGTTGCGCGCCATGGCGCTGGCAAACAGGGCGCGGGCGCCGTCGCCGTAGGCGGTACCGGCCAGCGTGGTGTCGGTTTTGAACAGGTTGGCCAGATCGGCGCCGGCGCGCAGCACCATCGCCGGCGCTGTCAGCCAGGCAAGCAGCACGGCGCTGCGCCGGCGCGCGCCAGGTGTCGAGCTGGTCTCGATATAGCGCTGCAGCTCGGCGTTGCGCGCAGCCAATTCTTGCGCCTCGCGGAGCAGCGCAGCGTCGACCGTGCGCGCCACCACGATGCCCTGGCTGACGGACGCGTCGTACAGGATGACGACGCGCCCAGGCGGCAGAATTTGGCAAATTTCGGCTGCCAGTACCAGCGTCAGGTCGACGGCGCGTGCCAGGCCGGCGGCGCCGAACCCGCGGATATCGACGCTGCCGCCCAGTGTCCTGGCCTGCGCCGGCGGCAGGCGCGCCAGCAATTCGGCGCGCTCGGCTTCGGCGATCGCCTGCCGGGCTTCGGCTTCCTGCAGCCGCGCCCGCGCTTCGAGCAGGTCGGGCGATGCGGCGCCCTGAGGGATGGCATGCGCCGAATGCACGGCGCCCAGACATAACATGACGATCGAATAGAACACTCGTGCGGTTGAATATCGTCGCGCCATGATTTGCCCCAATTGGGTAATAAGAAATAAATCTATCTGAATATCACTAGAGAAAAGTGTAACAATTTGTGGAGAAATGGTAGGAGAAGTATCTGTACTATTGATTGTTGCAGCGCAACGTACCTAAAATTGCTCAATAAGTCGTTCACAATCAAGGGCTTGTATGACATCGATAATCATGAGTGGGATTGTGCGAGAAAGTCTGTGTCAACACGAATCGGGAAGAAGCGACCCGAAATGCGATAGAATTGCCGGGTTAACAAAGTGGTTCTATGAGTATTTATAACTTGCCATTAGCCGGCCTCGAAATCGGCTTCGCCACATCGCTGATCGTATCGCTCCTGCTCGTGCTCACCACACGCTGGCATGGTCGCTACTCGCTTGATGCAACGCGTGGCGTGCAGAAATTCCATATCACCCCAACCCCGCGTATTGGCGGCGCCGCCATCATGACCGGCCTCTGGATGGCGCTCGGCGTCCTGCCGCAAGCGCAGCGCGATTTACTGCTGCCAGTTCTCGTTGCCTCGCTGCCAGCCTTCGTCTTTGGCCTGGCCGAAGACCTGACCCGCACCGTCTCCGTGCGCACCCGCCTGCTGGCCACCATCGGCAGTGGCGTGGTGTGCTGGTTCCTCACGGGCGTCACGTTGCAGCACACGGGCCTGCCACTGCTCGACGGCATGCTCGGCTGGTTGCCTTTCTCCGTGTTGTTTACCGCGTTTGCTGTCGGCGGCGTTGCCAATGCCGTCAATATCATCGATGGTTTCAATGGCCTGGCCAGCGGGACGGTCGTCATCGGCCTCGGTACGCTGGGCCTGATCGCCTTGGGCGCCGGCGATATTCACCTGGCGCAGTTGTGCTTCGTGATCTGCGCCGTCACTGCAGGCTTTTTTCTCGTCAATTTCCCCTTAGGCAAGCTGTTCCTTGGGGATGGCGGCGCCTACCTGCTCGGCTTCCTGCTGGCCTGGTTGTCGGTCATGCTGGTCTACCGCAATCCGTCCGTGTCGGCCTGGGCGCCTCTGCTGGCCTGCGCCTACCCGGTATTCGAAACCGTCTTCACGATCATGCGTCGCCTGTGGTGCCGGCGCCATCCGGGCCATCCGGACAGCTGGCACCTGCACAGCCTGGTCAAGACGGCGATCACTGCGCGCTACCTGCGCATGCTGCCGCCACCGCTGCGCAATGCCTTCGTCTCGCCAGTCTCGTGGGGCATCGCTCTGGTGCCGGCCGCGCTGGCCGTCAATTATGCGGGCGAGCCAGAGGTGCTGGTGCAGGGCGCGCTGGCCAGCTTCGCGCTGTACCTGGGCGTGTACGCGCTGGTCGTCGCGGCCTGGCGCGCCCGGCGCCGCCACGCGCCGATCGTCATACCAGTGGCGGCCGCGCCGCTGGCGCCGAAGGCAGCCACCGTCGTCGTCAAGCCGGTGGCGGTCAAGCCACTCATTACCACCAGCAGCAATGGCCAGGGCACGACGTCCGGCCTGGTTGTTGCCCGCATTGCCAACCCATCCGCCGCCAACCAGCCTGGCGGCCTGGCCGATCACAGCCACAAGCAGGCAGCGCCGGTCCTCGCGCGCCGGCGCATGTAATTTTCACCCGGGCTGCAGCCCGCACGACGCCGTCCCTGAACTGGGGCGGGTTTCCCCGCTTGTTCTCGACCTGTCCGCACGGCAATTTCAGCGATAATCTCGCTCGCGCGGTACAAAGGTGCCGCTAAGACATTCAAGAGCAATCGAGCGGGGGCAGCATGTCGGATGACAGCGACGCAGAAAAGACCGAAGACGCATCGCCCAGAAAGATCGAGAAAGCGCGCGAAGAAGGCGACGTTCCCCGATCGCGCGAGCTGGCGACGTTCACTGTCCTGATGACGGCCGGCGCCTGCCTGTGGGCATTTGGCGGCATGCTCGTCGGCAGACTGGCGACATCCCTGAAGTCCGGTCTCACGCTCGACCGCGAGCAAATCTTCAATCCCAATATCCTGCTCGAACGCATTCTCAACGACATCGTCAGCGTGATGCTGGCCTGCCTGCCGATCGCCGGCGCCATCATGCTCATCGCCCTGATCTCGCCGCTGCTGATCGGCGGCTGGCTGTTCTCGTCCAAGGCATTCATGCCGAACTTCGGCAAGCTCAACCCGATCAAGGGTATCGGCAATATGTTCTCCAAGAACGCGCTGGTCGAGTTATTCAAAGCCATCATCAAGACCATCATCATCGGCGTGGTGGCCTGGATCGTCGTCAGCGGCCAGAAAGAGGCGATGCTGGGCCTGGCGGTCGAGCCGCTCAATGAAAGCAGCGCCCACGTCGGCGACATGATCGGCCGTTCGTTCCTGTTCATCACCGGCGCGCTGGGGGTGATTGCGCTCATCGATGGCCCGTATCAGTTGTGGCATTGGAAAGACAAACTGAAGATGACGCGCCAGGAAGTGATCCAGGAATCGAAGGAATCGGACGGCAATCCTCAGATTAAGGGGAAGATTCGGCAGATGCAGCGCGAAATGGCCCGGGGCCGGATGATGCAAAATGTCCCTACTGCTGATGTGATCGTTACTAACCCGACCCACTATGCAGTCGCACTGAAGTACGCGGATGGCAAGGGTGCGCCGCGGGTGGTGGCCAAGGGCGTCGACGATATCGCGGCCAAGATCCGCGAAATGGGCGCTGAGAACAAGGTGCCCATGCTCGAAGCCCCGGCCCTGGCCCGCGCCCTGTTCAAGCACACCGAGATCGATGAAGAGATTCCGGAAAAGCTGTACTCGGCGGTGGCGGAAGTGCTGGCCTACGTGTACCAGCTGCGGGCGTACAAGAAGGGCGAGGGCGACTACCCGGATCGCCCGACCAGGTTGAAAGTACCTGCCGAGATGGACCCGCTGAACCCGGCCTCGCAACAGCGACCGGCACCCGATAATGGAGCAACTGAATGACCAACAGCATGAAACTGCCAGCCTGGATGAGCGGCCTTGGAGCACAAGGCGGCAAGGCGGCGGCGCCGATTCTGATCATCATGCTGTTGGCGATGATGATCTTGCCGCTGCCGGCGTTCGTGCTGGACGTGTTTTTCAGTTTCAATATTGCGCTGTCGATCATCGTGTTGCTGACCGCGCTGTACACGGTCAAGCCGCTCGACTTCCTGGCCTTTCCATCGATCCTTCTCGTCTCGACGATGCTGCGCCTCGCGCTGAACGTCGCCTCGACCCGTATCGTGCTGACCGAAGGGCACACGGGCAGCGCCGCTGCCGGCAAGGTCGTCGAGGCCTTTGGCCACTTTCTGATCGGCGGTAACTACACCGTTGGTATCGTTGTCTTCATCATCCTGACCATCATCAACTTCTCGGTCGTGACCAAGGGCGCGGGCCGTATCGCCGAAGTCGGTGCACGCTTTGCGCTGGACGCCATGCCGGGTAAACAGATGGCGATCGACGCCGACCTGAACGCTGGCCTGATCGGCGAAGACGAAGCGCGCAAGCGCCGCCAGGAAGTCTCGCAAGAGGCCGAGTTCTATGGTGCGATGGACGGTGCTTCGAAGTACGTGAAGGGCGATGCCGTCGCCGGTATCATGATTACCGTGATCAACCTGATCGCCGGTCTGATCGTCGGCGTCGTCATGCACGACCTCGCCATCGGCGAAGCGACCAAGATCTACACGCTGCTGGCCATCGGTGATGGCCTGGTTGCGCAGATTCCTTCGCTGATCATCTCGATCGCGGCCGGTATGGTCGTCTCGCGCGTGGCCAACGATGAAGACGTCAGCTCGCAGCTGACCAACCAACTGTTCGCCCGTCCCGAAGCGCTGTACATCACGGCCGCCATCATCGGCGGTCTGGGCATGATCCCTGGCATGCCGAACATGGTCTTCCTGCTGCTGGCCGGCTCGCTTGCTGCCGGTGGCTACTTTATCTCGAAGCGCAAGAAGGAAGCGCCGGCACAGGCGGAGGCCGCTGCCGTGGCCGATGCCGCCGCCGCCGCCCGCACGGCGCCGGCCGAGAGCGAAGAAGCGACCTGGCAGGATGTGATGCCGGTCGATACGCTGGGCCTGGAGGTGGGCTACCGCCTGATTCCGCTGGTCGACAAGAACCAGGGCGGCGAGCTGCTCAAGCGCATCAAGGGCATCCGCAAGAAGTTCGCGCAAGAAGTGGGTTTTCTGGCGCCGCCAGTGCACATCCGCGACAACCTGGAACTCAAGCCGTCGGCATACCGCATCACGCTCAAGGGCGTCGAAGTGGGTAACGGCGAAGCACTCAACGGCCAGTTCCTGGCGATCAACCCGGGCATGGCCAGCGGCACGCTGCCAGGCGTGGTCACCACCGACCCGGCCTTCGGCCTGCCGGCGACCTGGATCGAAGCGAGCCTGCGCGACGAAGCGCAAAGCATGGGTTACACCGTGGTCGATGCCGGCACCGTGGTTGCCACGCACCTGAACCACTTGATCACGCTGCATGCGTCGGAACTGCTGGGCCGCATGGAAGTGCAGGCGCTGCTGGACCACCTGGGCAAGGAGACCCCGAAACTGGTCGAAGACCTGGTACCGAAAGTCGTGTCGCTGTCGACGCTGCAAAAAGTGCTGCAAAACCTGCTGGTCGAAGGCGTGCACATCCGCGATATGCGCTCGATCATCGAGGCGCTGTCGGAGCACGCCGGCATGACGCAAGACCCGGCCGAACTGACCGCCGTGGTGCGCGTGTCGCTGGGGCGTGCGATCGTCCAGCAATTGTTCCCGGGCGAGAACGAATTGTCGGTGATGACTCTGGACAACCGCCTCGAGCGCCTGTTGATGCAGGCGATGGGCGCCGGTGGCGACGGTACCGGCATCGAGCCGGGCCTGGCCGATACGATCGCCCAGCAGGCAGCGCATGCCGCCAACCAGCAAGAGCAGATGGGCCTGTCACCCGTGCTGCTGGTGCCGGCGCCACTGCGCGTACTGCTGTCGCGCTTCCTGCGCCGCGCCGTGCCGGCCCTCAAGGTGCTGTCGCATGCCGAAGTGCCCGAGACCAAGACGATTCGCGTGACGAGCCTGGTTGGCGTGCCGATGTAATCGCCAAGGCAGCGCTTGTGCGCTGCCTTGGCTAGTGGTGCGCCAGCGGAGATCTGCGTAGTTTGCGCAAGATATGGATGCCGGTCGATGTGACGATCAGTACGATCACCAGTGCACCGACCAGAGCGACAAGCAACTCGACATCGGCCATTTCCTCACCGTTGGTTGCGCCGTACAGATCGCTGACCCAGATAAAGAAGGGAATTGGCACCTGCGGGAAGAGGTAGTGGTATGTCAGCCAGAAGCGGGCAAGTGCAGCGGTAGCGACCAGTACCCATATCGTCAGCAGGCTTCGCACGAAAATTTTCTTCACGTGACAGTCACCCGGCCGTAAGCTGTCAACGTGCTATTGGGGATGGTCATCTCGGTCGTCGCCTTGATGTGAGCGCGCAAAATGTTGAAGTCGACTTCCCGCTCGATGGTGATGCAGCCTCTGCTGATACCGGCTGGTCCTTTTGGATGCAGACGGAAGTTGCCCCGTTTGACCCTGTCGCAAAAAAATTCGTCATCGACGTTGCCATCCGCGGCATAGAGGGCAAACCAGTCAGACCGGCCGGTGAATACGTCGCGGAGCGCTCCCAGCTTACCGCCAGAATGGCGATCGAGCAGGTAGTAGACACCCGGAGGAATCGGACCGGAATTCGCGTTGCAAATGAACTCCCTGCGGTTTACCTGGTTGTCCAAGCCCGAAAAGGCTGGAAATTTTAAAGAGCGCATTTCAAATGTGCTCATCGGCTTACCGTTGAGTTTGAACGTACATTCGACCATATGGAACCCCTTGAAGCCTGGTTGAGAAGCTTCTGATCATAGGTAGCTGGTGCAGGCAGTCGCTGAGGTGTCACAACCGATGACGCTGCCACAGCGGGGGCGCCATGACGCCTAGCCAATCACGATCTGCTGTTCGATCGGCCCCAGATCGGTGATCGTCACGAGGACATGCAGTGGACTGTCCCAGTCGACATGCAGATGAAACTCGACGCCGCCGGCGCCACCTTCGGGATCGTGCGGCCCGATATTGGTGACATACACATTGGCTTCGCCCAGGTGAGGGCGGCCGGGCGGTGAATCAAACGGGTCGAGCACCGCTTTCCATTCTGCGGCCGTGATGAGAACGGCCGAACTCTCGGTGAGACCGGGCCAGTTGAAATTGCGGCGTACACGGCCCTGTACGTTACGGTAGATCAGCCGGATCGAGCGTGCCATGGGGGGGGGCTCCTGATGGGCGTTTGCGGCACGCCAGTCGTGCCAGTCACGATTCGACC
Source organism: Massilia sp. MP_M2 (assembly GCF_039123635.1). Taxonomy (NCBI): domain Bacteria; kingdom Pseudomonadati; phylum Pseudomonadota; class Betaproteobacteria; order Burkholderiales; family Oxalobacteraceae; genus Massilia; species Massilia sp. MP_M2. The sequence goes on from NZ_JBCHJF010000011.1 coordinate 70,911, forward strand.
CGGCCAGTATCCGCAAGATCGGCACCCGAACGCCATCTTCCTGCGCCAGCGCAATCCTCGGTGAGACCTGTACAGATGCTGCCAAGTCGCAATAAACTGGTATCACTTTTTCTGATTATGGGGAAATAGACCCTTTTCCCCATCCTTCTCGGTTGATCGTTTCCGCACGGCATCGACAATAATGATTCTTATCGATGGGCATGTGCCCGTCATGCAGAACATAGATTGAAGTGCGGAGAACCACGATGAAAGTGAAGAAATTTACAGCGGCAACTTCCCGGGATGCCTTGCGCAAGGTGCGCGAAGCCCTGGGCCCGGATGCCGTCATCCTGTCCAACCGTCCGGTCGACGGCGCCGTCGAAATTCTGGCGCTCGACAACGACGATGTCGCCTCGCTGTCCGCGCCTGTCGCCGATTCCGACATGGCCCAGCCAAAACCGCAGCTGCAGCACTTCGACGAACTCGCACCCGCTGCCCCGCGTGCCACGCCGGCACGCCGCTACCAGGATGCCGGTCCGGTCATGAACTCGCCGGTTGCGCCTGCCTATGTCGCGCCCGTGGCGCCGCTGGCCCCGGCTGAACCGGCCGCGACCTACGCCGAACGCCGCGCACCCGCGCCTGAACCGACCATCGACATGGCCGCCATGACCGCCATGGTGAGCGCCGCCATCACCCAGGCCAAGGAGTCGGCGAGCTCTGAAGTCAGCAACATGATAAGCGAAATCCGCGCCATGCGCGGCCTGATGGAAACCCAGCTGGCCGAACTGTCGTGGGGCTCGACTGCCCAGCGCGAACCCCACAAGGCCACAGTGCTGCGCGAAATGCTGGCCGCCGGTTTCTCTGCCACGCTGGCGCGCTACATCATTGAAAAAATGCCGGCTACCAATGACGCGGCGCAAGCCATGCGCTGGGTGAAGACCGTGCTGGCCCGCAACCTTGCGACCATCGGCAACGAAGACGCGATGCTGTCCGAAGGCGGTGTGTTCGCGCTGGTCGGCCCGACCGGCGTGGGCAAGACCACCACGACGGCCAAGCTGGCCGCGCGCTGCGTGATGCGCCACGGCCCGGACAAGCTGGCCCTGATCACCACCGATGCCTACCGTATCGGCGGTCACGAGCAACTGCGCATCTACGGCAAGATCCTCGGCGTGATGGTGCACTCGGTGAAGGACGAGGCCGATCTGCGCATCGCGCTGAAAGAACTGCGCAACAAGCACACGGTGCTGATCGACACCATCGGCATGTCGCAGCGCGACCACATGGTGGCCGAGCAGGTCGCGATGCTGTCGGGCTCGGGTGCCGAAGTCAAGCGCCTGCTGTGCCTGAACTCGACGTCGACCAACGAGACGCTGAACGAAGTCGTGCGCGCCTACCAGGGCAGCGGCCTGCACGGCGCGATCATGACCAAGATGGACGAAGCCGCCTCAACCGGCGGCGTGCTCGACATCGTCATTCGCCAGAAGCTCAAACTCCATTACGTGTCGAACGGCCAGCGCGTGCCGGAAGACCTGCACGTGGCCGACAGCGCGATGCTGATCGACCGCGCTTTCCGCAACCACGGCGAGGCGCCTCTTGATGCCGATCTGCCGATGCTGATGGCAGCCACCGCAAAGGCCAACCGCCGCGAGGTGTCGCATGGCTAGTTTTGACTTCGACCAGGCAGAAGGCCTGCGCCGCATGCTGCAAGGCCCGCGTCCGCGCGTGGTCACGTTCCTGTCGGCCACGCCAGAAGACGACAAGGGCGCGATGCTGGTGAACCTGGGCGCCTCGCTGGCCCAGGCCGGCAACGAAGTACTGATCGTCGATGCCTGCAACGTCGAGTACGGCGTCGCCCGCCGCCTGGGCCTGAACCGCTGCGCCTCGCTGCTGCAGGTGGCGCGCCAGGAAAGCGCGCTGAACCAGGTAATCCATCCGGCCCCGCAAGGCTTCTCGGTCGTGCCGATGGGCACGCCCGAATCGACCGACGATGTGCGGCGCCTGAGCAAGACGTTCGACGTGCTGGCCACGCAGGCGGCCATCGTCATCGTCGATGGCGAACTGGGCCCGGACGGCGAATTTCCGGTGCCCTTGATGTCCAGTTCCGAGATCGTGATCCAGGTGTCCACCAGTGCGGCGTCGATCACCAATGCCTACTCGCTCATCAAGCGCCTGACGCAGGAACTGGGCCGCCGGCCATTCGGCATCCTGGTAACCGGCGCATCCGAGGGGGAGGCCAAGGTGGTATACGATAATATGTCATTGGCAGCAACACGTTACCTGGCCGTCAAGCTCAGTTTCATGGGCGCCGTGCCGGCCGACGAATACCTGCACCGCGCTGCGCGCCTGGGCCGGGCCGTGGTCGACGCGTTCCCGCTGGCCGGCGCATCGGTTGCGTTTCGCCAGCTGGCCGGAAAGTTCGCACTGCCCGCACTGCCGCAGTTCGGCCGCCAGGGCAGCACGTCCATCGGTTCCTGACACCGTCGCTAACGACATATAAAGAAAAAGACATACGCCAGCATGTATACGGTCAAAGGGAAAGCGGACAAGAATTCTTTGCTGACGGAGCATATGCCGTTGGTAAAGCGTCTTGCCCACCACATGAAGGCGAAGCTGCCGCCTTCGGTGGAGGTCGATGACCTGATCCAGGCCGGCATGATTGGTTTGCTCGATGCGATCAACCGCTACGAAGACGACCACGGCGCGCAGTTCGAGACCTATGCCGTGCTGCGCATCCGCGGCGCGATGCTCGACGAGCTGCGCGCCAGCGACTGGATGCCGCGCAGCACGCGCCAGAACATGCGCAAGGTCGAGGGCGCGATGCAGTCGCTGCAGCAGCGCCTTGGCCGCCCGCCGAGCGAATCCGAGGTGGCCGCATCGCTCAAGATCTCGCTCGACGAGTACCAGGACATGCTGGCCGACTCGGGCGGCCACCAGTTGCTGTACTACGAAGACTTTCATGCCGACGAAGGCAGCGACAACTTTCTCGATCGCTACGCGGTGGACGATGCCGACCCGCTGCGCAGCCTGATGGAAACCGATTTTCGCCAGGCCGTGATCGACGCGATCGACAAGCTGCCGCCGCGCGAAAAGCTCCTGATGGGCTTGTACTACGAAGAAGAACTGAACCTGAAGGAAATCGGCGCCGTGATGGGCGTGAGTGAATCGCGGGTGTCGCAGCTGCACACCCAGGCCGTCGCACGTTTGCGCACCACCTTACGGGAGCAATTATGGACTGGGCCAGCGTAATCGGCCTGGTGCTGGCGATCGCCGGCATCTTTCTCGGTTACACCCTCGACGGCGGCAAGTTCTCGTCGTTGATCCAGCCTGCCGCATTTGCCATCGTGGTGGTCGGCACCTTCGGCGCCGTGCTGCTGCAAAGCGAGACGCGCACCTTCTTGCGCGGCATCACCATGTTGCGCTGGGTATTCGTGCCACCAAAAAACGGGCGCCAGAAACTGTCGCGCGAAATCGCACTATGGAGCCTGACGGCGCGCCGCGATGGCTTGCTGTCGCTCGAACAATTCATGAGCAAGGCCGACCCGTTCGTCGCCAAGGGCTTGCGCCTGGTGGTCGACGGCATCGCGCCCGAGAAAGTGCGCAGCCTGCTCGAACACGAAATCAACGGCTACGAATTCGCCCAGCGCCAGGCGGCGCGCATCTGGGAATCGGCCGCCGGCTACTCGCCGACAATCGGCATCCTGGGCGCCGTGCTGGGCCTGATCCACGTGATGGAAAACCTGTCCGATCCGGCCCGTCTGGGCTCGGGCATCGCGGTGGCATTCGTCTCGACCGTGTATGGCGTGGGCATGGCCAATCTGTTCTTTTACCCGGTGGGCAACAAGCTCAAGGCCATCGTCAGCGACAAGGTATCGCAGTACGAGATCCTGGCCGAAGTCTTTTCCGACCTGGCCAGCGGCGACCACGGCCGCGTCGTCGACGAACGCGTCGCCAGCCTGCTCACGCACCACTAGGCCAGCGCCATGGCCCGCAAGCGCTACGACGACGATGTTCCCACCGAAAACCACGAGCGCTGGCTGATTTCGTACGCCGACCTGATCACGCTGCTGTTCGCGTTTTTCGTCGTCATGTACGCCATCTCCATTGTCAACGAGGGCAAGTACCAGGTGCTGTCCGATGCGCTCGGGAATGCATTCGGCGGCCGCGGCGCAGCCACCCAGGTCAACACCAACGTCGAACCCGTGCTGCCGCTGTCGCACATCATCAACCGCCGCCGCAACGAGGCAGCGCGGCGCGAGCAGGAAAAGATGGGCGTGATGGCGCGCGAACTGTCGGCAACCCTGCTGCCGCTGGTGAAGTCGGGCCAGGTACGGGTGATCCAGAACGCGCGCGGCATCAGCGTCGAGATCAACGCGAGCGTGCTGTTCCCGCAGGGCGAAGCAGTGCTCGACGGCGAAGGCCAGGAAATCCTCGCGCAGGTGGCTGGCCTGCTCAGGAACGATACGCACCGCATCGAGGTCGAAGGCCATACCGACGACCTGCCGATTGCCAATCCGCTGTATCCATCGAACTGGGAACTGTCGACCGCGCGCGCGAGCAGCGTGGTGCGGCTGTTCGCCGCCAACGGCGTGTCCGAGGTGCGCCTGTCGGCGATCGGCTTTGCGGCGACGCGGCCCGTGGCGCCCAATAGCGACGAGATCGGCAAGGCGCGCAACCGGCGCGTGGCGGTGATGATCCTGGCCGCGCTGCCCGAGACCGGCGGTAACATACTTCCGTGAATGTATTGATGGATTCATGCCATAATCGACAGGCAGCGTCGCGCGGGTGACGCCTGCCGTGAATCCTCGAGGAGTCGCAATGCATGTCAAACGAAGCTCGCCGGCGGCCAAGCTGGCAATGGTGCTGTCGCTGGTCAGCCTGGTTGGTGTGGTCAACGCCGTGGAGGCCAAGGTGAACGTCCATCACCGGCTCGAAGTGGAAACCGGGGCCGGCAAGGTCAAGGTACGGGTACTGATCGAGAACCGGGGTGATGCGCCGGTATGGATCCCGCGCGAAATTGCGCTGGGCGACGATCTGAGCGCCCCACGGTTTGCGCTGAGCTCACTGACGGACACGGTCGCGTACACGGGCCGCATGGTCAAGCGCGGCCCGCTGAACGCTGCCGATTACCTTGAAATAAAGCCGCAGACGACCTACCTGAACACGCTGGACATCACGCAGGCGTATGCGTTCAAGCCGGGACAGCACAGTTACGAGATCCGGTATGCCGGCCCGTGGGTGACCGATCTGCGCAAGCTCGACGCGGGCGGCATCAAGAGCAGCCCGGCGCTGCCGGTGAAGTTCTCGCACACGGTCAGGATGGCCGCGCGCTGATCACGGCACCTTGCAATTGGTGGCGCTGGCGATCAGCGTCGCGCCACAACTCGTCTTGTCGCCATCGAAGGCAATCAAACTGCCGTCGATTTTATGGTGCGCCGAGCCGCTGACGATCTTGCAGCCGTTGTGACCTTTGATGGGACAACTGCAGGTGTCGCCCACGCACGCTACCGGAATGCCCCCCACACTGACATGCCGCGCGCTGACGCTGAGAACCTTGCCGCCATGCGAGGTGGCGTCGCCGAGCCTGATGATATTGCGCATGATTGAGCCTCTCTTGTGATGGTGATTCAGTCAGCTGCGATGTCGTGTTCGGGGCTTGCATCCGCCTCGGCGCCCAGTACCGACGCCACCGTTGGCGGCTTGTAGTTGTCCGGGTCGATCGACGGCTGCACGATGTGCTTGAAGATGTTTGCGCCTTGTGCCTCGCGTCGTTCCTTGCTCGGCGGGCTGATGAACACGATGCTGGCACCGGCCGGGTCACGCAGATTGATCGCGGCCGAGGCGCCGCCGTCGATATAGCTGCCCATTACGCCCACGGCCATCTGCACGAAGAAGGTCGCTGCGCCGGTATTGCCCATGCGCTGGTCGGTATCGATGAACTGTGAGGTCTTGCCGGTGTCGATGTCCGTACCGCCCTGCGCGGCATACGCGTGCAGCGTGCCGGCCAGCGTGATCTTCTGTTCGGTGTCGTGGTTGAACGCGGCGATGATGCGCGCCGGGCCTGCGGCGCGCTGCGCTTCGGGCAGCGTTTGCAGCGCCTGCTGCCAGCCGGCTTCCAGCAGCTTTTGACGCGCGTCGCGGCGCTTGACCGGTTTGCCCTGGTCGTCCTCGAACTTGACGAACACGGGGCGGTGGATGAAGCCCATCGAGGGAAGGGCGTCGAAGGCGGCGAGCTGATTGCGGTTCCAGGGGATCGGGAACCAGGGGGTGGGCTTCCAGTCTTTCGGGGGCGGATTGGCCCAGCGTTTGTAGTCGTCGAGCAGGGTGCTTTCTTTTCGATCGAACACAGGGGCCTTGGCGAATTTGGCGGCGGCAGGGAGCCATTCGGCGACGGTGGGTTGTCTGGTGATGTGGGGCCATTCGGCTTTCAGTTCCGGGCGCATGGGTACTGTGCTCATGAGTTGGTAGTACATCTGGCGCAGGGTTTCTTGTAGATAGTCGTTGTCCGGGTCTTCCCATACATAGGGGCGCAGTGGCTCGACCCGCTCTCGTCTTGCCAGGATGAAGACCGCTGTGGCATCGGAATAAGCCGGAATATAGTGCCCAATCCGTACTCGACTTTCTTTGTCAGGCCCCTGCCCATCGTCGCGATCTGAATCACTTTCGGTGCTGAGCAACACGATGTACGGCAAATCCGGGTACGCATCGAAAAACGCGAACGCCTGTTCGAGAAGTTGGTCTGGTCTTTCGCTGAGCTGCCAGGGACCGATTGAGAACAAGTGCCATGCCATCCCAGTTCCCTCAGCGCTGGCAGCAAGACCAGCTATCGGGGAAATATCGCTGGGAGGATCCTTGGGGTTGTCATACGGACCGCCTGCATACAGCGATGGTACCCCCCAAAACATTGGCGAAGGATTGACGCCGTTTTCCAGTGCGTCGCAAGCCCGACCGCCGGTTTGTCCCATTTTGTCGATCCCGGTCCATGGGTACTTGCTCGGATCAGGTTCCCGAATACTGGTATACGGGCCCCCTTTCTGCAATATGTTCCACAGTTTCCCCTGGCGATACTGCTCGACTGTGATGCCAAGTCCCAGTACTTCAAGCACGTACTCGCGTCTGGATTGCTCGGATTCTTTTTTGATGAGTTTCTCTTGCTTGAGTTGTTGGATCTTTTTCTGCCACATGCGTTCGCGGCCTTGAGCCGCACTTACATCAAACAGCCACTTTCCGCCGAACAGAACAGTTATCACGAGAAGAGGGATACCGAACCAGCGCAATTTTTCCATCGTAGTCTCCATGTCCAGATTTGCTAATTCAGGGCGCAATACTCTGAGATCAAATACAACCCATAGCAGGAAAAAAACAGGAAATGCGATCACAGCTCCGGCAATGTATTTCCATGCCTTTGGTGGGGAGATCAGTAATTCATCAGGCGAAACTTTGTTCATGATTTTCCTTTACTCGGAGATGCTACGACGCACTTGCCTGATGTTGTTTCTGAGATGACTATGTCCCATAGTTTTCCAGCTAGTAAAGGAAGCCCGTCCGGAAGGATGCCGCTACTGTAATATCCGACGCTTCCCTGGATAAGCTGCTTTCTCCAATTGGGTTCGTTATCGTAATAGGCCCGGTATAACTTGAGAAACGAGTCCCAGGTCAATATGCCCGGTCTCGGCTGGGTGAGCTGGTTGGGTTTCTTCAGCCGCCAATCCGCCACTGCGCGCAAATAGGCATAAAACGTCGGATCACTCACCGCCTTGCCGCTTCCAATCGACAAATCGTATGCAGTGACCTGCCGGTGATTTTTTCTGCTTCCAAAAATCGCGCTATGAAACGATTTCGGACTGACTTCCTGTTGCCAGCGCAGCCTTGCAGCATTCGGACTTTCCTGTACCTGCGCGGAAATGACATGTTTGTAGCGCGTGGCCCATAAGATGCGCGACATGTCATCCGGATTGGTGTTGCCTGGGACTCGGGAATTGTTGTAAGCGACTTCCAGCCGTTGACGGTCTTGCTCCGAGACGTCATCAGTCCCTCCGCGCTCGATCGATGCGACAACGGACGCCGGCAGCCCTACGGTCCTGACAAGCAGGCCTTTATCGCTCGTAACGGCGATAGCGGCGTCAATCGGATCGACTTCCTCACAGGGTCCGCGTTTTTCGCGCTTGAGGTGCGCGAGCATCGAATGCGTCGGAACCTTTTCTGCATTAACTTGATTGCCTTGAACGTCCGCCTGGCAAGGCTTCTTTAGGGACTCACCATTGATCGTTCGAATGCCATGACGCTGCAACGGATGACCGGTGTTGACCTCAGGTAGAGATTCACGCAGCATACGGCCGCTGGCTGCCACATGGGCATGATCGTCCTCTCCCGGTAGTCGTAACACAAAATCATGTGGTGGCTGGCCGATCAGCACTGGGGCCGCTTTCCCCATTCCGGCCACAGGTCTCAATTTCGCCGTGAATACTCGTTGACGGAACGTGGGTCCCAGTTCATCGATGGCCTTGCGGTTTGTGACGACCATTGTAGGGATCGAGCCGAATAACGCTGTCTGGTTAAAACCTTTGACCGTATTTGATGGTGCGTAGCGCATGTATGCAACGGCATCGGGTACCCCTTGCCAGCCAATTCCACGCATATTGTCGAGAGCGACCGTCATGTCTTCCGGGCTGAAGTACAAATAGATTTTGCCCCGGTTGTCGCGATCAGCATCTGCCTTCCAGCGCCCATGCACCATGCCGCAGGAGTCCGTCTCGCTGATCTTTCCGAAAACGGGTGAGGTTGCCTTTGACGTCGCAACACCGGCGACAATATTGACCAGCGTCTGCAGACGGGCATGGACGTTCTGTCTGCTGGTAATCAGGTCGTAAAAACCCTCCATGGCCTTGTCGCTATCACCTGTAAAAAAGGTGGCGGTCCGCATCGCCACGCCCATGCCTTCATCCAGGCTATACGGCGGATGCGTCAGAATCAGCGTATCCGCCGTACGCTCACCCATCTCCATCAGGAAAGCCTGTGCCAGCAAACTGATCAAACAACCCTGGCTGTGCGCGACGATGTTGACGGTGTCATTCGGCTCATACTGGCGAATCATTGCGACCAGCGCTGCGAGGCGCCGGGCCGCAAGCACCATGTACATGCGACCGGGTCCGGTCTTGACCGGCCGTAGTGGATCGCCCGCCGGATCGGCGGGCGCAAACACGCCCCGATTCCACATATCGGGCAGGGTGCTGGTGGCATTGCCAAACGGCCCGCCTCCCTTGGACAGGTCCTTGTCGAGGCGATTGCCGTTGCGGTCCGTCTTCTGGCCATTCACGGTTTTCGTCAGATTGCCCACTTCACGAAAGCCCCAGTAAAACGGGATCACCGGACTATCCGTGTCGGGCGCCGTGTCGCGCTTGAAAAACACCGCATCCGGATCATCCAGCAGCGTTTTCTTGTCCCCCTCGCCCGGCATCCGGTAGGTACCGGGCTTGAACTTGCGCAGCAGGCGATCCTGCAGTCCCGCGCACAGCCCTTCCTCGACCGCGCCATAGCTGGTGCCAACATCGTTTACGCCATGCACCACGATGATGTTGCAGGGTTGCTCGCGCGGTACGTCGACGATCTTGTCGCTGATGCGACAGGGTTGCAGCAGCGCGTTATCGCGTTTGATGACGTATTCGCTTTTCGGATATTTGCTGGCCATCTCGTTCTCCTATTGGTCTTCGCCGCCGCGCGACAGCACGATCTCGGCCATATGCATCGCATCGCGCGCCAGCAATTCAGACTTGCCCTGCGCATCGCTGACACCCTCCAGGCTCGTGCCATCGCTGAGCGCCACATGCATCTTCATGTCCTTCACCAGCGCGCCCAGCGGTTCGGCGCCATCGTCGTCCGCTACGCCCCGTGGATAGCGCAGTTCCAGTTTCTGGTCGGCGCCGCCAGCGCCAAATGTCGGCAACTGCGCCGCCATCGATTCAGGTCCGTCAAATGTGTAATCCGGCGCATGAAATTGCAGAGGCGCCTTGCTGCCAAATACGGGCGGGCCATCGCCCAGCTTGAGAAACGAGCCGTCGGCAGCCACCAGCAGGATGACCTTGCCCGTGACCGTCACCGTGCCCTCCGTCGCCGTGAGCTGCATGTTCTGCGCCGATTCGATGGCCGTGTCGTCGTGCTGGCTTTGCATCAGGAGCTTGCCGTTGTGGGCGATCGCATGCAGCCCGCCGTGATGCGCGAACAGCGACAGTCCTTTGCCGGCATTGACCGAGAACCGCTGGCCTGCGGTCAGTTGCATGTGCTGTTGCGCGGCCGTGTCGACGTTGGTTCCCGCGTAGCTGACCACGGCTTTCGAGCTGGCAAAGCCGATCCCCGCCGGGGACGTCACGGCAATCACCGGTTCGCCCGGCGGCGTTGCCTCCGGCTTGGTATTGCTGCCGTCTTCCCATGCCGTGAAGCGCGCCAGCAGCGCCTCTTGCTCGGTCGTGTCGATGGCCAAGCCGTTGTGCTGCGCGGCGTAGTTGCCCAGTGACGCGCACAGTTCGCTGCAATCGCGCAGCAGGCCAAGATAATCGTCACGGGCCAGCTGCGCACCCTTGTCGCCCCCACCGCCCAGCAGTTTCCAGGCGCTGAGCAGGATGCCGCGCGCCGCGTGCAGAGCAATGGCGTCTTCGGTGCGTATTTCGGCCCCTTCGCCGCGCGCCCTGGCGCGGCCTTCCTGGCGCGGCTCGGTCAGGTAGCCCAGATTGAGTTCGCTCGCCCCATGGTCGCTCGCCAGCTGCGCGCTGATCTGCCCAGACGTGTCATCGAGCCGCAACTGGTTACCGCGCTGGCCGTGAATTTCTCGGCTGCGCAGGCCTGACTGGTAGCGGTTGGCGGGCAGGCCATCTTCGCGTCGGAAGCGGGGCGGTGGAGCGGCGCCGTTATAGACCTGGGCGATGATGACTGGCTTGTCGGGATCGCCACCGGCGAACGCCACCAGTACCTCGGCGCCCACGGGCGGCAGCAGGCGCGTGCCACATTGATTGCCGGCGCCATTGCCCGCCCAGCCGGACGCCACGCGCACCCACGCCGAGTCGGTATCCGAACTCGACGCGCCCGCACCAGCGGCATGTGCGTGATCCTGCGCGCGGGTTGCCGGGAAACGGATCCTGACGCGGCCCAGGTGATCGCACCACACGGCCTCGTCCTTCGGTCCGACGACGATCGCGCTCTGCAACTGTGGCTGCGGAATCACCGGTGGTGGCGGCACGATGCGTATGCCACGCCGCACGCAGGTAAAGCGGCACCGGTAGCGCAGCGCTTGGGCAGTGTCGTCAAGCCGGACGATGTCCCAGCCGCTGCGCGCAAACAGCCGTTCGATCTGGGCGTTGACGTCCACCGGCAGGTTGTTGGCGGCATCGATGCGCTGCGCGGTCACCACGAATTCGCGCTGTTCGGGCTGGTGCTTGTCGATCTCGGGATGGCCGGTCAGACCGAACCACTCGCCAACGGCCAGGTCGCGTACCGTGCCTTCACCATGGAAGCACTTGGCGACAAATTCGTGGTACGCCACCAGCGCATCGCTGATGGCCACCAGGTCGGACCGGTTGTCGCCAAGATGTGGCGCCGTCACCTGATAGTGTTCCAGGCCGGCGGCCAGCGCGTTCCCGGTCTTGCCCTGGTTGACGCGCAGCGGCGAACTGGTCGTTGAGCCGCCATTGCCCGGGTTCAGGTAATCCCAGCTGTGCAACGACGTATGGCCGGGCACCAGCGTGCGCTCTGCGCTCCAGAGCGTGATCGCGTCGCGCTCCTCGGTCGCGCCATCGCGGTGAAAGCGGATGGCGCCGGCCGCATTGCGCGCCAGTTCCTGATCATCATCGAACAGCACCAGCGTGTGGCCGATGCCGGCGAGATCACCGCCTGCCTGATTCTGCCTGTCGGTTCTGCCCGGGCGGAAAAACCAGGCGATGCCGCGGCGCTGCATCAGGCGACGCATGAAGCCGGCATCCGATTCGTTCAACTGCATCGTGAGCGCGCGCTTCGGGAGCTTGCGGTTGAGCAGGCTGCTGGCGATCTCGAAGTCGAAGGTCGACGCGATCACGGGATTGTTTCTTTGCCATTCTTTGAGGACCAGTTCGATGATCTCGAGTTCACTCTTGTTGCGGAACACGCGCGTGGTGCACGCCGCATCCATGACCGACAGCGCGTCGCGCACGGTCAGCTTGTAGCTCGCGATCCCGCCGTCGCTGTGGCCCGATGCAGCCGCCGTGACGATCCCGCACAGCCTGCGCAGGTGGCCCCGGTCGGTCACGATCTGCAGTTCGCACGGCACGCCGATAAAACGCTTCAGTTCGAGCGTCGCGCTTTCGGACAAGCAGAGAAGCTGCAGCTCGAGGCCGCCGCACACTGACTCGCTGGCGCTGACATAGTGCGGCAGCAGCGCAGTGACATCGGCGGCGCCGGGCTGGCCCAGCACCATGCGCAGGGGCCGGTTGTGCGTGTCGAGCCGGTAGTTGGCCAGGGCGGCGGCAAGGGTGGTTGCAGGCAGTATCATGGTTGATCACTCCCCGGCAGCCTGCGACCGGCTCGCCTGCGCCGGCGTGTTCTCGCCAAAATACTCGTGCGAATCGGCGTTGTTGATCGCCCGCTGCGGCGCGCTGCGCGCCAGTTCGGCTGCGGCGCTCTGGCCGTACACGTGATCGTCGGTTGCCGCCACCACGTCGAAGTGGCTCAGCTCGTGCAACAGCGTGCCGCCGCGCGAATCGGTCCCGCTCGTCGCTGCGGCCCAGAACGCCTTGCAGACCCAGACCGTGTATGGCCGCGTCGGATACACGTAGGCAAAATACGGCTCGTCGCAATCGCAGTCGATCCTGACCGGCTTGTTCTCGAATGCCTCGTTGATGGCCGTCATATTGGCCGTGACCTTCGCGCCGCGCGCGGCATCCTGCGCCCCGAACCACATCGCATACCGCGCGCCGTAGGGCTTGCCCGCGCTCAGATAGGCCTGGCTGTCGGCCGCCATTGCGCGCCCGGCGTCCATCGCGCTCACCAGCTGGCCCTGCTGCGCATTGGTGCAATTGGCAAAGCCCAGGCCAGGGGCCGCTGCATCCGGCAGGATCGCCGTCCTGCTGCCGCGCGGCAGGCGGCCGTCGATCCAGATCGTGACAGGGTTGGACGCGAGCTCGCCCACCACCGCTTTGGCGGCTGTGCCCGGCGCCGGCATCGCGGGACTGCGATAGCGGATCGTGTAGTTGCCGGTAATGCTCATTTCGTAGAACCGCGAGAGCTCGATCGTGTGCGTGAGCGCCGCGCCCGGGGCCAGTTGCAGGTAATCGGCTGGCGCCGGCGCGGCGCGCTTGATGCGGCGGCCCAGGTAGCGCACCGGCTGGCCGTCGCGCTGCACGTCGAACAGCGGCGCCTCGAGGCCCTGCTGCGGCATGCGCCAGCGCAGCAGGTGCTGGACCGTGCGCGAGGTATTGGTCAGCGTGACGCTGACCACGACGTTGTCGCCGCGGCCAACCGCTGGCTGCGCCGGGTTCAGCGTGACGATGACCTGGGCATGCGCCGCGCTGGCACTGCACAAGATGGCGAGCACGCCAGCGGCGCGCGACAGCAGAAAACCTGAATGCATGGTGGACTCCGGTTGGGTTGGACCGGATTACTCTCACCTTATTTTCTCTGCCCACATTGCGCGGCTGCAGCGGCAGTCATTGTCCAGCTTGAATCACCTCATTGGCTACGCAGAAATCTCACGCAAAATAACAACAGAGGATCGACAACAGTCGCCGGACCGAGCGTGGTTTGCTATCATGCAACAATCGTATCCAACAAAAAATAACACTCAATTACGTTGGATAGCCACAGGTGCTTTCCATGATGATCCAGACGACCGAGACTTCCGCACCGCACCCAGTTGCGGCGACCGACCTGCACGCCACAGCCGCCCAACTCATTCAGGCCACCAGCGAGGCGCATGCGCTGCGGGACGCCCACGCGCTGCTCGGCCAGAACCGTAACTACCTCGAGCAAGTGATCGACGGCATGCCGGCAGGATTGCTGGTCATCGACGCTGAGCGCCGCGTGCGCTCGATGAACCGCATGATGGCCGAGCTGATCGACGCGCCGGAAGAATCGGCCAGCACCGGCCATCCACTGGCGCGCTGGCTACCCGACGCCGGCCTGGCCGCGCGGGTCAACGACGCACTCGTCACCGGCATGCCGCAAGACCACATCCTCGTCTCGCTCGATGGCCACCCTGATGGCGTGCGCCATCTCGAATTCAATATCCGCCGCACCGAGCAGGCGGGCGGCCACATGCTGCTGCTCATTGGCCAGGACATCACGTTTCGCCGCAAGGCGCGCCTGCGCCTGCAGGAGAGCGAGGAATTCTTCCGCCTGACTTTCAGCCAGGCGGCCGTGGGCATCGTGCTGCTGGGCCCGGACGGGCGCCTGCTGCGCGTGAACGGCAAGATGGCGCAGATCCTGGGCTACAGCGAAATCGAATTGCTGCAGCGCTTCTTCCAGCAACTGACGCACGCGGACGATTTGCCGGACGAGCTGACGCTGGTCAAGCGCCTGCGCGACGGCGAGATCAGCGACTACCAGCGCGAACGGCGCCTGCTGCGGCGCGACGGCACGCCGATCTGGGTCAATGTCAGCGTCTCGACGATGCGCGACGCCTACGGCAACCAGCGTTTCATCGCGGTCGTCGAAGACATCTCGCGCCGCAAGGGCGCCGAAGAAGCGCTGCTGCGCGTGATCAACCACGACGCCCTGACCGGCCTGCCGAACCGCGTGCTGCTGCAAGACCGGCTCGAGCGGGCGATTGCCCATGCGCACCGCGCTGGCACGCAGGTGGCGGTGATGTTCATCGACCTGGACCGTTTCAAGCACGTCAACGACACGCTCGGGCACGACGCGGGCGACCAGCTGATCGTCGAGATCGCCCGCCGCTTGTCCGGTTCGCTGCGCGAGAGCGATACCGTGGCGCGCCAGGGTGGCGACGAATTCGTCGTCGTGCTGCCCGAAATGAACGGGGAGACCGACGCCGCACGCGTGGCCCGCAAGCTGCTCGACAACCTGTTCCAGCCGCTGCTGCTGTGCGGACAAGAGGTGTTCCCGACCGGCTCGATCGGCATCGCGATGTACCCGCGCGATGGCACCGACAGCGCCACGCTGCTCAAGTGCGCCGACAGCGCCATGTATGGCTCGAAGGGGGAGGGCGGCAACGGCTTCAGTTTCTACATGGCCGACATGGGCGCGCAGACCGCGCTGCACCTGCGCATGGAAAGCGACCTGCAACGCGCGCTGCAACGCCACGAATTCGTGCTGCACTACCAGCCCGTGGTCGACATCGCCACCGGCCACCTGGGCGGCGTCGAAGCGCTGCTGCGCTGGCAGCCGCTGGGCAAGCCGATGGTGTCGCCGGCCGACTTCATCCCGCTGGCCGAAGAAACCGGCCTGATCGTGCCGATCGGCGAGTGGGTGCTGGAAACCGCAATGGCCCAGCAAGTGGCCTGGCAGCAGGGCGGCCTGCCGCCGGTGCGCGTGAGCGTGAACCTGTCGGCGCGCCAGTTCCTGGGCCAGGACGTGGCCCAGCGCGTCGCTGCGCTGCTCGAGAAAACCGGGTGCGACCCGCGCGTGCTGACGCTGGAAATCACCGAGAGCGTGCTGATGCAGAACCCGGTGGCGGCCACCGCCACGATGGCGCGCCTGGCGGCGATGGGCGTGCAACTGGCGATCGACGACTTCGGCACCGGCTACTCGAGCCTGGCCAGCCTGAAGCGCTTCCCGATCCACAGCCTCAAGATCGATCGCTCGTTTGTCAGCGACCTGACCGACGATGCCGACGACGCCGCCATTGTCGACGCCGTGATCGGCCTGGCCCATTCAATGAAGCTCAACGTGATTGCCGAAGGCGTCGAAACGCCCGCCCAGCTCGCCTTTTTGCTCGCCCACGGTTGCGACCAGATGCAGGGCTTCTGCTACAGCCGGCCGGTGGCGCCGGACGCCATCGAAGTGCTGCTGCGCGCGGCGCCTGCTGCCTCGGCCCAGCAAGGCGACCTCACGGCCGCTGCATAGGCGTACGCGCAGGCGTGTGCACGTCTTGCTGCGGACGAAGAATGAAGTCTGCCGCAAGCTGTCCTATGAGACAGGCCTGCCTGCTGTTCTTGCAAACTGTGTCTGCCATAACGCATCGGCAAAGCGTTGCGCGCTAGTCGCTTTCAACGACGAAGTTTGCGATCGTTTGCTTACATGCCATGGCGGCTCGCCTAAGGCGCATCTTTGTATACAGTGGCACGCGACACGCCGAGATGCTGCGCCACCGTTTCCATCGCTCGCCTTACCTCCAGTAAACCGAGGCTCTTCAACTCGCGCATCAGCCGTCGCCTTTCCTCTGCTTTCAGAGCGCGTGGTGTGGTAGCGCAACTGGCGGCAAACTGGTCGATGTGCAGTCGAATCGCGTCCGAACCCGATGGTGCTAGCGACTCGGCCACTCCCGCTTGGTCTTCTATCCGCACAAATTGGCGCATCACGTTCTGCATGCTGTGAAATGGGGTCAAGTCAATATTCAGGCATAAGGCGGCGACATACCGCCCCCCTGAGTCCTTGATGCCAATGGAAGTACTCTTCACCTGGCGTCCATCCGCAAACTGGTTGGTATAGTTGGCAAGCACCTGAGGAAAGTCAGGATCAGCAATGCGTGACAGCCCCAGTTCGGTCACTTCCTGGCCCACCGAGCGACCAGATAAGTTATTTTGGATCGACACGATCGCGCTTGATGGGTCCAGTAAATCATGAACGACCACTTCGCAAAACGGCGCAAGTGCCTTGCCGAGGCCGATCGCGATCTGTTCCATTTGTTCCAGTAGTGCGCTCTGCTCGGGGCTGCGTTCGATCATGTTACTTCTAAGGTATGGTGGATATTATTTTTGCGCCATTGTCACTAGTGGGTACAGCCAGCAACTCGTTTTCCAGTGCATCGAGTGCAGCACCGATCTCCGTACCCGTGCTTACGTCGCTCTGGTTCACGACTATAACGATGCCAAGGCCCCGCGCCGGCAGGATTTTGATGATACTCGACGTACCGTTCGAGCCACCATCCTTCACATAATTCCATCCGCCGGCACGGTCCTTTTCCACCTCCCAAAAGTATGCCATTTTTCCATCCGGATCGATCAGGCGTCGTGACTCCAACACGGCCGGATTGCGGCTGGCTAGTTCATATGTGGCAAAGGAAAGCATATCGCCCATCGTAGATTTGAGGAACTTCGATGCACCCCACAAATTGCTAGACAGCGGGTCCATTTCGCGGCCCTTGGCGTTGAAACCGGTCGCCAGCCGTTGTGTTGGCCCCAGACGAAGGCGTGTTGCGGCCATTCCCGCTGGGCCAAGCACGAATTCTCGCAAAAGAGTGTCATAGCCCTTGCCATAAACTTTTTCCAGGATCACCGCGCACAGTTCCGGCCCCAAAGCGCCGTATTTAAAGCGTGTGCCTGGTAAAGCCGTCGGGTTGGCCGCAGCAAGCTCCTTGAAAAAATCGTCTTTTGTGTAGCGCGCATCCAGCACATTCTTCTGGGCGATGAAATCATGCGCAGGAAACTTTAGGCGAATTTCCCTAGTGTCAGGAAAAGGGACATCGATGCCAGTCTTGTGGGTCAGCAAATGCCTGATCCGGATTGGCTGGCCGTCAAACTGTAAATTTGAATAGGCACCACTTAGATGCATGCGCACATCATCATCGAGCGTCAACTTGCCATCCACTACCGCCTGGGCGACCAAGGTACCCGCGAACACTTTGCTGACGGATCCGATTTCGAATAGGGTAGCGTCGCTTGCTTGCACACCGCTGTGCGCATTGTGCTTCGCGTCATGGTGCGAGTATGTTTTGCCATTGAAAACCACACCGACGGAGACTGCACTGGCGCCAGTCGTGTTGCGCAAAGTGGTCGCAGTGCGTTCCATCAACTGCAAGTGCGTCGATGGCGCGCCGGCCGCTGCGGCAGATACGACTCCGGCACATGAGCACAGGGTAATTGACAGCAACAATTCGAGCACGTTCTTCTTTTTCACAATCATCCAGTTCTGCAATGTAAGGCAATAAGTCAACAAGCCATGCGAAGGGGTGAAGACAGAATATCTATTAGTAGAAATTATGTCAAATTCCGATTTGACCATGCGGCGGCGGATAGCGGGATCGTCGACACAGGAGCGAACTTCAACAGCGCTTCAGTGGCTAGTGAGATGGCGTCGTCCGATAGGTGATGCCTGGCCGCAGCGCAAGTCACATTTTTTTCAAATGCAAATGATTATCATTCATAATCGAGTCTTTGCCCGGAAAGCCTCGATGAAGTCCTCGTTTCACTCCTCATTTCCTGCAGCCAGCGTCGCCTTGCTGTATGTGCTATCCCCCGCCTTGCCCGCCGCCGCCGGCGGCACCGATGAATCCCCCGACACGACGCTGCAGCAGGTCACCGTCGTGGGCGAGCGCGCCGGCGTCGCCTGGAATCCCCAAAGTGCGCGCGGCGCCACCCGCACGGATACCCCGCTGGCCGAAGTGCCGCAATCGGTGCGCGTGATCGACGCGCAGCAGATCGCCGACTTGGGCGCCACCCGCATGGCCGACACCGTCGATTTCGTCAGCGGCATTGCGCGCCTGAACGACTTCGGCGGCACCTGAGACAACTTCGCCATCCGCGGGTTTTCCAGCACTGACATGGGTTACCTCGTCAACGGCTTTCCAGGCTCGCGCGGCTATAACCCGCCGCGCGATACCGCCACCGTGCAGCGCTTCGAATTCCTCAAGGGTCCGGCCAGTGCTATCTATGGCGGCAGCGAACCGGGCGGCACGATCAATATCGTGACGAAGAAACCGCAGTTCACCAGCGCGAACGTGGCCGAGGTCAGCCTCGGTGACCGGGGCCTGCGCCGCGCCACGCTGGACAGCACCGGGGCGCTCACCGAGACGGTGGCCTACCGTCTGAACGTGATGGCCGAGGAAGGCAGTCCACGCTCTTCGCTGCTGCACAGCAAGCGCCACCTCGTCGCGCCCGCGCTGGCCTGGGTGATCGACAGCCGCACCACACTGAACCTGGAGTCGGAATTCCTTCGCACCAATGCGCCGTTGGACCGCGGCGTGATCAATGTGCGCGGCGTGCTCGGCACCTTGCCGCGCGACCGCGTGCTCAATGAGCCGGGTGACGAGAACCTGGACCTGTCCAGCACCACGCACCAGGCCACACTCGAGCACCGTCTGGCGGACGATTGGCGCCTGCGCATCGGCGCTAGCTACAAGGAAAGCAGTTTCGAGGGCGAATACACGGAAGCGAACGCCCTGGCCGCCGACAACCGCACGCTGAACCGCCAGGCGACCTGGCGCACGCTGCCCTCGCGCGACACGGCGTTGCAGGCCGAAATCGAAGGCAAATTCGACACGGGTAGCGTGGGCCACGCCCTGCTGGTCGGTGTGGAAGCTTCGCGCCTGTGGATGAATACGGAAATCCTGCGCTCGGCAAACTACCCGATCGACATTCATGTGCCGGTCTACGGTCAGCCCGCTCCGCCGCTGACGATGCGCACCACGAGCACGGACGAGCGCCAGCGCGTGAAGGCCGTGTTCGCGCAAGACCAGGTCAGCCTGTCGGACCGCTGGAAGCTGCTGGCCGGCCTGCGCTGGGACGAATACAGTCAGTCGCTGGACAACCGCGTGGCCAACACCTTCGCGGCACGCAAACAAAGTGCCGTCACGCCGCGCGCCGGCGTGACGTTCCTGCCGAACGCATGGAGTTCGCTGTATGTTTCGGCAGGCAAGTCGTTTCGCGGCAATAACGGTACCGATATCGCCGGCCAGGCCTTCGACCCGCAGCGCTCAACCGCCTACGAGGCGGGCTGGAAACTGCAGTTGGCCGATGGCCGCCTGGGCGCCACGCTGGCCGTCTACGACATCACCAAGACCAATGTGCTGACGGCCAGCGACGTTCCCGGCTACTCGGTAGCGGCCGGCGAAATCAAGAGCACCGGCTTCGAGGCCGACGTCAACGGCCAGGTAGACCGCCACTGGCGCGTGATGGGCAATTTCGCCGGTATCGATGCGCGCGTTACGAAGGACAAGACGCTGGCCGTAGGTACGCGTTTGGCCAATGTGCCGGAATACAGCGCCGGTCTGCTGGCGATCCGCGAAGACCGCCTGCCGGGCGCCGGCCGCTACGGCATTGGCGCCGGTGTGAACTACGTGGGCGAGCGCTCGGGCAACTCCACCGATACCTATGCGCTGCCCGCTTACATCACGTTCAAGCTGGTCAGCTATTGGCAAGTCAACAGCCGCACCCGCCTGTCGGTTGACGTGCACAATCTCGCCAACCGCAGGTACTACGCTTCGTCGTGGAGCAACCTGTACGTGTCGCCGGGCGCCGAGCGCAGCGTGGTGGCACGGCTCAAGATCGACCTGTAAGCGGCTCACCTGCCGTACGTCAGGCGCCACAGCGACGGCGGCAAGGCGATCGGCGCGCCCGGCTTGAGGAACGCCGAGTCCTGGATGCGCGAGGTGGTCACGCACACGCTGCCGTCCGGGCCTTGGCTAAACGTGTCGGGCCAGCGCAGCCGCGGGTCGCCGATCACCAGCCGCGGTGTGCTGCCGACCAGATGCAGGTTGCGCACCCTGATCGAATCGTCCTCGGGCGAGGTGACGTACATGAGCTCGCCGCGGCGGTCGATCGGCAAGCCATCGGCCACGCCGTTGCGACCCACCCTATTGTTTGGTGCGATTGTCCGCCCCTGGCCGAACTTGGTCCTTGAACTCATCGTAACAAGGCGCCAAGGCGAAAGAGTCGGATACTGTTACGAACATATAGTTCCTCGTTCCACGCCAGTCGCCACATTAAGTCGATCAACTCCTTTGTAGTGATGAAAGAAATTCTGATGCACCCAACGCACGTCAGGTAGCGAACGCACGTTGGACAGCCAACGCAGCTACACTGATCATTCCCATTCATGGCAAGCCTGCCGATGCGATTGCAGGCAGCGACTTCTTACGGAAACCGATCATGCACCGCACCCGCTCGAGCAATTGCCGCACCAGCCACACCGACCGTACGCTGCCCATGTTGCTGGCCTGCCTGTCGGCTTTGATGCTGCTGTCATCGGCCAGTATCGATGCCGTGGCACAGGCAGCGACCGCCGATACGCGCTATGAACGTACCGCGCCCAGCCCGGATGGCATCGGCAAGCGCTACATGGGCCGCGAGATTTCCGGCGTGATGGGATGGGAGGGTGCGCAATGGCTCGAGCGCGAAAGCCGCGCACACGAGGAGCGGCCTGAATTGCTGTTGCGGGAACTGGCGCTGGCGCCGGGCATGACGGTGGCCGACATCGGCGCCGGCACCGGCTACTACACCTGGCAATTGGCGAACAAGGTCGGGGCCGGCGGACGTGTGTACGCCGTCGACGTGCAGCCGCAAATGATCGCCATGCTCGACAGCCAGATGGCAAAGCGTGGCGTGCGCAACGTGGTCTCGGTGCTGGGCAGCGAAACCACCGTCAAACTGCCACCGGCCAGCGTCGACCTGGCAATCATGGTCGATGTCTATCACGAGCTCGCCTATCCCGCGGAAGTCCTCGACAGCATCGTCGGCGCCCTCAAGCCGGGCGGGCGCGTCGTCTTCGTCGAATATCGCGCCGAGGATCCGGCAGTCGCGATCAAGCCGCTGCACAAGATGAGCGAGACGCAGATACGGCGTGAAGCCACGGCGCATGGACTGAAGTGGGAACGCAGCATCAAGTCGCTGCCGATCCAGCATGCGATCGTGTTTCGCAAGCCCTGAGCGCAGATTTTCTTGCCGTTGCTGTCGCTGAGCCGCTGAGCCGCTGAGCCTCTGCCATGCCCGACGCACACTGCGCAACCATCTCCCGTTTCAGGACGAAGTCGACATGTTGATACGACGTCGCTGACTTTCCTGCGCTACTTCTTCCAGCACCGATTCCAGGTCATCGACATCGATATCCAGTATTTCGGTGCGCCTGCGTAATACTGCGTCAAGGTCCGCACGTGTGAACATCTCCGTCGCTCCATGGTTGGCCGCAGGTGTCTTGTGAATCGCGTGGTGAGGATAGCGATGCCCGGTGAGCCTGTGATAAACAAGGGCACCAGCAAGCAGGGCAACCGAATTGATACCGATCGGGAACAGCACGAATGCATAGCCGAGTGCATGAATCGTGCTGCCTCCCAGCACCGCTGTAATCGCCACCGCACCAGCCGGTGGATGCACGCAGCGAAACGAAAACATCAGCATGACCGTGACGGCCACGGCAACTGCCGCCGCCAGGAGTGGCATCGCAATCAGGTAAGCGCAGCTGACGCCCGTGACTGCGCCGATCAGATTCCCACCGATGAGCGGCCATGGCTGGGCCAGAGGGCTCGCCGGTACGCCGAACAACAGCACGGCAGACGCGCCCAAGGGCGCTGCCAGCAATGGCAGATTGTCGACTGGCCCTATAAAAAAACAGGCAATTGCTGCTGTAAAAAATATCCCGATCAGCGCGCCCAGGCTACTGCGTAATTGTTCACGAGGCGCTAGTTGAATCGGGGCGGGAACGAAGTCACGACACCATTGCTGAAAGGCCGACAAGATGAAATCTTTCTAAAAAATGAGGAGATGGTTCGGGTTGCGGCTGCGAATATAACAACCTGCAACCATAAGGTCCAAGACCCATATGCGATGATGTCGATAAGTAAAACGAATCATTGGGACTCCCGTGCTGTTGCGTCATATCCGCTATTTTCTTGCCGTTGCAGAGCATCGGAACTTCACCCGTGCCGCCACTGCGCTGCATGTGTCGCAACCGGCGCTGTCGCAGCAGATCAAGCAGCTCGAAGCCTTGCTGGGTGTCCAGCTGTTTGACCGAAGTGGAAAAAGCGTGCGCCTGACGGATGCCGGCGAGGTATGGATGGGCCACGCCAAACTCGGCATGCAGCATCTTCACGCCGGTGCCCGCGCGCTCCAGGATGTCGGCACCGCACACCGTGGCGTGCTGCGTTGTGCTGCACCGCCAACGTTGTCGCTGTATCTGATCGGTCCGCTGATTGCCCGGTTCCATGAACTGCATCCAGGGGTCACGGTCAGTTTTCTGGAAATTGCGCAAGAAGACATTGAAGCGATGCTCGCCAACGACGAACTCGACCTCGGCATCGCCTTCAGCCCGCTGCAGCCGGGTGCACTCGACTACACACCCGTGTACGAAGAACAGCTCGGCTTCGTGACCGGCGTCGGTCATCGACTCGCCGCCCGGTCTGCCGCGTTGCCGCTGGCGACGTTCGCTACCGAACCGCTGGTTTTGCTCAACAGGTCATTCGCTACCCGCCAGCAAATCGATGCGTACTGCGCGTCTCACGGTATCGAGGCGCAGGTCGCCGTCGAAGTCAATGCCATCGGTGCGTTGGTCGAGATCGTTCGTCAGGGAACGCTGGGAACCGTTCTGCCCCACCCGATTTCTGCCGCCCATACCGATTTGCACGCGCTTGCGCTGACGCCGTCGATGACGTTCCGCCATGTCGTCTACGCGTGGCGCAAAGGGGCGTATCGCACGGCGGCAAGCAAAGCACTGGTCGACGTCTTGACCGTGCTGGTGCGGGATTTGACGTCAGGTGCGTGCTGATCTGTGGGGGCGCGCCGCTGACAGCCTTTCCCGCTGTACGGATTCAATTACCGCGGTAAGTAGAATAGCCATAAGGGCTTAGCAGCAGCGGCACGTGGTAATGCGGCACACTGCCATCGGCCGTGAAGATGACAGGGATCTCGGGGAAGAACGTGGGGCTCTTGTGCTCGGCAAACCACTTGCCGGTCTTGAATGTGACCCGGTAAGTGCCGCGTACCATTGCCACGCCAGCGGGGAAGAGGGCCGGGATGCGGCCCTGGGCGTTGGTGACGCCTTCGCCGAGCAGGGTCCAGCCATCGCCCACGCGCTGCTCAAGCGTCACAGAAACATTGGCTGACGGCAAACCGTCCTGCAGGTTGAGGACATGGACGCTGAGCGGGTTGATGGCGGCGGACGGTGCGACGGTGGGTACGGTCGCGGCACCCGCGCAGTGCGCAGCAGCGCCGAGGGTAAGGACGAGCAGGGTCTGAATGCGTTTCATGCGTTCTCCGTAGGGGTTAAGTGTGAACATAAGTGGGACGTCAATGGCGCCAGCGATCAGGGCGTCTTGCGCAACACCTTGTCGATTGCGGCCAGTGCGCAGGCTTCGTCTGCGGCCGGTCCGCCAGCGCCGGCAATGCCGATGGCGCCAATGAGCTCGCCGTCCGCCATCAGTGGCACGCCGCCACCGAGCAGCAGCAGCGTGTCGACGGTGTTCAGGTTGGCGGCTTCAGTGCTGGCGCGGGCATTGGCGGCCAGCAGGCGGGTCGCCGTTCTGGTGGACAGCGCCGTGTAGGCCTTGCGCTGGGCAGCAATGGTGTTGTGCGGTCCGACGCCATCGTCGCGGCGCAGGGCAACCAGGTTGCCGCCGCGGTCGACCACCGCGGCGGCCAGTACTTTGCCGTCGGCATGGCAGGTGCTCATCGCTGCGTCGAGCAGGCGGCTGGCGCCATCGAGTGAGATAGTGCGGTGGGGTACGGTCAGCGGGGCGGCGCTGCTGGCCTGGGCGCAGGCCAGCGACAACACGATCAGCAAACCTGCAGGCAGTTGGTGGTACATGAATCATCCCGGTGGTGTTCGAATGGCTGCATGCTACGCAGCGCATGGCGACAACAAGATGACGGCCAGATGACAGTTTTGTCATCTGGCGCGCGGCGGGCAGTAAGATGGCGGCACAAGGAGCCAGGCAATGCGCATACTGATCGTGGAAGATGAACGCAAGGCGGCCGACTACCTGCAAAAGAGCTTGCGCGAGTCCGGCTACATCGTCGAAGTGGCAAGCAATGGCTTTGACGGTCGATACATGATCGAGGAGTTCGACTTCGACCTGGTGATCCTCGACGTAATGCTGCCCGGCCTGGACGGCTGGGCGTTGTTGCAACTGGTGCGCGCCAGGTCGGCCACGCCGGTGATGTTTCTCACGGCACGCGACGCCATCGAAGACCGCGTGCGCGGGCTCGAACTGGGCGCCGACGACTATCTGTTGAAACCATTTTCCTTTGCCGAACTGCTGGCGCGCGTGCGCACCCTGCTGCGGCGCGGACCGCCGCGCGACATGCAGGAATTTCGCGTCGCCGACCTGCAGGTCGATGTGCTGCGCCGCCGGGTCACCCGTCAGGGCGACCGGATTACCCTGACGGGCAAGGAATTCGCGCTGCTGCACCTGCTGGTCAGCCGGGTCGACGAGGTTCTCTCGCGTGCGGTCATCGCTTCGCACGTATGGCAGATGAACTTCGACAGCGACACCAACGTCGTCGATGTGGCCATCCGCCGCCTGCGCGTGAAAATCGACGATCCCTATCCACTCAAATTGATTCATACGGTACGTGGCATGGGTTACATGCTGGGCGAAGCGCCATGAGGCTTGCATTGGCGCCCCGTTCGCTGAGCATGCGCCTGGCGCTGTGGTTCGCCCTGGCAAGCGCGCTGCTGCTGGGGGCCATCGGCGTGTTCCTGTACCGGTCCCTGGCAAACGAACTGGCGTGGCGCGACGACATCGCGCTGGCAGGAAGGATTGACCGCATGCGCGCGCTGGTTGCCGATAGTGACAGTGTCGAGGCGTTGCGCCGGCGCCCGCAGTTGTACGCCAACATGCTGGGCAACCGCGACAACGCCTTGTGGATGCTCGACGCCAGTGGCCAGCTGCTGATCGCTGTCAATCCGGCCGGCCTGGCGCTGCCGTCCCTGCCGCCCGCGCCATCGATCCGCCTCACCGATGTCGCAACTGGCCAGGCGGCGCGGCTGGCCTGGGTCGATGTCTGGCGGGGCAACCGCCGTTTCACCGTGGTCGCCGCCAACATGCTGGCCGAGCGCGAGCGCATGCTGGCCAGCTACCGCATGACGCTGGCGGCGGCGCTGGCCGGCGGGGCGCTGCTGTCGTTCGTACTGGGCTGGCTGATCAGCCAGCGCGCGCTGCGGCCTGTGCGGCTCATGGCGGAGCGGGCCGCCGCCGTTGACGTGCGGCGCCTGCAGCAGCAAGCGGCGGTGAAGCTGACACCGGTGCCGCTGGAAGAAGCGCAGGAACTGCAGCAACTGGGGGCAGCGCTCGACCAGATGCTGACGCGCCTGGCCGACGGCTTCGGCCAGCTGTCGCGCTTTTCCGAAGACCTTGCCCATGAGATGCGCACGCCTCTGCATAACCTGATGGGCCACACTGAACACGCGCTGCGCAAGCGCCGCAGCGTTGATGACCATGAACAACTGCTGGCGTCGAATCTGGAAGAATACGGGCGCCTGGCGCGCATGATCGACAGCATGCTGTTCCTTGCGCGTTCGGAGCAGCCGGCCAGCAGCGTCACCCTTGAGACGATTGATCTGGCAGAGTTGTGCACCCAACTGGTGGACTATTTCGAAGGCGTGGCCGAAGAACGCGGGATCAGCGTGGTGGTGCACGCGGCCGGCGAACTGGTTGCCGACCGTGCGCTGGTGCGGCGTTCCCTCGCCAATTTGCTGGCCAACGCGCTCCGCTACGGCGATGCCGCAGGCACAGTAACAATCCAGACCTGCGTGCGCGACGGTACGGTCAGCATTGCCGTGCACAATACCGGCGCACCCATCTCGGCCGCCCATCTCCCACACGTGTTCGAACGATTTTATCGTTGTGACCCGGCACGTAGCCAGGGCGGTGATTCCGGTGGGCTGGGACTGGCCATTGTCGCCTCGATCATGCATTTGCACGGTGGCGAAGCCCGGGCCGAAAGCGACGACATGGGCAATCGTTTCATCCTGTTGTTCCCACGCTCCGCGCAAGACCGATCGCGCACGATCTGACCGATTCATGCAAACACGATGACGGAAGGCATCTGGCTTTACCCGGCGTACTTATACGCGCGGCACATTTTCCACGCAAATGTTAGTATTACCTCAACGAAACGTACGAGGCTAACCGGCATTGACAAGATACCTACAGTGCCGGGAGAATGTGCCGACATGTCACGTTTTTGCTATCTAGGCATCATAAAATAGTAGCAACAGTGCACGAAAGGCGGATGCCGTTCGTCCACGATCATTCTCAGGTTCGCGCAGTGCTCAGGCGCCGCGCAGCCACCGATACCTTTACCAGGAACTGCAGGCATGACTATCCTCGTGACTGGCGGAGCGGGCTTTATTGGCTCGAACTTCGTCATCGACTGGCTCGCTCACAATGACGAACCCGTCGTCAACCTCGACAAGCTGACCTACGCCGGCAATCTTCAAAACCTGACCACGCTGGAAGGCGACAGCCGCCATCACTTCGTGCGCGGCGACATCGGCGACGGTGCCCTGGTGGCGCGCCTGCTGGCCGAGCACAAGGTGCGGGCCGTGCTGAACTTCGCGGCCGAAAGCCATGTCGACCGTTCGATCGAAGGCCCGGGCGCCTTCATCCAGACCAATATTGTCGGCACCTTCAACCTGCTCGAAGCCGTGCGCGCTTACTGGAACGGTCTGGACGAGCAAGCCAAGGCCGAGTTCCGCTTCCTGCACGTGTCGACCGACGAAGTGTATGGCACGCTGGGCAGCGATGCGCCGGCCTTCACCGAGCAGCACCGCTACGAACCGAACAGCCCGTACTCGGCCACCAAGGCCGCGTCCGATCACCTGGTGCGTGCCTACCACCACACCTACGGCTTGCCGGTCCTGACCACCAACTGCTCGAACAACTACGGCCCGTACCACTTCCCCGAAAAACTGATTCCGCTCGTGATTCACAACGCGCTGGCCGGCAAGCCACTGCCGATCTACGGCGATGGCCAGCAGATCCGCGACTGGCTCTACGTGACCGACCACTGCAGCGCGATTCGGCGCGTGCTCGAAGACGGCCGTCTGGCCGAAACGTACAACGTCGGCGGCTGGAACGAGAAAGCCAATATCGACGTCGTGCGCACGCTGTGCGCGATCCTCGACGAACTGCAGCCGCGCGCGGACGGCGCGTCGTACGCAACGCAGATGACGTTCGTGAAAGACCGCCCGGGGCACGATCGCCGCTACGCGATCGATGCCGGCAAGCTCGAGCGCGAACTGGGCTGGCGCCCGGCCGAAACGTTCGACACGGGCATCCGCAAGACCGTCGAGTGGTACCTCGCCAACGGCGCCTGGGTCGAGAACGTCACCAGCGGCGCCTATATGGAATGGGTCGACCGCCAGTACACGGCAGAAAACGCTGCCGCATGAAGATCCTGCTGCTGGGTAAAGATGGCCAGGTCGGCTGGGAGCTGCAACGCGCGCTCGCGCCGCTGGGCGAGCTGCGCGCGCTGGGCCGCGCCGACGCCGATTTCACCGATCCCGAATCGCTGCGCGCCGTCGTGCGCGCGTTTGCGCCTGACGTCATCGTCAATGCCGCCGCCTACACCGCGGTCGACAAGGCCGAGAGCGACGCTGCCATGGCGCACAATGTCAATGCCGTCTCGCCGGGCGTGCTGGCCGAGGAAGCCGCCGCCGGCAACGCCTGGCTCGTGCACTACTCGACCGACTATGTCTTTGATGGCACGAAAGTGGGCGCCTGGGTCGAAACCGACGCCGTCAATCCGCTGTCGGTGTACGGCCGCACCAAATACGACGGCGAGCAGCGCATTGCCGCCAGCGGCGCGCGCCACCTGATCCTGCGCACCAGCTGGGTGTTTGCACCGCGCGGCGGCAATTTCGCCAAGACGATGCTGCGCCTGGCCAAAGAGCGCGACACGCTCAATGTGGTCGCCGACCAGCATGGCGCGCCGACCGGCGCCGAGCTGCTGGCCGATGTCACCGCGCTGGCGCTGCACCGCATCGCCGCCCCTAGCGTGGATGCGCAGGGGTTGTCGGGCCTGTACCACCTGGCCGCCGCCGGCAGCACCACCTGGCACGCCTACGCCCAGCACGTGCTGGCGCAGGCGCAAAGCCATGGCGCCGTGCTCAAGGCCGGGCCGGACGCCGTGCAGCCCATCGCCGCCAGCGCATTCCCGACCCCGGCTGTGCGGCCCGCCAATTCGCGGCTCGACTGCAGCAAGTTCAGCGCCAATTTCGGCCTGAGCCTGCCCGACTGGCGCCACCACGTCAACCGATTGATTGCCGAACTGTCGGCGCAAGGAAACCTATGAGTAACGCTATGCAACGTAAAGGCATCATCCTCGCCGGCGGCAGCGGCACCCGCCTGCATCCGGCCACGCTGGCGATCTCGAAACAGCTGCTGCCCGTGTTCGACAAGCCGATGATCTACTATCCGCTGAGCACCCTGATGCTTGGCGGTATCCGCGACATCCTGATCATCTCCACGCCGCAAGACACGCCGCGCTTCCAGCAACTGCTGGGCGATGGCGCGCGCTGGGGCCTGAACCTGTCGTACGCGGTGCAAGCCTCGCCCGACGGCCTGGCCCAGGCCTTCATCATCGGTGAAGATTTCATCGGCAACGCGCCTTCGGCACTGGTGCTGGGTGACAACCTGTTCTATGGCCACGATTTCAACCAGCTGCTCGAGCGCGCCGATGCCCGCACCGACTGCGCCAGCGTCTTCGCCTACCACGTGCAAGATCCCGAACGCTACGGCGTGGTGGAATTCAGCGATGACGGCAAGGCCATCAGCCTGGAAGAAAAGCCGGCCAAGCCGCGCTCGAACTATGCCGTGACGGGCCTGTATTTCTATGATGAAAACGTCGCGCAGATGGCGCGCACGCTCAAGCCGTCGCCACGGGGCGAACTCGAGATCACTGACCTCAACCGCATGTACATGGACATCGGCAAGCTCAATGTCGAGATCATGGGCCGCGGCTACGCCTGGCTCGACACCGGCACCCACGAGTCGCTGCTCGACGCCGGCCAGTTCATCGCGACGATCGAACAGCGCCAGGGCCTGAAAGTGGCGTGCCCCGAAGAAATCGCGTATCGCAAGGGCTGGATCAACGCTGCCCAGCTCGAAGAACTGGCAGCGCCCCTGCGCAAGAACGGCTACGGCCAGTATCTGGTGCGTGTTTTGAATGAAAAGGTATTTTGATGCAGATTACTCGCTTGGCAATTCCAGACGTCCTGAAGATCGAACCGCGCGTGTTCGGCGACGACCGCGGCTTTTTCTACGAAAGCTTCCACCAGGCCCGCTTTGAAGAAGCAGTCGGCCGCAAGGTATCGTTCGTGCAGGACAATCACTCGAAATCGACCAGCAACGTGCTGCGCGGCCTGCACTACCAGATCAAGCAGCCGCAGGGCAAACTGGTGCGCGTGGTCGCCGGCAGCGTCTACGACGTGGCGGTCGACCTGCGCCGCGCGTCGCCGACCTTCGGCCAGTGGGTCGGTGAAATCCTCTCGGCCGAGAACAAGGCCCAGCTGTGGGTGCCCGAAGGTTTCGCGCACGGCTTCGTCGTGCTGTCCGAAACGGCCGAGTTCGTCTACAAGACGACCGACTACTACGCACCCGAGCACGAGCGCTGCATCGTCTGGAACGATCCGAGCCTGGCGATCACCTGGCCGATCAGCGCGACGCCATCGGTGTCGGCCAAGGACGAGAAGGGCACGATGTTCGCCACCGCCGAAGTGTTCGAGTAACAGGGCGACCGGCCGCGGGGCCCTGGCACGGCCCTAGCGTTTCTTGCCTTTCTTGTCGCCGCCGGCGAACAGCTCGATCTTCTTGGTCGGGCCCGACACGATCAACAGGTCGCCCGGCAGGATGCGGGTCTCGCCCAGCGCATGCTGGAAGTCTTCGTTGAGCCGTTTCACGCCCACCACCGTGACGCCAAAGCGCGCGCGCACGTGCGACTCGGCCAGCGTGATGTTGTGCGTTTCGGCCGGCGCATTGATCTTCGCGATCGCAAAGCCGTCCTCGAACTCGATGAAATCCATCAGCCGCCCGGTGATCAGGTGGGCCACGCGCGCGCCCATGTCGGCTTCCGGGTAGACCACGTGATGGGCGCCGATGCGCTGCGCGATCTGGCCGTGCTCGGGCGTCATGGCCTTGACCCAGATATCCTTGATGCCCAGTTCGGACAGCACCATCAGCGTCATGAGGCTGGCCGCCAGGTCCGAGCCGATGGCGACGATGGCATGCGAAAAATCGGCCACACCCAGCTGCAGCATCACGTTCTCGTTGGTCGAATCGGCCTGCACGGTGTGCGTGAGCCGCTCGCTCCAGAGCTGCACCAGATCTTCCCTGCGGTCGATGCCCATGACATCGTGCCCCAGGCGCATCAGCGATTGCGCCACTGCGCCCCCGAAGCGGCCCAGGCCGATCACGACGACGCTGTCGCCCGCCGAAAAGGCGAACTGTTCTGTGAAAATTCTACCCAACAATTGGATGGTCCTCCGGATAACGATAGGGCATGCGCCGCTTGCCCAGGATGAGCGAGGTCGCGAGGGTGATCGTGCCGACCCTGCCAATGAACATGAGTAAGGCCAGCACCAGCTGGCCCGATGCCGGCAGCTGGGCAGTGATGCCGGTGGAAAGGCCGGCGCTGCCGAACGCCGAGATGACTTCAAAAATGATCTGGTCGGTCGGGAAATCCGAGAGCCGCAACAGTGTCACGGTACCGGCTGCCACGATCACGCTGCCCAGCACGAGTACGGTCACGGCCTGGCGCTGCGCCGCCAGCCCCACCCGGCGGCCGAAGGCCTCGGTGTCGGACTGGCCGCGCGCTTCGGCAACCACCAGCAAGACCAGGATCATGACCGTGGCGACCTTGACACCGCCCGCCGTGCCCGCGCTGCCGCCCCCGATGAACATCAGCAGATAATGCAGCGCCCAGGTCTCGGGCGTCAGCACGCCGATGTCGACGGTATTGAAGCCCGCTGTGCGCGCAGACACCGAAATGAACATGCTGTTGAGAAGCTTGTCGGGGGTCGACAGGGCGCCCAGCGTGGCGCCGTTGTGCCACTCGAACAGCAGCACCGTGACGAAGCCGCCGACGAGCAACATCAGCGTGGCGGTGAGTGTGAGCTTGGTGTGCAGCGACCAGTGGCGCGGATCGCGCAAGCGGTGGCGCAGGTCGTGCAGCACCGGGAAACCAATGCCGCCGACGACGATGGCCACCATGATTGGCAACAGCACCAGCGCGTCGCTCGCATAGCGGGTAAGGCTGTCGGCATGCAGCGAAAAGCCCGCGTTGTTGAACGCCGCGACCGCATGGAAGAGGGCGCTCCACGCCGCGTCGGCCCACGCCAGATCGTGCCCGGCGCGCAGCCGCACGAACAGGATGCCGGCGATCGCGAGTTGCAGCAGCACCGACACGGTCAGCACGACCCGGGCCACGCTCGCGATGTCGCCCATGCCCAGCGAGCGCGTTTCGGTCTGCGCGATCAGGCGCGTGCGCAGGCGCGACGAGCGGTTGACCATCAGGCCGAGCAGCGTGGCGGCCGTCATCATGCCGAAACCGCCCAGCTGGAACAGCGCCATGATCGACGCCTGGCCGAAGCCCGACCAGTAGGTGCCGGTATCGACGACGACCAGGCCGGTGACGCACACGGCCGAGGTGGCGGTAAACAAGGCAACCATCAAGGGCGCGCCCTGGCCGCTGGTGCTGGCCAGCGGCAGCATCAACAGCAGCGTGCCGACCAGTATCGCCCCTGCAAACAGCAGGACGACGACCCTGGCCGGATGCAGGATGGTGGTCATGCCGCCCGCGATGGCCCGGTGTCCGGGGTCCCGTCATCGAAATCCATGGTGTCGGGATCCGTGTCGCCTTCGGCCGGTGCGCCGAACAGCTTGAGCCAGACGAAGCCCAGGATGCCCGCCGCCAGCGACGCGGCCAGAATCGCCATCTTCGACGCGTTGATGACCTCTGCCTCACCGACAAAGGCGAGGTTGGTGATGAAGATCGACATCGTGAAGCCGATCCCGCCCAGCAGGCCGGCGCCGATCACGTGGCGCCATGCCAGATCGAGCGGCAGGCGGCACACGCCGAGCATCACGGCGGCAAAGGTGAACAGGAAGATGCCAACCGGCTTGCCGGCGACCAGGCCGGCGATGATGCCCAGGCTGTTGGACGACATCAGTTCGCCGGCCCAGCCGGCGCCGATCACGATGCCGGTATTGGCCAGCGCGAAGATCGGCAGGATCCCGAACGCGACGGGCGTGTGCAGCACGTGTTCCATCCGGTGCGCCGGCGAAGAGGGATCGTCCTGCGTGTGCGAATACGGGATGGTAAAGGCCAGCAGCACGCCGGCAATCGTGGCGTGCACGCCCGACATGAGCATCAGGAACCACATCACCGCGCCGCCCAGCAGGTAGGGCCACAGCGCCAGCACCCGTAGGCGGCGGTTCATCAGGAACAAGGCGACGAACATGGCCAGCGCGCCGACCAGGTAGCCGACCTTGAGCTCTGCGGTATAGAACACGGCAATGACGATGATGGCGGCCAGGTCATCCATGACGGCCAGCGCGGTCAGAAAAATCTTGAGCGACGCCGGCACCCGGCTGCCCAGCAGGGCCAGCACGCCCAGCGCGAACGCGATGTCGGTGGCCATTGGAATGCCCATGCCCGGCTGGGTGTGCGTGCCGCCATTGAGCGTAAAGTGGATCAGCGCCGGCACCGCCACGCCGCCCGCCGCGGCAATGATGGGCAGCAGCGCATTGCGCAGGTCGGACAGTTCGCCGTTGTTCAGTTCGCGCTGCAGCTCCAGGCCAATCAACAAAAAGAAGATGGCCATCAGCGCATCATTGATCCACAGTTCGACGCTCAGGCCGGCAAGGTTGATCTGCCAGAACGCGAGATAGGGCGCACCCCAGGGTGAATTGGCGACCATCAGCGACAGGATGGTGCACACGATCAGGATCGTGCCGCCCGCCTTGCCGGACGCGGCGAATTCCTTGAACGTGTTCGATAGACGCTTTTCAATGCGCATTGTGGTTCTCCAAAAGTGCTTGGGCGTCATCTGGCAACCCCCGTGTGTGATGAGGCGGCGCAGCTGATGCCGGGGCGCTCGTGTGAGTGGGGTGTGGCGTGAGGTATGGCGTGAGGTATGGCGAGATTCGGCCGAAGTGGCCGATCGCGTCGTGGACAGCGGATGATGGCCGGAAAGCCGGGCAGGGTTGCAGGTGCATGGTGGGGTCGCGTAGTAGCCCGCGTGGCGGCCCGACCAGCGCAAATCCTGTCATGCCTGGCGGCATGAACACCCTGGTCGGATTATAACGTAATTAATTGACATGTCGCCCCCGCTCCGGGACGGGCGGCGCATCATGGCGCCCGCGCGGGCGGCGCGTCGGAGCTGGCCTGGTGAGCGGGCCGCGGCGGCAACTGGATCGTCGCAAGCGCGCTGTACAGCGGCGGCGTGAGCACGCGCGAGACGGTGCTGGCGACGACTGCGCAGGCCATCAGGCTAAGCACCATGCTGTGGCCATCGACCATTTCCATGACGATGATGAAGGCCGTCAATGGCGCCTGCGTGGCGGCGGCCAAAAAGCCCACCATGCCCAGCGCGATGAGCGCCGCGCCATGCGGGTAACCGGTGAGCGAGGCGATATTCTGGCCCATGGCCGCACCGATCGACAGCGACGGCGCGAAGATCCCTGCCGGCACGCCCGACCACGCCGTGAGCCAGGTCGCGACGAACTTGAAGAACGCAAACGCCACCGGCACATTGGCTTCGTTTTCCAACAGGCTGCGTGTGGCTTCGTTGCCGCTGCCGTAGGTCGCCCCACCGCTGAGCACGCCAATCACTGCGATCAGAAAGCCACAGCCCAGTGCAAAGCGCACCGGGTAGCGGGCGCGCCAGCGGGTTGGCAGATCGGGCGAGACGCCGCGCAGGCTGGCGATCAGTACGCGGGCGAACAGGCCGCCGGCAAAGCCGCACACGACGGCGGCCAGCAAACCGGGCCACAGCAGCGACAGCCCGATCGGCCCCGGATGAATGACGCCGAAGTGCGGGCCATTGCCATGGACGGACACGGCGATCAGGCCGGCCAGCACGATCGCCGCGACAATCAGGCCGCTGTTGCGCTGCTCGGGCGCGCGCGACAGTTCTTCGATGGCGAACATGATCCCCGCCAGCGGCGTGTTGAACGCGGCCGCAATACCCGCCGCGCCGCCCGCCACCAGCAGCGAATGGGCGCTGATGCCGCTGCCGCGCGGCAGCCAGCGGCGCGCGGCAAGCATCACGCCGGCGGCGATCTGGACCGACGGGCCTTCGCGCCCCAGCGACAGCCCGCCCAGCAGGCCGGCCGAGGTCAGGCCGATCTTGGCGAAGCTGATTTTCAGGGACACGAGCAGGGGCCGCCGGCCACCGGACAGGGCCGGGTCGAGCGCCGCCATCACTTGCGGAATGCCGGAACCACCGGCGCCGCGCACGAAGCGCCGGGTGACCCAGACGATGGCGGCGCACAGCAGCGGCGTCCAGATCAGAGGCACCCACCAGGCGAAGGCGGCGATCTCGTTGAACTGGGCGAATGCCGACTCGGCCAGCCAGGTAAACGCCACGACCACGAGGCCGGCGATAGAAGCCGTGCCGACGACGACGATGCGGGTGCGCCAGAGATTGGCGGAGATGAGTTCGCGTTTGAAGGCGGAGCGTACGTCGTGCGGGGCTGGGTCGTGGGACATGGTGGGCTCGAGGGGACGAGGTCGTATTATATATATTTGTGCGAATGTATTTGCACCCACACTGTTGTAATGACACCAATATGGAAAAAATTCTGTACACCCTGCGGGCCAGGCGGTTACGGACAGTTACAGACCATACAGGTCGGTATGACCTGCCAGGGTAGTTACGGTTCTATACTCGGGCCATGATCAGCGATTCCATTGCGCGCAACCGTCTGGGCCTCGGTGCGCGACCGGACGACAAGCCCGTTACCGATCCGCGGCGCTGGTTGCTGGCGCAGCTCGATGAGTACGAGCCGTTGCCGCTGCCATGGCGTTCCATCGAGCGCACCCCGGCGCGCGTCGCGCAGTGGGTAGAGCAGCAGGCCGCCATCCGCAACGCCCCCGAGGCGCAGCGTGCCAGCGTCCGTGAAGCCTGGCAGCGCGCGGGCAGGGCAGCCTATCTGGCCGGCGTGGAGGCGCGCACGAACAGCGCCCTGCAAAGCAGCACGCCGTTTGTCGAGCGCCTGAGCCACTTCTGGGCGAACCATTTTGCGATCTCGGTCGAAAAAGTACCGGTCCTTGGCTTTTCTGCCAGCTACGAGGCCGATGCCATCCGGCCCCATGTACTAGGGCGCTTCGAGGATTTGCTGCTCGCCGCGGTGCGCCATCCCGCCATGCTGTTGTATCTCGACCAGTCGATCTCGACCGGGCCGGACAGCGTCGCCGGGCGCCGCGCCAGCGCGAAAGCGCCGGATCGGCCGACGCGCGGCTTGAACGAGAACCTGGCGCGCGAAATTCTCGAACTGCACACGCTGGGCGTGCGAAGCGGCTATACCCAGGCCGACGTGGTGGAGTTTGCCCGCGCACTGACCGGCTGGACGCTACCCGGCCCGCAGTCGCCTGACGGGGCCGCGCACACCTTCCGGTTCCAGGCCAACCAGCACGAACCCGGCGCGCGCACGGTGCTCCGCCGCAGCTACGCCGACGATGGGGAGCAGCAGGCCACGGCCATCCTGCGCGATCTGGCCAGGGCCCCGGCGACTGCCAGCCACATCGCCACCAAGCTGGCGCGGCATTTCATCACCGACGATCCAGCGCCGGCATTGGTCAAGCGTTTGGCGGACAATTTTCTGCAGACCGGCGGCGACCTGACGGCCCTGTACCGCGAACTGGTGAGCGCAGCAGATGCCTTGCAGCCAGTGGCCGCCAAGTTCAAGTCGCCCTGGGACTGGACCCTGTCCAGCCTGCGCGCGATGGGCGTGCAGACCGTGCCGGCAGCGCGCATCCAGTTTCTGATGGGCCGGCTTGGCCAGCCTGTCTGGCGGCCCGGTTCGCCGGCCGGCTATGGCGACGTCAGCGCCACCTGGGCGGCCCCGGATGCGCTGCTGCGCCGGGTAGAAATCGCGCAGCGTCTGGCCACCGAGTTTGGCAGCAAGATCGATGCGCGCGCACTGGCGCCACGCGTGCTGCCGGATACCTTGAGCCGACCGACCGCAAGCGCGATTGCAGGGGCAGAAAGCCCGGCCAATGCGCTCGCGTTGCTATTGGCATCGCCCGAATTCTTGAGAAGGTAAAAACATGCTCAACCGACGTGGTTTTATTTCCAGTGCAGCAGCATTGCTTGCCGCGCCCCGGATCGCATTCGCCGCTGCCGAGACCGAGCGCCGCTTCGTGTTCATCATCCAGCGTGGCGCTGCCGATGGCCTGCATACGGTGATTCCCTACGCCGATCCGGCCTATGCGCGGTTGCGCGGGGCCCTTGCCATTGATCCCACCGAAGCGTTGAAGCTGGACGGCACGTTTGCGCTGCACCCGTCGCTGACCGGCATTGCCGATCTGTACAAGGCGGGGCAGGCCAGCCTGTTCCACGCGGTGGCGTCACCCTACCGCGATCGCTCGCACTTCGACGCGCAAAATGTCCTCGAAACCGGCGGCAAGGCGCCGTTCGCGGTCAAGGACGGCTGGATGAACCGGCTGGCCGGCATGCTGCCACGGCGCAGCAATCAGGCCATCGCGTTTGCGCCCACGCTGCCGCTGGCGCTGCGGGGCGCAATCGATGTCGCGTCGTACGCGCCATCCGGCCTGCCGCACGCCAACGACGATCTGCTGCTGCGCGTGCAGAAGCTGTATGAAGGCGATGCCCAGCTGAGCGGGCTCTGGTCAACGGCGCTCAAGGCGCAGGGCATGGCCGGTGCGACCGGGGGCGGCAAGGGTCAACAGTCGTCGGTCGAACTGGGCAAGGTTGCTGCAGGTTTTCTGGCGCGCGCAGACGGCCCCCGGATCGCCATGATCGAAACCAATGGCTGGGATACGCACAGTGCGCAAAAGGGGCGCATGGCGACGCAGCTGAACAACCTCGATGACTTGATCAGCGGGTTGCAGCAGGGACTTGGGGATGCGTGGGCGAAGACGACCATTCTCGTTGCCACCGAGTTCGGGCGCACCGTTGCCGCCAATGGCACGGGCGGAACCGATCACGGGACTGCGTCGGCTGCCATGCTGATTGGTGGTGCGGTGAAGGGTGGGAAGATTGTCGCGGATTGGCCCGGACTTGCGAGTGCTGACCTGCTCGAGAATCGTGACTTGCGACCGACCCTTGGCCTTGACGCGCTGGTGGCGCAGGCCTGCGCGGACGCTTTCCAGCTTGATCCGCAACGCACTGCGCAGGTGTTGTTTCCCGATTCACGACCGGACAAGGCATCATCGCGTTTATTGCGCGGGTGAGTCAGGTAGCGGCCGTGCCTCGACGCATGTCCGCCAGTGCGTCAGTTCAGGGCCGCAGCCGACGCTTTTCACTTTTTCCATGCTGCAGGTAGTGCTGCTCTGGATCGACGCCAGCTGCTGCCACGTCCGGATTGGCCAACAGGTACAGCTGCGGATCAAAGGCTCGCGCCTCATGCCAGTTCGTTTGTCCGGGCGATGTCGCTTCAATAAAACTCTCGGGTATTTCATAGCCGGCGACACGATTGGGGACATGCTCACCCGTCACGATATTGGTGAGCGCACGGAACGCGATGCTGCCATAAAAGGGGTCGGACATCATCGGCGTGTAGTACGCACAATCGTCGAAAAAATAATGCGTGACCTGTGACCAGCGAGTGCGGCTCGGATCAAGTTGCTTCGTGCCGCCGTGCATCAGGTTGGCAGCCCAGATCAGCGCCTGCCCCTTCTTCGCGTGGAAATAATCCGGCTGCGCATCATGTGCTTCTACCAGGTCGCGCCACATCGATTCGTAAATGGCCTGCGACTTCGTCCCTTCCAGCTCCGCAATACACTTGCCGATGTGTTCGTTCGTATAGATCGGCCAGCGATGGCTGCCGGGGAAGTACATCAGTGGCCCATTGGACGCATCGATATCTTCCATGGCAACCCACACACCGCACATGAAGCGTTCAGGGCTGGAGCTGAAGTGGATCGAGTCCGTATGAAAGTGCTGCTGGGTACCAACCGGGAAGTTCAGCGTCTGGAATGGCCAGGCCTGGCGGCCATACAGTTGTGACAGCATGGCCAGCAACTTCTCGTTGCAGGCGATGCGCTTGACGTTGTCGTCGAACTCCCATGCGTCCTGCACGCGCAGGCTGATGCCGGCTTTGTGGCCGTGGTCACGCCAGCCTTCCAAATCGTAATGGCCGTGGAGCGTTTGCTTGATCGACTCGGCCATCGAATCGAAATCCTGATCGGGGAAGTCCAGTACTGCGTAGCCTTTGGTTGCCAGTTCAAAGGCGACGCGACGGGTTTCTGGATCGATGGATTCGTCGAATATGCGTGCGAACAGAGGGTGTTCGACACTTGGAACGCCGGGAAGCGAGTTTTTAAAGTTCGTCATAAATACTCAGTTTTATAATATTTACATGATAATCCAATAGTTATAGCCAGCCTATTATTTTCTGAGAACTGGTGTTCAAGCTGTGCGCTTTCTTCTGAAAAGATAGTTATTGCCTGTCAAGTCTCGCGTGTTCATAAACGAGTTTGACGAATAATTCGGGCTTGGCATGCTGCCAGTCTTTGAGTGCCTGAATTGGCATTCTTGTACCGATGGCAACCGTTTAACTATCTTCTCTAAGCTTGCGTGATAAATTTTTTGCGATGACGCGAAGGTCGGGAACAGCGGTTGCCTCCCAATATCGCGCCTTCAGCCAGGGTCCAATGTAAAATAAATTATCAGATGCCTTTCCTGACGCACCGATCACTGCACAATCGGCAGTAACATCAATGCCTAAGGCGAGGGAATCTAATTTCACAAGGTTATCGTTAAACAGCTGTGTCATTAGCTCGCTGCCAGTTTGGCGAGGATCTGCGCACGGGCCTGTACAGTTCACAACATGCTGCGTTTGCTCCACCTTGGCTTGCGTAGCGCCACGCGGCGTGTAATGGACATCGATTTTCTCTTGATCAAAATTAATTTTTAAAAGCCGTCCAGACAGGGCCCGCATTGTTCCAGATTCACGTGCAGCTGTGAGTTTTTCTGCAACTCCAGGTGCAAGGCGATGTCTATGAGAGTCCCAATATGGCTGAACGTGTCGAAGAAAGCGACGACGTTCTATCTCGGGGTACTTAGACCAGATCCCAGCGGTCGCGGGACGGAGCAAAGCAAGTGCTTCACGCCAATCTCGACCCTCCGTAGCTAACATACGACAATATTTCCTAAAGGCCCGAACTTGTAAGCGCACTGTATCCGCATCTTTCCAAATTGCGTCAACTCCTACAATCATGGGCTTTCCAGCAGTGTGGCGATGGGCCTGCGGCAATAGACCGCGTCGTGAAATAGCTACGATCTTTCGCATTGGATTGCGACTGAGCAATGTCATCGCGACATCAACAGCAGTAAGCCCTGTTCCCAAAAGAACGACAGGTGCACGTGATGGAATTGAATCTAAGCTGTCGTGAGACCAAGGATCATGTATATAACGTTCACTTGTATAGAAGTTCGGATTCTCAATAGGCACTCTAGCCGAAGGGAAGTGCCCCAGGGCTAAGATCACTTTATCTACCTCAATTTTTACACCGTCGTCGAGAGTAACAATCGATTTCCCTGCGCAATTTTCTGACTTTATGTGCTTGACTTTTCGATAGACCCGATGAAGATGGACGTGGGCCGGCGCGTTTCGTTCCGCCTCGTTTAGTATCCATTCAAGATAATCGCCGTATATCCGTCGCGATACGAACGAACTTGGCAATACTGATGAGTCATGTGCCCTCGCGTAGTCTAAAAAATGATTTGGAAGCTCTTCAAATGCACTCATATTTCCAGCAGGGACATTCAGAACATGGAACGGACTATGCGTACCATAAGCCATGCCTCGAGCTATGCGGCCGGATCCGTTAATCAAATACACGTCAGTTCGCTTAGTGCCTGCTTCCTTGATTAATCTTGCAGCAAGTACTGTCCCGGAGAAGCCGGCACCAATGATAAGATAGCTCTTCATGATAATTTTTACGACTGTAAAGGACCTAGATAAGGTATTCTACGCTGAAGTGCTTGATGCATGGAAAAATTTTAGATGTTGATAAACGATTTTCTCAGGAATTCTAAGATTGAAAGCTAATCAAATGTTTTTAAACTTGGGCTAATGTTGTTTTTTTATAATTAAAAATGGTGATTATGAAATCGAGTAATACCACTTGGCATCACGCTACAGTTACGCGAGACGGAAGAGAAAAGCTTCATAACCATCGAGGTGTTGTTGTTTGGTTCACTGGACTTTCAGGTTCGGGCAAATCGACACTCGCGCATGCTGTTGAAGAAAAGCTGCACATGCTTGGATGCCATACATTTGTTCTTGATGGTGATAATGTACGACACGGATTATGTGCAGATTTGGGTTTTAGTCAAACTGATAGAACTGAAAACATCCGACGAGTGGGGGAAACATCAAAACTTTTCGTCGAAGCTGGCACCATTATTTTGACAGCATTCATATCACCTTTTCGAAATGACAGAGATCGAATAAAAAAATTATTGGATGTCAATGATTTCATGGAGATTTATTGCCAGTGTCCAGTGAGTACTTGTGAGGAGAGGGATGTCAAGGGGCTTTATAAGCTGGCGCGAGAGGGGCATATAGCTGAATTCACTGGAATTTCGTCTCCATATGAAGAGCCATTGGATCCAAAGTTGGTCATCAATACAGAGTCTACTAGCCTCGAACGAAGTGTAGAAATGGTTGTAGAACTCTTGAAGATAAGCCGTGTGATACACCCTAAATGAAAATAAAACTGCGCCTGCTCATTTTTCACCATCAATCTTTTCGGTACGAAAGATACACTGATTGAGATGATTTTCTGAGATAGAGCCTTCTATTTTCTATTTTCATTACTTGGGCCTGTTTCAACTCACTTTTAAGGTACATAAGTTTAGCTTGATACTATGAATAACAACGATCAAAAAAATTCTAGTTTCCCCATCGATTGCCTCAACAGACTAGTTGAGAAAAACAGGGAGCTTAAAAACCAAAATCCTAATTGGCAAAGCTATTTTTTACCTGTAGAAGAGCTGTCAGAAGGGTTACCAATACCACTTCTGGGGATAATGGTGTTGATCTGGCAATTGCGACCAATGGATTTACAAATTATTTACCCTCTAGATACCATTGAAAGTAGGTTGGAATTTATAGGTTGGTGTGTTGCCAACGGTAGTCGAGAATATGTAACATTAAGAGAAAATCGGGAGTGGTGGGATAAATTACGTAGCAAAGCAACTATAGAAGATTCGTCGATGGATCGACCAGACGCAGGTAATATATATACTTGGGAGATGGTATTTGTCGAACGAATGCGAAAAGACCTAAAATTTGACATAAAAACCATTGGTGGTAGAAATGATTTTTTTGTATGGTTTACTAATCACGGCTCTAAGGAAATAAATTTAGTAGAATGGACTCCAAGTAATTGGCAGAAAAAATATTTGGAAAAAAATTCTGGATACCATTCGCTAACTAATTATGAGCTGATTGTCTACCAATCACGCCAAGACGTAATGGATGCGTTTCCATTACCTGAAGAATATGATAATTTTATTAAGTGGCTTTCGCCAGCAATCGAATTTCCTCCGCCGCAATCAATTCATGCGCAAGAAATATTTAGTGAAATCGATAAAGATCCATTTGGAGTAAATGTAATAGGTTATGCATTTGGGCAATTGGGAATTGGCGAAGATGCGCGAATGGCTACCGCGGCTTTAGATTGCGCATCAGTACCGGTTCTCATGCTTAATTTTGCGCCTGGAAAAAATGTAGGGCAAAATGAACTATCGATGCAAAAATTCGTTAAGCCAGATGGCAAATATAATATAAATATGTATTGCCTCACGGCTATTGAACATGGTAGGTACTTTGCTGAGAATGGTAGTGAAGCAATCGTAAAAGGCTATAACATAGGTTATTGGCCATGGGAACTTAACGAGTGGCCGGATGAGTGGAGCCACCTCTTTGCCTTAGTCAATGAAGTTTGGGTTTCTAGTCGGCATACATACGACTCAATTGCTCCAATTTCAAGCGTGCCAGTCATACTGATGCCAATGGCAGTTGAGATTCCGCAACCTAGTGGCAAGACAAGATCTGATTTCGGATTGCCTCAAGATGGGTGCTTGTTCTTATTCTCTTTTGACATAAATTCTTCTATCTATCGGAAAAATCCATCAGCTTGTATCGATGCATTTTTGCTGGCTTTTCCTCACTCGGAATTTACTAACGAAGTTGGATTAGTAATCAAGGTTCAAGCCGGCCATAAAAATAATGACGTATACCCGGTTCTGAAATCTCTTCATGAGAAAGATTCTCGTATATTTCTAATCGAAGAAACTTTAAGTAAACCAGATTTATTGGCGCTGTACAAATGCTGTGATGCATTTGTTTCTCTACACCGCGCTGAAGGATTCGGGAGGAATATCGCAGAAGCGATGTTGTTAGAGCGACCAGTTATCGTAACAGGATATTCTGGCAATCTTTCATTTAATTCTAGTGAAAACTCGCTTTTGGTTAAGTCAAGACTTATTCCAGTGCAACCTGGTGAATATGAAAATTCCTCTGGAATGGTATGGGCCGAGCCAGATATCATTCATGCCTCTAAACGAATGAAGCAGATTCTACATTGCAAGGACGCAGTGAAAATTATCTCTAAGGCTGGAAAAAGCGTTATCGAATTTCAACATAATCCACTGACAGTTGGGAAACGTTATCGCGAACGATTAGAGCTAATCAAGCCGACGTGAGTGCCGGCTGTTTTCAATAGTCCTGGTATTCTTAAAAAAATTTTCCGATAATTTTTATTCTACCTGATGATAA
This sequence comes from Massilia sp. MP_M2, assembly GCF_039123635.1. Classification (NCBI taxonomy): domain Bacteria; kingdom Pseudomonadati; phylum Pseudomonadota; class Betaproteobacteria; order Burkholderiales; family Oxalobacteraceae; genus Massilia; species Massilia sp. MP_M2. The sequence continues at coordinate 114,709 of NZ_JBCHJF010000011.1, forward strand.
TTTTCTAAGAGATATTCACGGAATGCTCGCTCTGCCTCGCTTTTGAGCGGTTGACCAGTCTTTTTAAGTTTTGCTGGACTTATGGTCAATAGTTGCTCATCAAACGGTAAACCTAATTTATTGATTGTATTTTTTAGCACCTCCAATTCATTCCCAATAAAGTCTTCGTAATAGATCGTTGTCGATTTCTCAACGAAATGAGAGAAGTTTTCGAGATAATCATCCGATAAGATAATCATTTTTAAAGCATCATAGATAGACTCATTACTTATTGAGACTTTGTTGTCAGGTGATGTCTTGGGATCGTCATAGAAATGCCAGGTGTCGGAGGCGATAGCAGTGGCAAGGCTGACAGCCTGCTTTATTCTATTTCGCCGCCGTATAATTATCCAACAAGCGTTCTGTCCAAAAAAATGGTCGTATAATTCGGGATTTCTTTTTACTTCTCTACAGATTATTGAAAGTGATGCGCACATAATTTTAGCGCATTTAATTCCAATACTATTTTGGCCTAAACTTGATAATATACTTTCGATCTGATCCGCATCAGTCGAATCGCTCAGCTGATTAAATAGCTCTTTCCCCGCGTCCCAAAAATCGACTTTGAACGAATCTGAGAAACTATATGCTAAGGATTCCGCAATGTATGTGGAACCGCTTCGTACCTCTGATGCAATAAATAAATTCATTTGTATAATCAAACTTAAAAAATTTAGAATAAATATTTAAAAAAATTATTTTTCGCAACGTAGCGTTATCTACATAATAGTGACTTACTAACGAATTTAAAATTTTCACATTGGATAATTGTAAAAATTACTAAATAATAATTTAAATATTGATTGTTTTTCTTCAACTCGTATTAATACAAGTATGTGTTTATTAGTGACGCCGTAAATCTATAAAGTAGACCAGCTTCTCTAAGTTTTGCAGAAACCGAATGATTATCATAAGGATGTGTTATAACTGTGACATTTGGTTTTTTTCTTAGTTTCTCGATTTGCAGCCAATCGTTCCAAGCAAATTGCTCATCGTGATCGCTTTCAGAGCGTGACATATTAAGTAAAATCTTTGTCGGACTGGAAGCATCAAAAAATTCACCCACATCCTTAATTCGAATGTCTGGCGTCATTTGACATTGTCCGTTAAATACATTCCGCGTTTGTGGAGAAAACGCTATGCATAAGTCAGCATTTAACAAATGTGAATAGAACAGTGCACCATATCCACCGCTACTCTGCCCACAAAGGCATATTTTCTTATACTTCCGATCTGCTATAAACTGCTTCAGTTCAAGAATCGCTTGGTCGATATTAGCGTGAGAGGAAGTCAGACCTGTCGTGTACCACGAATTCATTATGTCACGGACGGTCAAAATATCACAGTTTGCCAATCTTGCGATCTCCGGATTAAAATGCGGCTCGTTAATCCCTCCAAACCAAATGATTAAATTATCGGAACCGTAATCGTGAAATATAACTTCATCCGATTTCAATAATTCATTATATTTTTCCGTTGATAATGTATTCATATTTAAATATCCGATCCAGATCTGATATGAGAATATTATTCTTCTTAATTTAATTAATTTATATAAATATTCATTTGGAAAATTTGGTTATCCAAATTTTTTACACTATCCTCTTAGGATTTTTCTCAGGCCAATTATTTCCTCTTCTAGTGATACCAGGGCTTTGCTTTGCTCAGTATATAATTTCTGTTTCTCAAACAACTGAATTTGGATCTCTTGGTGCTGCATTTTAATCGTCTTCTTTAATGCTGCTCGAGGCTCGTCCGTTAGACACCTTAAAACTCGAGGTGCTTTTGATTGCAAAACCTTTTTTACTCTAGGATACTTTTCGAGGAAATCTGTCTCCAATAAGATTTTAGCCAGAAGTTCAGAATAATCTCCAACCTCTTGACCGAGTAAAGCAGCTTCTGTATTAGTTATATGCTCACCGGTGAAAGTGTTCCAAGCAGATTGAATTTTCTCTACGGAAGTAGGCATCATTTCAAAGATTCCATTTTATTATCGAATTTCTTTTCGTTTAAGATGTGTCGATACGTCGATTCAATACCATCAATCATCTTGTCGACAGTGAATTTTTCCCTGAAACTTTTTTCTGCAGCCGCACCGATCTTATTTGCAAACTTTGGGTTGTTAAGCAGTTTTTGAATGACTGCAGCGATTTCTCTCGCATCTGAAGGATTAACCAGTATGCCTGTTTTCTCATGGTCCACTACTTCGACTAATCCGCCAACGTTGCCAACGATTACGGGTTTTGCGTATCTCATTGCTTCGATAGCAATCAACCCGAATGATTCGAAGCGCGATGGAGCTAAGAAAATTGTGCATTCTCTATATGCTTGTTGGAGGTCATCGTCAGTGACATAGCCCTCAAGGCTGATTCGATTTTTAACTTCAACCGGTAACCCACCATGATATTTTTTCACTGCCGCCAAACAGTCCTGATCGTCGGTCTCGGAACCTATAAACCGGAATAGAACATCTGTTTCTACAGCACAAACCAGAGCTGCTGCTTCCAGCGCAGTATCAAATCCTTTTCTCGATTCCTGCCTACCGACGAAGAGAATCGTCGGTTGTTTTGTTTGCTCGATTGTGCCAACTATTGGATCATCAACTCCGTGAGCAACTACGCGGGTACGTGCCTCAATTGAAGATTGGTATGACTCATCAATCTCTCTCACCACAGCGTGAGTATTTCCCAAAAACGAAGCGCAGTTTTCAAATATAAACTTCTCGGCTTTTATTATTTTATCGACGTGATTTAGCTTGTAGAGCGCACGATGCCAATTTGGCTTGTAAGGAAGAGCAAGTTTATAGGTGGTATGTAGTGATGTCACAACAGGAACAGGTGCGAGCATCAGGGTAACTAGTCCCTCGACGTCCCAGATTGGTGCTGAAACTAGATCTATATTCTTAAATCCAATACGGCGTATTTCTTCGTACACGGCAACGGACCAATCTAATATATCTGACGGAATATCTAGTTGCGAAGTGAGATTATTAAACTCAGAGCTTTTAGTAGAGTTAATATTATGCACCCAGACGCCTGCATTATAATCAACCGTCTCAACGGAGTGGCTCTTTGTTACGACATGAACTTGGTGACCGCGCTTCGCCAGTCCGTAAGCTACGTGACTTGTCCATCGTGCAATCCCCGAAGTGTCTTTCGGAGGAAATCCTTGACTCACTAAAACGATTCTCAGAGCGTCTTTGAACGGATTACTGAATGGCTTAAAATCACGGCTGATCGACTCTTCGGTCCGTAAAGCCAGATTCGTCGGTGCCGGGTCCTGGGAAAGACTTCGACCATCTTCTATCCCACGTTCTACGTCTAAATTTAGTAATGCTGCAGCACCTTCACTCATATGGCCATGCTTGGAAAGCCAAGCGTTGTCACGGCGCAGATTTGACTGATAAAGACTCATTGCGTCTTCTACTCTTCGCTCGCCAAGCAATGGTTTACCGTGGCGGCACATGAAATAAGCTTTACTTCGAGCGGTCACGTACAGCGTTGTTGGAACTTTGTTAGGATTACGCAAGTGACTTGGAGCATATCGGTGATATATGATTGCTTCAGGCGTATAAATAATCTTCCCGCCCAAATCAACTAAACGCGCGCACACGTCTGTTTCATCTAGGAAGTACGCGAAAGTTTCATCAAAGCCGCCGATTTTTTTCATTGCTGACAGGCGGAACGAAGAGTTTGTTCCCAATAAAGATACGAAAAAACCTGTGCCGGAAAATTGATATACTTCTGTTGATACTCCGCTAGGGACTGAGTATGCTTCCCCTAAACGGTCGCAGATCGTTGTAGTTGCTTGGTACTTTTTTCCTGTGTGGTCGATAGTGAATCCGCCAACGCCGTAAATTTCGTCGGAGGAGTACCCTGCCACAATATTTTTTAACCAGTTAGTATCGACAACTGCGTCATCATCAATAAATGCAACTATTTCGCCTCTTGCGTTTGCCAGTCCGATATTTCGTGATATCGATAAGTTTCGTTCACTGCATTCGACATATGTGATGGATTCAGAAAAGCGACTACATACCTCTTTCGTGTTATCGGTAGATGGTCCATTTACAACAATAACTTCAAATTCTGGGTAGTCTAAATTCCATAGTCCACGCAGGCAATCTTGCAACTGCTTTGCGCGGTTATAGGTATTAATAATTATCGAAACTTTCATTTTTAACCAAATTTCTTGTCGTGAAGAAGCTTAATGAGTGCTGGATGTTTCTCATAGAACTCAGGAGAGTCAAACATAGCGGCAAATAGCGATGACTTTTCGGCATGATGCACTAATTGATAATTTATTGCGTTAACGTCTTCCGGTTCCCTTAGGAAAAGAAGACGAAAGACAGAAGAGATGTCTTCAATGGTCAGACTTTGTTTTGGCAGCTTAGTGGCGAGTTTAATGCTGTTGAACAGATACTCATTATCTCCCTGAGTTGCGTACACCGATATATTTTTCTCATCGCCAGTAGTTTGTAAAGGAATTTGAAATCCGACTGCTTCGCTTGGTGCCCCTGCGCTTAGTACATCAGGACGGGACTCGTCTGCTATTCGACGTGCGAGCGTACGGCCGTCGCTGACTACTTTTATTGTGACCGGTTCTGGCGAGTCTGCGTTAAACATCCAACCGAAAAGGATGGCTACGCCGTTTCTAATTTCCAGCTTGTCAACGCTGCCGTAGAAATTCGTGCCTTCAATTCGTGGAAAGCTGAAAATTTTATCGTTGCTCATTATTTTGGAGGTGGTAGTTAATCGATCAGCGCGGTGCGCGGTTCCGTGGAGGCAAGGCGTATCCTCCGTATGCGTTGCTGTTCGGATCTAAGTTTAAACTCGGATGGTATGCAGGGTCACTTAGAAGTATCCTTGCCCATTTATTTCGTAGCTTTTCTATTTCGCGAAGTGACCGTTCTCGCTTTTGAGGTGTATCTTCAGTCCCACGACTTGCCGATTCGGCGTGCAACAATTTAGAATTTGGTGTCCAAACGATGGTCTTGCCCGATGCAAATATTTTTAAGCACAGATCAACGTCGTTGAATGCCACTGGAAAGGCATCTTTATCCATTCCACCGAGGTCTAGGAAGTCTTGGCGGTTGAGGAACAGGCAGGCAGCGGTACAGCCGCTAACCTGCTGCACTAACTGATTACGACCATGATCACCCCAATCGCCATCGGCTAAGCGGTTCCCAAAATGCCCCGCCACATTCCCCACGCCAAGCAACACCCCGCCATGCTGTACCATCCCATTCGGCCACAGTAACTTGGCACCAACCGCACCAACGCCTGGCCGCAACAGCTGCGAGATAATCTCGTCAAGCCAGCCATCGTGCAGTGCTTCAATGTCGTTGTTCACCAGTCCAATGATCTCGCCACTGGCCTGCGCAATCGCCCGATTATTCAGGTCCGCGTAGTTAAACGGCCCCGGCATCGGTAACACCCGCACACCCTGCTGTGCAACCTCCGCAAAGTAGGCATGCGTCTCGTCGTCGGTTGAACCGTTGTCGATGATGATGATCTCGAGCTTCGGCCAGTCGGTGTAGCGCTGGATCGTGCTGATGCACCGCTGCAGCAGGTCGACACGGTCACGCGTCGGGATAATAAGGCTGATGGTCATGTCCCGCGCGCCTTCCGGCAACGGATGACGCGCGCGCCGCGCTGCCCAGGCAACGCCTTGCGGCGCATTCGGCAATTCTTCGAGTAGTGCATGCGGCTGCACTGCCAGCGATGCACGCGTGGCAGCGGCAAAACGCGCAGTGCGTTCTTCGGTGGTCAATGGCGACAGCACGCGCAGTAGCACGCGCGGCACGTGCACGACGCTGGTGGCGCCGTCATGCCATACCGCGGCCAGTGCATCCCAGGCGAAGCCGGCGGCATGTTCGATGCCTGGCAAACCCTGCGCGACGTCGCTGCGCACCAGCAGAAAATCGAGCGGATAGTCGCTCGCGAACGCGTAATCGGGATTCCATGCCGGCTTGAACCACGGCCGGCCTTCAAATTCACTGTCGGTGTACACGACCTTGGCATCCGGCAGCGCGAAGCCTTCCAGCGCGTATGCCAGTGCATGCGGCGCCAGCGTGTCGCCGGCGCGTACGCAGCCGATGACGTCGCTGTTAGAGACCAGTGCCTGCGCCAGCAGCGCCGGGAATGGTTGGCCGGAGAAGGTCTGCGCGCTCATGCCGTGCTGCGCCTGTACGCTGGCGATCGTGCGTTCCAGCTGCGCCGCATCGGCGTCGCCCGTGATGATGATGGCGGTGCGCAGGGTCGGCAGCGTCGTTGGCCCCTCGCGATCGAAGCGGGCCGACCATTCCGGCCAGGCCGACATGGGCAGGCTGCGCGGCAGGTGCCGCTGGTAGATGTCGGCGACGTTCACCAGCAGGTCGTCGGCGTCGGGCGGTAGCAGGCCGGCCAGGCCATCGAGGGCGCAGCAGATCGTCAGAGGGCTGCCGTTCAGTGGGCGGCCTTCGTCGTCCACCACGCGCACGCTGTGCATTGCGCCGTCCGCCAGCGAGGCGGGCAGGGCGAGGTCGAAGCCATGGGCGCCGTCGATATGGCCGCGCATCGATGGGAAGATGATATTCGCGCTCGCTTGCGCCACCATGTCGTTGCCGACGAAGGCGCGCACCGAAAGGGTCCGGTTCGGATCGGCCGGGTCGAGCGCCCAGCCGTGCAGGCGCAGGCCGCCGTCGCCGACCACGGTGTTGACGGCTGCGGCCGGCGGCAACGTCGGCTGACGCAGGCGTACGTGGCCGGCCAGTGGCACAGTGGTGTTGGCGATGCGCGCCGAAACGACGCCGGCCGAATGTGCCGGCAGCGCGCCAAGATCGGCGACGAAGCCGTGGCAGACGTCGCCGGCGCCCAGTGCGCTCAAGCCTTCGAGCAGGTCGGATCGGGCGACGTCGGCAATGATGCAGGCGATAGGTTCGTCATCGAGGCACACTTCGACCACGACGCGGCTGTTGGGCCGTTCTGCATCGATAGCCCAGCCATACACCAGTTTGTCGTGAAGTCCATCTACTACGCCATGCCATCGCACCGCGACTGCGGTTGCGCCATCAGGTAGTACGGTTTCGGTATTCATTACGGGAAAGGAAAGTCAGGCAGCCTTGGCACCTGGGTTGCGGGACATCCAGTCGTTCAGCCAGGCGGCAGCATCGAAGCTGTCGTCGAGAAGGACAGGGCGCACCCTAGAGGGCAGGCCCGCTGGGGAAGCGGTCAGTACGGCGCGGCAGCCGGCCACCTGGAGCAGGCGCAGATCGTCCAGCAGCGGCAGGGCTTCGCCGAGCAGCGCCGGAACCTGGTCGACCACGCCGGTATGCAGCAGGGCGTCGCTGGCGCCGCCAAGAATCAGCAGGCGCAGCCGCAGCTGCGGCCGGCTGGCAATGGTGCGTGCCAGCGCCAGTACCTGGCGCGCCATCGGCGCGAGCGGATCGTGGCGCCAGATGGCGATGCGTTCGCACGACGACGCCAGTGCCGGCAGGTTCGCCGGGATTGGTTTTTTTGCGACGGTGTTGGGTAGCGCGGCCGTGTATTCGGCTGTCTCGGCCTTGCGCAGCCACGCGGCCGCGCGCGATTGGGCGAGCGCGCCGCGCAGCAGGTCGCGCGCGCCGAAGAGCGGGTCGTTGCGCTGGAACGCGGCGAACTCGCCGAAGTAATCGGGATAGCGCGCCACGACCACGCCGCGGTTCTGCGCCACCCGCAGCGTCTTTTCGGCGCGGAACGAGACCGTGCCTTCGTGGGCGACGAACACGCCCGTGGCTTGCAGATGGCGCCAGCCGGCGGCGCGCGCGCGCATGCACCAGTCGACTTCTTCGCCGTAGCCGCGATTGAGCGCGGTGCCGTCGAGCATGCCGACGGCGTCGAGCACCGTGCGGCGGATCAGCATCGTGAAGCCGCAGCATGACGGCAGTTCGATGTCGGCGCCGCCCGGCGCGGCGCGCACGGCGGCGGCGGTTTGGTCGATCAGTGCGAGCTCGCGCGTGTCGGGCGCCGGGGCGGCCTGGCTGATCACCGGGAAACTGCTGATCTCGCCATTATTGGTCCATGGCGTCACCGACGCCACGTCCGGCGTGGCATACAGCGCCGTGGCCAGGCGGTCGATCCAGTCGCCGTGGACCTGCGTGTCGGCATTGAGCAGCAACACGTCGTGGTCATCGAACATGCGCATGCCGCGGTTCACCGTTTCGATGAAACCGAGGTTGCACGGATTGCGCAGCAGCGTGATCGCACCGCTGATGGCCTGCTTGTCGAGCCAGGCCGAGACGGCAGGTTCCGGGCTCGCGTCATCGACCACGACGATGCGGGCGGGCGTGCGGTTCAGCGGGAGACTCGTCCGGACGCTCTCGATGCAGGCGCGCACCAGGGCCAGGTCGCGGTACACCGGCACCACGATCGACACCGGGCGCGTGTCACTTGCCGCAGTGGTGCCGGGCGCGGCGTTGGCGCAGATCGATGGTGCAGGGTAGAACGCCAATGGCGAGCCGGGCAACAATTGGCGGCGGCCATCGGGTTGCACGAGGGTGAGCGACCACACGGCGCCGGGGCGCGGCGGGGTCAAGCGCACGCGCGTGCCGTCGCCGGGCAGGTCGAACTGGTATTGCGTGGTTTCATCGGAGAGCAGCAGGGTCGCGCGTGGCGCGGTCGCACTGCTGGTGCCAAGAAAGACCATCGCTTCGATGGCGTCGCCTGCGGTCCAGCAGGCGCCGGTATGCGTGACGCCGGCCGTGCGCAATATGGGCAGCAGGCTGGCGTGCTGGCCTGCGCGACAGCGCGCAGGCAAAAAAGCAGGGCCCAGGCTGGCGACGTCGGCACGGCCGCCGTCCTTGAGCCAGCTCTGCAGCATGATGTCTTGTAATAACGGGTTTTCAGCGTCGGTCATCCATGCGGCATGCCATGCGCGGGCGGTCAACGATGGATAGCCCGTCTGCAGGATCTTGGCGCGCAAGATGGCTGGAATGCGTTTCATGGGGAAGCGGCGGCAGACGTACTCGGCAGCCAGCAGCGCATCGGCGTGATAGCCCGCCGCGAACAGTTCAAGCGCTCGCGTCAGTAATGCATCGTCCCGCAGGCGGGACGTGCACGAGGTGAGGAAAAAGGGGGCGGGGCCCCCTTTTGGATGCTGCATAGTACGACTGCTTAGCCGATTGGATCGACGATGGTGACACTACCGACGATTTCGGTCTCGACGCCCGACATCACCGATTCGACGAACTCGACAGCAACAGCAGCGCGCGACATGCCGGCGGTCAGCTGAGCCGTCCAGAATGCGGTGCCGGCTGCATCGCCATCACGGTCCAGCAGGCCGTCATACAGAGCGTCGATGAATTGCGCGTTGGTCTGCGTTTCACCGGTGTACTCGGCAGCGTCCATGAAGCCCATGGCGATCGAGGTCAGGGCAGCGCCTGCATCAGCACGGTCGAACCAGAAGTCGAGGCCACCAGCGTCAGCGGTGCGACCCAGCAGCGCCTGGTAGATATGGGCAACGACGGCCTGGTCAGCGTTGTCTGCGAAGATCAGCGCTTCGGTGCCGTTCAGCTGGACGAAGTCGACATCGGTGAATTCAACCGACACGTTGGTCTTCGTGTTGGTGATTTTCGATTGGCCATTGTTGGTGATGATGGTGAAGTCATCTTCAACGCCAGCGGTCACGATGACCGTTTCGTCGTTACCGACGACTTTGCTGGTGCCCTGGGTTGCGTTCACGACCAGATTGCCCGTGCCTGCAACGACCGTGTCTTTATCGCCAGCGATGACTTGGGTGTTCTTGCCGTCAACGATGGTGATGGTGTCGGCGCCTGCGGTGCCCACGATGACGCGCTCGATGTCCACGCCAGCGATGGTTGCCAGCGATGCGCCAGCTTCAGCGGTGTTAGCAACCGGAGCGGTTCCGATGATAGCGTTCACGCCGCCACTACCCTGGAAGAACACGACTGGCACATTGCCGGTCAGCGTGACATTCGTCACTGCGTTCGGCGCGGTGTTCACGAACAGGACTTCAACACCGGCAGCGCCGCTGATGGTGGTGTTGTTGGCCACGGTGGTGGTGTCGACAACGACTGTGGAGTTGGTTGGCGTCGTTACCAGCGACAGGATACTGTTGATCGTATCGGCGTTGAAGACTTGGGCCGAGGTGGCCGTCAGCGCGGTGCTGACTGCTTGGGCGTTACTTTCGTACATTTACTACTCCTAAAAGGATTAAGGTTTCCCGGTTTCGCCGGGTGCTCCAGGGACAAGCAGGCACGGCCAAGATTGGCCAGTACGCGACGCACCCAAGAATTTATTCAACGTGGATACGACAAGGTGTTCGGCAGATCTGTTCTAAAAACCAACACGATCCTGTTCAAATTTTACAGAGAAATTTGGCGAATATTCTCACCAAATGTCTCAATATCTAACTGATTGTCACGTAACCTGGCCAGGTAAAAAATCTCTTGAATACAGCAGGTTAGGTGGGTCCGTCTTGGGTAACTTTAGCGTGCGGAACGCAGGATTCAATGCTTCATCGTGCAGTGCAGCATCTTTTTCGTTAAATAACTAAAAAATACAACACTTCTTGGTAGTTGGTTTCTCGACTGGGCCGTCATTTGTTGAAACACGTTGAACGGTCATGCAGAAGACGCTGGCGCAGAAAAGGTGGGGCTGCGCGTAAACGCCAACGCGCGGCAGGGCGCCGCGCGTTAAATCGTTGCTAAAGTGTGACACTGCGAGCACGAAGGCCCGCCGACCGGGTGCTTGAATCAGCGATCGCGCCCGGGTTCCGACGCTGATGTATCCGCGCCACCATCGGCTGCCGCGCCATCTGGCTCACCCGGCGCCTTGGGCCGCGAGCCGCCCGGCACGTCACCCGTCGCATGTCCATGGCTGGCCTGCGGTGCGCCGGCCGGGCCGACATTGCTCTGGGGTGAAGCTTTCGCGAAATTGCTGTTGATGCCCGACTGGCTGGTGCCGTTGGCAGGATGACCGATGCTCGAATCGCCGTCGGCATCGTTAGCCACGAAGCCGGCATATGAATCCGGACCGCCGCCGCGTAGGCCGCCGCCGCGTAGGCCGCCGCCGCGTAGGCCGCCGCCGCGCAGGCCGGTGTCTTTCGGGTTGTTGGTGTCGTCGTTGTTCATGGTGTTCTCCTGGATGCGTTTGTATACAGAGCATCTGGGTGCGTTATCCAGGCTTCCCAATAGGAGCAAAGAGCGTCGCGACGTAGCACTGTTCGCTCAGCGGCTGGCACGCAGCTTCTGCGATGACCGCACGACGTGCAGCGGCGGGGCCAGTGCAATCACCTGGTCGCGGCCGGCCGACTTGGCGGCGTACAGCGCCGAGTCGGCGCGCGCCAGCGTGGTCTTGAACGGTTCCCCATCCAGCATGACGGTCGCGCCGATACTGAGGGTGAGCCGGCGTTGCGCGGCCGGCATCGTGCTGATGACCTCGCGCAGCGCTTCAGCCAGCGTCTCGCCCACTGCGCTCGCGCGCGCCAGGTCGGCGCCCGGCAGCAGTACCGCGAATTCATCGCCGCCCAGGCGCGCGATGCAGTCGACGGCGCGCAGCGTGTCGCGTGCGCTGGTGGCCACCAGTTGCAACGCGATGTCGCCCGCTTCGTGGCCGGCGCTGTCGTTGATGGCCTTGAAATGATCGAGGTCGATCAGCATCAGGGCCAGTGGCTGGCGCAGGTGCCTGGCGCGCGCGGTCTCGCGTTCGGCGATCTCGAAGAAGGCCTTGCGCGACCAGGCGCCGGTCAGGTGGTCGTGGTTGGCGATGTACTCGGCCTGGTGGACGATGTGGCGATGCAGGGTCAAGAGGCCGCCGAGGGTCAGTGCCGGCAACGCCAGCGCGGCGACGGTCAGAATTGCCAGGCTGACGGTGCTTGGCTGCAGCAGCGAGGTCGGTGGATTGTCCGCCACCAGCAGCCAGAGCATGCGTATCCCGTGCCCGCCCGCGACCAGCACGCACATGAGCAGCACGAAGCGCTGCACGTTCTGCTGTCCCGGTCCTTGCAGGTGCACCTGGCCGTGCGAGCGACGCTGCTGCTCGCCGCGCCCGGCCAGCACGCTGTGCGCGATATCGATGCAAATAGCGGCCTGGAACAGCGAGACGACGGCGCTGCGCAGCGTAAACGAGTCGAACCAGTCATGAAACAGCAGGGTCATGATGCCGACCAACCCGACCAGCAGCGCCAGCGCCTTGACATGCGGCTGGCGTCCGGAGAGCTGGCGATAACCGGCGGCAAGGGCAGCGCCGGCGCCGGAATACACCATGTTCGCTACCTCGTAGCCCAGCAGGGTGGGCAGTTCGCGGCCAAAGGCATAGAGCAGGTTGCCAAGCAGCCCCAGCAGCGCGGCCCAGCGCATGGCGCGCATGCCGCGCAGCAATGGCGAGCCGGCCGACACCAGTGCAAGATAGACAAGAAAGCAAAGCAGGGACGCGATCAGGAAAATCTGCTGGGTGGCGAGCATGGCGAACGGGCCTGGCGCACTGAGATGCGCAGTGATGGACAAGGGGGCAAACCGAACTGAGCCGGTATTATGCCGTCGTTGTATCCAGGCCGGGCGCTTATTTGGCGCTCTCGTTCAATTACTTTGTTTTAACGTTGCAAGCCGCAACAGAGGGGCTTGCCTACCGTTGCGCTTAGCCGACGACGTAGCGTTTGGAGACGCCCACGCCCATGGTCTGGCCGCTGGCGCCGTAGATGGTGCCGGTCGGTGCGTTGGTCGGGGTGCGCAGTGCGTTGAGCACGCCCTGGTTGTGCGCCAGCTGCTTGTTGATCAGCATGCCATTGACGCGGTTGAGTTCTTTTGCCTGGCGCGCAGCGTCGAGCATGCGCTCCCATTGCTGCCGTACGTCGCCGTCGTCATTGACGGCCAGCCAGGGTTCCATGCCCGCCTCCGATGCATCGCAGCCCGCCGCGGCCAGTGCCGCGTGGCGCTGTTGCGACAGCGAAGCCAGGTCGGCCAGCATCGCATTCTTGCGTGGGGTCAGCTGGGCCAGGGTGTCGGCATCGAGCGACACCAGGGATTGCTGTTCCTGCTTCATCAACGCCAGAAGGGCGGTGAGGTGATGGTGTTCGGCGGCGATGGTCTGGAACGGGCTGGTGGTCATGGTTTAGCGTTGTCTCGAATGGAGCAAGTCGCGTACGGTGTCTAGCAAGCCGTCAGCCACTTTCTCGGAGTTGACTTGGAACTGGCCATCGGCGATGGCCATCTTGATACGTTCTACTTTCTTGGCGTCGAATACGGCCGCGCCGCCACCGATGCTGCTGGCCATGGCCTGACCCTGCGCGGACAGGCGCACGCTGTCGGTTTGCGCTCCGGTCAGGGGCGCGGTGGTTGCGGCCTTGTCGGCGCCACGTGCGTTGTTCGTCTGCGTGGTGGCGGGTTGAAGGCCTGGGTTGCTCTTGAGTGTATCGTTGATTTTCACGGCTTCATCCTTCTCGGTGCGCGGAGCACAAGCTCCGGGATCTGCTCATTGTAACGGCCACGCCCCTACAAACTTTAGCAATCAACACCGATTCGGCGAAGAGAACACCGCAATTTCTATAAAACTATTTCCACAGTCCCACCATCGCGCGCCGTGCCGCTGATGACCCGGCCAGCCGTCGTGCGCACCTGGACGATCTGGCCATCGCTGGCATTGTTGATCGCCTTGGCTTCGCTGCTCACCGAAAAGTTCGAACCGCGCGATACCAGTCGTACCGCCTGGCCCTGCCTGATGACTGCCTGGCTGCGCAAGGCGTCCACGCGCAGCGCTGTCCCGGCCGGCAGCGACACGGTGGGCGTACGGCCCAGCGCCTGCGCCATCTCGGTGATGATCCCGTTCGGCATGGCGGCGATATCGCCTTTCACCATCACCAGCTGACCCGGCAACAGCGGCTGCCCCTGGGCCAGCGGCACGCCGGCAGCGACATACTCGGCCACCACGCTCACCTGGGCCTGCACATACAGTGTCCAGACCGGCGCCGTGCAGCGCACACCCACCGTCGTCTTGCCCCACGGGCGGGCACCGGGTTGCTGGAATGCTTCCGGCGCCGGGCAGGTGGGCAGGCTCAGGCGAGGATCGATCGCGCCGACCGTCACGCTCACCTGGCCCGGCAAGCCGGCGCTCTGGGTGGCCAGGAACTGCTGCACCACGGCGCGCACCGCTTCGGGTTGCTGGCGGCTGTTTGCCCCCTGCTGGGCCTGCGCACCACTGTATACAAGTGCCAGCAGCGAAAAAGCGACAAGTTGGAGTGTCATGGTTTGGTGTTCGACCAGAGATTTGGGAATGCTGCTATCTTAGGTCTAATGATTCCGTAGTGAAACTTTGAATAGCGGGGGGAATGTCCGCTCTTCTCCGTCGATTGGTGTGGCGAACCGAACCGTATGATCGCTTCTGTCCCAACAAAGAACAGCCCGGAGGCGGCATGATCGGCAAACTCGACGACTACATGCGTTTTAATGAAACGGCATTGTCCCTGCGCTCGCAGCGCCAGGAACTGCTGGCGTCCAATATCGCCAATGCCGACACCCCGAACTACAAGGCACGCGACATCGATTTCGCGGCAGCGTTGCAGGGGGCAATGGCAGGCGGCAAGCCGGGCGGTGCAATGAACACCACCAGCGCGAACCACATGGCGCGCGGCGTTGCCACCGGCGACACGCTGGCCAACGGCACGCCGGTGCTGTACCGCGGCGTGGTGCAGGGCAGCGTCGACGGCAACACGGTCGACATGGACGTCGAGCGCAACCAGTTCGCCGACAACGCGCTGCGCTACGAGGCTGGGATCAACATGATCAACAGCCAGATCCGGGGTCTCCTGAGCGCGATCCAGGGCCAATAAGGAATATCGCCATGTCGCTATTTAATATCTTTAACGTGTCCGGTTCGGCGATGAGCGCCCAGGCGCAGCGCCTGAACACGGTCGCCAGCAACCTGGCCAATGCCGACAGCGCCACGTCGCCGTCGGGCGAAGCCTACCGCGCCAAGTCGGTCGTGTTCGAGTCGGTGCCCACCGCCTCGGGCGCGACCGGCGTGCGCGTGCGCGAAGTGGTCGAAGACCCGTCGCCGCTCAAGCAGATGTACGACCCCAAGCATCCGATGGCCGACGACAAGGGCTATGTATCGATGCCGAACGTGAACGTGGTCGACGAGATGGTCAATATGTTGTCGGCCTCGCGCTCGTACCAGACCAACGTCGAAACCATGAATGCAGCCAAGACCATGCTGCTCAAGACCCTGACCATCGGCCAGTAAGCGCCTCGTAGATCGATACCATGACCAGCCCAATCACCAGCTCGACCCCAACGTCCGATATTTCCAGCCTGCAGGCAACCATGAATGCCAAGGCGAAGATCGCCGAAGATGGCGTCCAGGCCGACACCGACAAGTTCATGACGCTGCTCGTGACCCAGTTGAAGAACCAGGATCCGCTCAACCCGATGGACAACGCGCAGATGACGAGCCAGCTGGCCCAGCTGCAGACCGTCACCGGCGTGAACAAGCTCAACACCACGCTGGAGTCGCTGAAAGCCAGCTACCAGTCGAGCGAATCGCTGTCGGCAACCAATCTGATCGGCCACGGCGTGCTGGTTGAGGGCGATGGCATCCTGCTCTCGAAGGGCCAGGCCATCCTGGGCGTCGAGCTGGACAGCCCGGCCGACAAGCTGCAGGTCGTCATCGTCGACAAGGCCTCGGGCAAGGACGTGGCGGCGATCGAGCTGGGCGAACAGAAAGCCGGGATCGTGCCGGTTGCCTGGGACGGCGTCCCCGACCCGAACAACCTGGACGCCAATGGCAAGCCGGTCGTGCTGCCCGATGGCAACTACACGTTCCGCGTGATCGCAACACGTGGCGGCGAACAGATCAACGACGCCAAGACCCTGTCATTCGACAGCGTGGCCAGCGTCACGACGAATGGCAAGGACGGCGTCAAGCTGAACCTGCCGGGCAAGGGCGCTGTTTCCCTGGCCGATATTAAACAAGTTCTGTAAGCCAGGCCGCTTACTCTCTCACCTTATACTGGAGCATTACCATGTCTTTCCAACAAGGCTTGAGCGGCTTGAACGCTGCTGCCAAATCGCTGGACGTTATCGGTAACAACATCGCCAACGCCAGCACGGTCGGCTTCAAGGGGTCGACCACCCAATTTGCCGACGTCTACGCCAATGCGCTCAATGGCGCGGGCGGACTGAGCGCCGGTATCGGCGTCAAAACGGCCGCCATCGCCCAGCAGTTCACGCAGGGTAACGTCGAAGCCTCGAGCAACCCGCTCGACATCGCCATCAACGGCGCCGGTTTCTTCCGCATCGAGCAGGCCGGCGTGACGCAATACTCGCGCAATGGCCAGTTCTCGCTCGACAAGGAAGGCTTCATCGTCAATGCCCAGGGTGCCAAGCTGACCGGCTATGGCCTGGGTGCCAACGGCCTGCTGGCCGCCGGCACCGCCGTGCCGCTCCGGATCGATACTGCCGACCAGCCGCCCAAGGTCACGTCGGAAGTGCAGATCCAGCTCCAGCTCGATTCGCGTGCGAGCACGCCGAAGAAGACCGACTTCGATCCTGCCGATCCGGACACCTACAACAAACAGGTGCCGATGAGCGTGTACGACACGCTGGGCAACTCGCACACGCTGTCGACCTTCTACGTCAAGTCGCCAACCGGCGACGGCACCTGGAATGTGTTTGCGACCAAGGACGGCACCGAGATCGGTGCGCTGGACGCGGTGGGCAAGGCCCAGACCGACCCGGCGGCGGTCGCCTCGCGCGGTGCCTGGGATACGGCGAGCAAGGTCGTGCCGCCCGTGGCCGCCACGCTGGCCACGGCGATTGGCACCTACGCCACCGACGCCGCCAATGCGGTCGTGGCCGGCGCCGGCAATCTGGCCACCGCCGACAACCTGGCCGAAGTGCGCACCGCCGCCGCCGCAGCAGCAGCAGTCCCGGGCGCTACCCCGGTGCAGATCGACGCCGCGATTGCCAAGGCGCTCAAGATGGAGCCGAAATCCATCGGCACGCTCAAGTTCGACACCAATGGTGCGCTGAATCTGGCCAGCACGGGCACCGCCGGCAGGTTCAATATCAACATCCCGATCGTGCCGTCGACTGGCGCCGAACTGAACCTGCCAGTGGAGATCGATTTTGCCGGCACCACCCAGTACGGCACCACCACCAGCGAAAAGTTCCTGGCGCAGGACGGCTACAAGCCGGGCTCGCTGCAGCGCTTCTCGACCGGCGCCGACGGCAACATCATGGGCCAGTACAGCAATGGCCAGACCAGGGTCCTGGGCCAGGTCGTGCTTGCCAACTTCACCAATCCGAACGGCCTGCAGCCACTGGGCAACAATGCCTGGGCCGAATCGTCCAATTCCGGCATCCCGCTGATGGGCACCGCCGGTACCGGCGGCCTGGGCGTGCTGCAGGCGTCGGCCACCGAAGCATCGAGCGTCGACCTGACGGCCGAGCTGGTCAACATGATCACGGCGCAGCGCGTGTACCAGGCCAATGCGCAGACGATCAAGACGCAGGATTCGGTGTTGCAGACGCTGGTGAACCTGCGTTAATGATCGATGATGCACGGTTGGATTGAACGCGTGGACGGCGCAGCCGCCTCGCCGGCCGCGCCCACCCTACGTGATCCGCCTGACGGTAGGGTGGACGGCTCTGCCGTCCACGCGTCCAACCACCATTCGCACCGCCGCACCACACAAGGAATAACATCATGGATCGCCTGATCTACACCGCCGCCTCCGGCGCCAAGCACATCCTCGAGAAGCAAGCCACGACGGCCAACAACCTGGCCAACGTGAGCACGACGGGCTTTCGTGCCCAGATCGACATGTTTCGCGCGGCGCCGGTGCAGGGTCCGGGCATGCCGACCCGGGCGTTCGTCGTCGACTCGACCGCCGGCAACGATTTCGCAGCCGGGCCGTTGCAGGCCACGGGGCGCGACCTGGATGTGGCGGTGAAAGGGCAGGGCTGGCTGGCGCTGCAGATGCCGGACGGTACCGAAGCCTATACCCGCAACGGTGCGCTCCAGGTGGGCCCGAATGGCGTGCTGCAAACGCCGGGCGGCCAGACGATTGCCGGCGAAGGCGGCCCGATCACGGTCCCGCCCGATGCCACCGTGACGATCGGCGGCGACGGCACCATCTCGACCATCTCGAATGTCGACACGCCGGCCGCACCGGCCGTGATCGGGCGCCTGAAGCTGGTCAATCCGCCACAGGGCGACATGGTGCGTGGCGACGACGGGCTGTTTCGCGTCAAGAACGGCGCGCCGGTCCAGGCCGACCCGACCGTGCAGGTGGCGGGCGGCGCGATCGAGGGCAGCAACGTCAATCCGGTCGATTGCATGGTCGACATGATTGCCCTGGCACGTTCTTTTGACACGCAAATGAGCTTGCTGAAGAACGCCGAGAACAACGCGGCGAAAGCCACCCAGATCCTCGCTTTGAATTAAGTGTTGCCGCTGCATAATTCTATTGTCCGTGGAGGCATTCGCCTGCCACCAACAGGAGAATGCAATGATCCGTTCGCTCTACATCGCCAAGACCGGCCTGGAAGCCCAGCAGACCAATCTCGACGTCATCTCGAACAACCTCGCCAACGTCAGCACCAACGGCTTCAAGAAGTCGCGCGCCGTGTTCGAGGACTTGCTGTACCAGAACGTGCGCCAGCCAGGTGCGCAATCGTCCCAACAGACGAATCTGCCGTCGGGCCTGCAGATCGGTACCGGTGTGCGCACCGTCGCCACCGAGCGCATCCACACCCAGGGTAATCCCCAGCTGACCGGCAACGACAAGGACGTGATGGTCAACGGTCCTGGCTACTTCCCGGTCCTGATGCCGGACGGCACCCAGGCCTACACCCGCGACGGCTCGTTCCAGAAAGACCAGAACGGTCAGCTCGTCACCTCGAGCGGCTTCGTCATCCAGCCACCGATCACCGTGCCAATCAATGCCCAGTCGATTTCCGTGGGCCGTGACGGCACCGTATCGGTCACTGTCGCAGGCGAAACGGCCACCACCCAGATCGGCGCCTTGCAACTGGCCACCTTCATCAACCCGGCCGGCCTCGAGTCGCGCGGCGAGAACCTGTACACCGAAACCACCGCGTCGGGTAACCCGAACCTGAACGTGCCGGGCACCAATGGCGCCGGCAACATCATGCAGGGTTACGTCGAATCTTCGAACGTCAACGTGGTCGAGGAAATGGTCGCGATGATCCAGACCCAGCGCGCCTACGAGATCAACAGCAAGGCGATCACGACGTCCGACCAGATGCTGCAAAAACTGTCGCAGCTTTAATTTTCTTCGGCCATCATGAAAATCCTGATCTCGTTCGCTGCGCTGGTATTGCTCGCCGGTTGCGCCGCCACTCCCACCACCATCGTGCAGGGCCCGACCAGCGCGCGTCCGATGCTGGTCGACGGCGCCCCGGCGACCGATGGCGCGATCTTCAACGTCAACAGCTACCGGCCGATGTTCGAAGACCGCCGCGCCCGTCATATCGGCGACCTGTTGACCGTCAATATCAGCGAGCGCACGTCCGCGACCAAGGCCGGCGCGAGCTCGGGCAACAAGACCGGCAGCGCGAGCTTTACCGCCCCGGGTGTGCTGGCCGGCGTGATCGGCGCCGGCGTGGCACTGGAATCGGGCACCAAGTTTGCCGATGGCGACAACCAGAGCGCATCGAACAACTTCACCGGCACGATCGGCGTGACCGTCACCGAAGTGCTGCCGAACGGGAACCTGATCGTGGCTGGCGAAAAGCAGGTCGCGATGAACAAGGGCACCGAGTTCATCCGTTTCTCGGGCATGGTCAGCCCCGACACGATCCAGGCCGGCAATACGGTCTCGTCCAACGTGATCGCCGATGCGCGCGTCGAATACCGCACCAACAGCCGCCTCGATCGCGCCGAAGTGACGTCGATGCTGTCGCGTTTCTTCCTGTCGATGCTGCCGTTCTAAAAGGCCTACCCCATGCGTAAATTTGCTTCCGTTGTCTTGCTGGCTGCCGCTATTGGCGGCATTGCCCCCCTGGCCCAGGCCGAGCGCCTGAAGGACCTGGCCACCATCGCCGGCGTGCGTCAGAACCAGTTGTCCGGCTACGGCATCGTCGTGGGCCTGGACGGCACCGGCGACCAGACCAGCCAGACGCCATTCACCGTGCAGTCGATCCGCGCGATGCTGCAACAGAAGGGCGTCAACCTGCCGGCCGGGACCCAGCTGCAACTGAAGAACGTGGCGGCCGTGATGGTCACGACCTCGCTGCCGGCATTCGCCCAGCCGGGCCAGACGCTCGACATCACGGTGTCGTCGATCGGTAACGCCAAGAGCCTGCGCGGCGGCACGCTCCTGATGGCGCCGCTGCATGGCGCCGATGGCCAGGTCTACGCCATGGCCCAGGGCAACCTCGTGGTTGGCGGCGTGGGCGTGCAGGCGCAGGGCGGTGGGGCGCAAGTACAGGTCAATCACCTGGCGGTGGGTCGCATCTCGGCCGGCGCAACGGTCGAGCGCGCTGTTGCATCGAACCTGGGCGAAAACAACCAGATTCGCCTTGAACTGAAAGAGACCGATTTCGCCACCGCCGCGCGCGTCGTCGAAGCCGTCAATGACCAGTTCGGGCCCGGCATCGCCACGGCCCTGGACGGGCGCGTGGTGCGCGTGCGCACGCCGTCATCGAGCGACCAGCGCGTGGCCTTCCTGGGCATGCTGGAACAGATCGACGTCAATCAGCCGCTGGCCTCGGCCAAGGTCATCATGAATGCCCGCACCGGGTCGGTCGTGATGAACCGGGCCGTGATGCTCGATAACTGCGCGATCTCGCACGGCAACCTGTCGATCACGATCGGTTCGGATACGCAGGTGAGCCAGCCGAATGCACTGGCCGGCGGCCAGACCGTCGTTACGCAGAACCAGTCGGTCGAGATCAAGAAGGAACCCGGCCAGATGATCAATGTGAAGGGCGGGGCATCGCTCGCCGAAGTGGTCAAGGCGATGAACTCGATCGGCACCACCCCGCAAGACTTGCTGGCCATCCTGCAAGCGCTCAAGGCCGCCGGTTCGCTGCGCGCCGAGCTCGAAATCATCTAAATCGAGAGACACGCCATGATCGCCTCGCCCAACCTTGACCAGACCAGCAAGCTCGCGCTCGACACCAACAGCCTCAACGGGCTGAAGAACAGTGCGAAAGCCGGCACGCCGGCTGCCATGAAAGAAGCGGCGACGCAGTTCGAGGCGATGTTCATCAACATGATGATGAAGAGCATGCGCGACGCGACACCGCAGGAAGGCATGCTGGACAACCAGCAGACCAAGACCTTCACGACGATGCTCGACCAGCAGACCAGCCAGAACCTGGCCAAGCGCGGCGTGGGCCTGGCCGATGTGCTGGTGCGCCAGCTGAGCGCGAACCAGATGGGGCAGCAGGCGCTGGCCATTGGCGCCGATGGCATGGGTGGCGCCGCCGCCGCTGCTGCCGCTGGTGCTGGCCGCCTGACGCCGTCGCTGAACAACGCCGCGGCCATGTATGGCAATGGCGCGGTGCTGGGCGCGGGAGCGACCGCCGGGGCGGTATCCGGCGCGGTATCCGGTGCGGTATCCGGTACGGCCGCCAACGCTGCCGTTAGCAAGGCCCCGCCGCTGCCGGCAACGACCGAGACGGGCCGGGTCCAGGCGCCGCACGTGCGCGCGTTCCAGGAAAAACTGCACGAGCACGCCCATGCGGCCGAGCAGACCACCGGCGTGCCGGCCAAGTTCATGCTGGGCCAGGCCGCGCTCGAGACCGGCTGGGGCAAACGCATGATCCGCAACGCCGATGGCAGCAACAGCAACAACCTGTTCGGCATCAAGGCCGGGGCCAGCTGGAAAGGCAAGGTCGCCACCGCTGTCACTACCGAATACGTGAATGGCAAGCCGCAGACGAGGGTCGAGAAATTCCGTGCCTACGACACCCCGGCCGATTCGTTCCGCGATTACGCCAACCTGATTGCGAAGAATCCGCGTTACGAAAAAGTCATCGGCAGCAGCGACGCGGCCACCTTTGCCCAGGGTCTGCAGCGCGCCGGCTATGCAACCGATCCGAACTACGCGGCAAAGCTGACCCGCCTGATCAAGAATTCGCTGGCGTGATGCGGATGCGCCCGTTGAACGCGTGGACGGGGAACCCGCCTCGCCGGCCGCATCCACCCTACGTGTTGTTATTTCAGTAGGGTGGACGGCTATGCCGTCCACGCGTTCAAATTAACGTGATTTTGTGGCGCACCAACGATCGTTGAACGCTAATGTTATCTAGAAACCGTCAAGTTTTCTGAAAAACTGCCGTTGACTGTACTGTCACAGAGAGAAAAAAATTATGTCAGGTAGCCTCCTCGCCATCGGTAAGACAGGGTTGTATGCAGCACAGGCAGCCCTCGCCACGACCGGCCACAACATCGCCAACGCGAACGTGGCGGGTTTCTCGCGCCAGTCCGTGGTGCAGGCCACGTCGGCCGCGCTCGATACCGGTGTCGGTTTTCTGGGGACCGGGACCGAGATCGCCCAGATCAAGCGCTACAGCGACAACTTCCTGAACACCCAGGTACGCACCGCCCAGGCCAGCACCAGTGGCCTGGAGTCGTACTATTCGCAGATCAAGCAGATCGACAACCTGCTGGCCGACACCACGTCGGGGCTGTCGCCGGCGATGCAGGGCTTCTTCAAGGGCGTGCAGGACATGGCCGCCAACCGCGCGTCGGTGCCGTCGCGCCAGGCAATGCTGTCGAGCGCCGAAACGCTGGCCACGCGCCTGCAAGACCTCGATTCGCGTCTTGGCGAGATCCGCACCGGCGTGAATGGTGAAATCGAGGCGAGCGTTACCGCAATCAACACCTACGGTACGCAGATCGCCCAGCTCAACGAGCAGATTTCCAATTTCGCCTCGTCGGCGACGCGCCCGCCGAACGACCTGCTCGACCAGCGCGACCAGGTGGTGCTCGAACTGAACAAGTTCATCAAGGCCACCGTCACGCCGGGCGACAACAGCAGCCTCACGATCTCGATTGGCAACGGCCAGCCGCTGGTGGTGGGCAATGATTCATTTCAGCTGGCGGCGATGGTCTCGCCGACCGACCTCACGCGCACGGAAGTGGGCTACCAGGTGGGCTCGAAAGTGGTTGTGCTGCCCGATGGCGCGCTCTCTGGCGGCAAGCTGGGCGGCATGCTCGAGTTTCGTACCGAGACGCTCGATACGGCCCAGAGCGCACTCGGCAAGATCGCGATTGGCATGGCGTTCGAATTCAACGCGCAGCACGAGCTGGGCCTGGACCAGAACGGCAACAAGGGGCAGCCGTTCTTCAACGTGGCGCCTGCTTTCGTCGGCGCGAGCATCAACAACGCCAAGGGCACCGCCGCCGATCCGGCTGCCGAACTGACCGCCAAGGTGACCGATCCGAGCAAGCTCAAGGACAGCGACTACGAAGTCACGTTCAACGGCACCAACTACAAGATCGTCCGTCAGTCCGACAACTTCGAATTCGGCAGCGTGACGCCGGCCGCCGACGGCTCGGCCACGGTCGAAATCGACGGCGTCGAATTCAGCTTCACGAACAATGCGCGCAACAAGGATACCTTCCTGGTGCGCCCGACGATCGACGGCGCTGCCAACTTCAAGGTGCTGGCCAACGATGTTTCTCAGATCGCCGCCGCAGCACCGGTTCTGACCAGCATGCCGCTGACGAATATCGGCACCGGCAAGATCAGCGAAGGCAAGGTGTCCAAGGACTTCCTGACCGGGCCGCCGGCGTTGCCGGTGACGCTCGCCTTCGATGAAGCCAGCGGCAACCTGACCGGCTTCCCGGCCGGCATGGTCACCGTGGTCAACAGCAGTGGTGGGTCGAGCCAGGTGAATGCCGCCAGCGTCCCGTTCGAAAACGGTTCGACCTACAGCTTCGGCGGCGTGAGCGTCACCATGACCGGCAAGCCGGGCAATGGCGACAAGTTCACGATCGCGGCCAACAGCAGCGGCGTGGGCGACACCCGCAACATCGGCGCGCTGGGCGAATTGCAGACCAAGAACATCTTCAATAACGGCACCGCCACGCTGACGTCGTCGTATGCGCAGATGGTCAGCCAGGTGGGCAACAAGACGCGCGAAGTGCAGGTCAATGCGCAGGCCGGCAATGCCTTGCTGGCGCAGGCCGAGGGCGCCCAGGCCGATGTCTCGGGCGTGAATCTCGACGAGGAAGCGGCCAATCTCATCAAGTACCAGCAGGCCTATCAGGCGTCGAGCAAGGTGATGCAGATCGCCGGCACCATCTTCGACACGCTGCTGTCGATCAGCCGCTAACGTAGCGAAAGAACATCATGCGTATCAGTACCGCGAACCTGTATGCCACCTCGACCAACCAGCTCAACACGCTGCAAGGCGCGCTCGCGCGCACGCAGATGCAGCTGTCGACCGACCGCCGCCTGTTGACCGCCGCCGACGATCCGGTCGCCTCGGCGCGCGCGCTCGAAGTGAGCCAGTCGCAGGAAATCAATTCCCAGTTTGCCACCAACCGCAACAGCGCGAAGTCGTCGCTGGCGCAGGTGGAATCGACGTTGCAGAACACGGGCGATGTGCTGCAGGACATCCAGACCCTGGCCGTCACGGGCGGCAATGCCGCAATGCTGCCGAGCGACCGCGAAAAGCTGGCGACCGAACTCGAAGGCCGGCTGGCCGACCTGCTGGGGATCGCCAATACCGCCGACGGATCGGGGGGGTTTCTGTTCTCGGGTTACATGACCACGACCCAGCCGTTCACCAGTACCCCGACCGGCGCCGCGTACCAGGGCGACCAGGGCGTGCGCCAGTTGCAGGTGAGCGATTCGCGCAAACTCCCGCTGTCGGCATCGGGCAGCGCCATTTTCGAGGCGATCCCGACCGGCAACGGCACGTTCCAGACCAAGGCCGGTAGCGGCAACCAGGGCGCGGCCCTGATCTCGTCCGGTTCGGTCGTGGACCGCCAGGCGTTCGATAGCACCAAGTACGGCATCGAATTTGCCGTCAGCACCGCCACCCCGCCCGTGACCACGTATTCGGTCTACAACACGAGCAGCAATCCCCAAGCCCTGGTCAGCGGCGGCAATGCCTATGAACCCGGCAAGCAGATCACGTTTGGCGGCATGGCCTTCGACATCAAGGGCGCGCCGGCCAATGGCGACACCTTCAGCGTCGAGCCGAGCCAGAAGCAATCGGTGTTTACCACGGTCACCGACCTGATCGCCACGCTGCGCCTGGCGGGCGAAGGCTCGGCCGGCAAGGCCGCGCTGAGCAATGGCCTGAGCACGGCCATCGACAACCTGAAGAATGCGCACGACAACGTGCTGACGGTGCAATCGTCGGTCGGCGCTCACATGAAAGAACTCGACTACCTCGACAGCACCGGCGACGACCTGGACATCCAGTACGCCGCCACGCTCGATGATCTGGTGGGCCTGGACGAGGTCAAGGCGATCTCCGATTTCTCGCAGCAGCAACTGACGCTGCAGGCGGCGCAGATGTCGTTCAAGACGATGTCCGGCCTGTCGCTGTTTAACTACCTTTGATCGTCGGCGCGACTTTCCCGTTCACCTTCGGTGCTTGTTTCGCGGCGCTGATCTCGGCGCCGCAATTCGTATCGGGCGCCTTGTCGATGTTAATCAACGGCAGCAGGGCGGCCAGCGGATTGATCGCTGCCAGCGCCACGGCCGCACCGGCCTTGAGTGCCAGCGGTCCGGCATGCGGACCCACCTTCGGATCCGTGAACGTGCCGCGCGCATACAGCGGCGTGCGCAGCGACAGGATGCGTGCACCTTTTGTTTTCGGCCGCACGTCCACGTCGAGCTGCTCGGTGGCCAGGTCCACGTAGCCCGTCATGTTTACCACGGCATCTTCGCTGTCGAGCACGAAGCGATCGATGTTTGCGCGGCCATTGCGCACCGTGGTGGTCGCCGCCACGCAGTTGAGCAGCGTCTGCTTGTCGCCGAAAATCTTGGCGTAGACGGCATTGGCCACGTTCAGGCCGGCCAGTTCGAGGACAAACTGGCTGACCGTACCTTCGGTGACTACGGCATTGATTTCACCCTGCGACGTGCCCAGCATGGCAGCGACCGTATTGCCCTTGCCGACCAGCGCGCCATCGCCATTGATTTCACCAAAGGTCGCCTGCATTGATTGCAGCTTGGGGAACAGTTCGCGGATCTTCACGCCGCGCGCTGCCAGCCGCGCCGATGCATCCAGCACCTTCTCGCGCCCGTCGAGCCGGATGTTCGACGTGATGCGCCCGCCCGCCAGCGCAAAGCTCAGCGGGGTCAGGGTCAGCACCTTGTCCTTCATGCGGATCGTGGTCTCGATATCGCGCAGCGGAATCTCGGCGGTGCGCAGGATCTGCTTGCCGGTGAACTTGACCTCGGCGTCGAGCGCGCCCCATTTTGCCGTATTGAACTGGTCGACCGGCAGAGCCTTGCCCGGCGCCGGCGCCTTGACCTTGCCCGCAGCCTTGGTGCCTTCGCCGGTGTCGGCGCCCACGGTCGGGCCCAGGTCGGCCAGGCGCAGTTGCTTCGATGTCAGCGCGCCGGTCAGCAACGGCCGCGGCTTGCGCTGCGCGTAGGCGAGCGTGCCCGCGATATCGCTGGCCCCTACCTTGCCGGTAAAGTCTTTATAGGTATAGGTCCAGAAGTCGCCATCCTTCTTGCCCAGCAACGTGCCCTTGGTGGCATACGGCGGCGTTTCCGGCAGCAGCACGCCGGTCAGCCCGTACAGGTCGGCCATGCTGGCCCCGGCCAGTTGCATCTGCAGGGCAAAGCCCGACAGCGAGCGCGGGTCGCGGATGATGCCGCGCAGGCCAAGCTTGTTTTCGCCGGCGGTGGCTTCGGCTTCGATCGGGAAACTGGTGTTGTCGCCGGTGAGCGAGAGCACCGCGCCGGCCTTGCCGCCACCGGTGATCTTCGCCTTGTTGTAGGTGCCGTTCAGGGTGAATGCCAGACCGTAGGGTGGCACGCCTGCCGCCGTCGAGGCGGTTTCGCCGCCCTTGATCGAATCGGCGCTGGCGCGCAAATCAAGGCTCATCGGCTCGTCGACGTAGCGCACCTTCGCGCTGTCGAAGGCAAGTTGCTGCAGATCGACCTTCCATTCGGACGGGCCATTGTCCTTGAAGGTCCAGGAATTGCTGCCGTCGGCGCGGCGCTGGACGGCGATGTCCGGATTGGCCAGGCGCAGGTCGGTGATCACCACATCCCTGGTGAGCAGTGGCAGGATGCGCACGCCGGCCTCGACGCGCTGGGCAGCGGCCATCTGCTTGCCGACCGTGCTCCAGGCAGGATTGCTCATGTACACATTGTCGGCCGTGATATGCGGCTGCGGCACGAAGCGCCGCCAGCCCGTTTCGCCATTGAGATCACGCTGGAACTTGACGTCCAGATCACCGCGAATGGCGAATTCGCGCCCGGTCGTCTCGGACACCTTGCGGTTGATGTACGGACGCAGCATGTTCCAGTCGAACAGCATGAGGAACAGGATGACTGCCACGGTGATAGCCAGCAGAATCCAGCCGGTAATTTTGAGAGGTCTGGAAAGGGTCATTGTCGATCGTGCCCATGAGTGGGTCGGCGGCTGGCGCAGCGAGGCACCGGGATTGTCAGGCTATCAGGATCGGGGCAATATTGTTGGTTGGCTAAGTCGCACTACTGCACATTTAATTGGTAGTTTTTGGCTCAGTCAGCATTATCTGTTGATGACTCTAATGGCAACACTAAGCAACTGTTCTGGTGAAATAGCCCTCTGGCCATCCAGCGCCCAGCGCCAGCCCAGATAATTGGGCAGGTAGCGCGATGCTACGCCATGGAAGCCCTGTAGCCAGGCCTTGAAGCGCTGGTGATAAGCGTTCACGTTCTGCACGTGGATGGCAAGGCTACCCAGACGCCTCACACGCACTCCGGCGCGCAAATTGACAGTCTCGTGCGCGATCCTGTGCTTGCGTGCAAAGGCGCGGTAGGCAGCATGGCTATCACTGACCAGCAATGCCTGCGGATCCAGCCTGGGCAGTAAGTCACGCTCGAGTTGTGCGGCCGTGAGCGCCCCGCGGCCGGTTACGGCATCGATGGTGCGCCCCTCGCGGTCACGCGCGACCAGGATGCAGTCCAGTTCGCTGGAAATGCCCCGTTTGGCAGCATGGCCGCCGCGGTGGCGCGGTGGCCGATCGAGCGTACGCGAACCTTTTTGAGATTCGAGCAGAAATGTTTCGTCAGCCTCGACGATGCCATTGAGGGCTGCGGGCCGGTCGAGCTTGACCCAATGCAGGAAGCGGTGGCGCCAGCGAAAGGCCGTGTTGCGGTGTACCCCGATACGATCTGCGGCCTTGCGCACGGGCAGTGAATCGAGCAGCACCTGCGAATAGGCGAGCCATTTGGCCTTGAGCCTGAGCCGCGCCAGCGGCGTGCCGGTCAGGTCGTTAAAGGTGCGACCGCAGGCACAGCAGCGGTAGCGCTGCAAGTCGTTGGCGAACCCGTGCCGGTAGCAGCGCTTGTTGTCGCATCTGGGGCAGCAGCGGCCTGGCTCCCTGACCTCGGTGATGAGCGCGACCACCTGATCGAGCCCGGCTGCAGGGTGCAGGGCGTCAAGCACTTGCCGACGCTGCGGCTGGTTGAGAGAAGGCAGTTTTGCGAACCAACCCTTGAAACGTGGCGCTTTCATGATCGACTCCTGACGCTGGGGACAGGGGTTGGACCACTGGAGTGCGCGTCAGTTCAAAGCTGGTCTCTATTTAACGTTGACTGCGCCTAGTTTTTCACGCTTTACGTCAGGCGAGGAAAAATTCAAGGCCGCGCGCCATGGCCGGGAAGGTTGCCGAACCGTGGTCCTCGTGCGCCAGCAGGTGGAATTGCACGCGCGCCAGCGCACCGGTATTGCGCAGCCGCTCGCCCAGTTCGCGCGCGTTGTCCACCATGCGGCGTGCGGCGGCGATGGCGTCACGGCCCTGCAGTGGGCCGTTCGCGGTGGACGGTTGTTCCAGTTCGCCCACGGCCAGCATCAGGGACGGCTTCGCGGGCAGGGCGGCAACGCGCCGCGTGAAACCGTCCATTCCCCCCAGCACCACGCGCTCGCCGTACCAGATCGATGGGCTCGCCGCCAGCCAGGTCTGGAACATCGCCGGGCGGGTGAACAGCGCGTGCAATGTGCACAGGCCGCCGTACGAATGGCCATACAGCGCCTGGCGCGCCGGATCGAGCGGTGCCAGCGTCGCGATCAGCGGCTTGAGTTCGCGTTCGATAAAGTCGAGAAACAGGTCGGCGCCGCCTTCCTTCGCCGGACCGTCCGCGCCCGCTGGTGGCGTGTAATCGCGACCGCGCGCCATCCCGTAGTCGAACTCGCCCGGATAGCCGATGCCGACGACGACAGGCAGCGCAACGCCCCGCCGCAGGATCGTGCGCGCCATCAGCGCCAGCGTCGGGAAGGTCGCGTTGCCGTCGAGTGCGTACACGACCGGGTAGCCGGCGGGCGGCGGCGGGGTGGTCGGGATGCTGACGAAGATGCGATAGGTCTGGCCGGTGATGGGCGAGGTGATGTCGCGTTGTCTGGCCTGGTGCAGCGTGGCAGGTTGCCACTCAGCTGCGGCGCGGGCCAGTGGGGCGGCCAGGGCGGTCAGTGCGGCAGCGATGCCGAGGATGCGGCGGCGTGGCAGGGAAGTAGAAGCGGCAGCAGAAGTCTTCATGCGCTTGATGAAAGATGAGAATGATTCTCATTGTAGCGCAGCGCGATGGTCCCCGTTATCCCGGCGCCGGCACCACCGGCGTGACCGCCGGCTGCGCACCCGCCGTCCCTGGCTGCGGATTACTGGCGCGCGGCAACGATCTGCTCACTTCGATGCCCTGGTTGAACAGATTGATGATCGGCGTGCCCAGGTAGGGCAGTACCAGGCTCAGTGTCAAAAAGCCCACGCCCAGCGTGATCGGAAAGCCGATGCCGAAGATGTTCAGCTGCGGCGCGGCGCGGGTCAGAATGCCGAGGGCGACCTGCGTGATCAACAGTGCGGCGATGATCGGCATGGCGATCTGCAGCCCGGCCGAGAAGATGCGCCCGCCCCAGCGCACCAGTTCGAGCGCGGTATTCGATGAAAACGGGGTGTCGGTAATGGGCATCGTGATGAAGCTTTCGGCCAGCGCCTCGAGCAAAATCAGGTGGCCGTTCACGGCCAGAAAGGCCATCGTCGCGACCAGCGCCATGAACTGGCTGATGGCCGACGAGCGACCGCGCGTGCTGGGGTCGAAGAACATCGCGAAACCCAGGCCCATCGTCTGGCTCGAGACTTCGCCGGCGTACTCGATGGCGGCGAACACGATGCGCATGGCAAAGCCCATCGCCAGCCCGATGATCATTTCCTTGGTCAGAATGAGCAAGCCCGCCCACGAGGTCGGATCGGCCGCCGGCACGGCCGGCACCAGAGGCGCGATGACGATCGCCAGCAGGATGCCCAGCGAAACCTTGGCCCGCACCGGTACGCCGGCATTGCCGAACAGCGGGGCGGCAGCGATCAGGCCGAGAATGCGCGACAGCGGCCACAGCAGGCCGGCGATCCAGGCATTCATTTCCGCCGAGGTCAGCGTCAGCATCGGGCGCCTCCGGACGTGCGCACGCTGGCCTTAGCCGATCATGCCGGGAATACCCGTGAACACCTGGCGCATATAGTCCAGCATCACCGACAACATCCACGGCCCGGCCACCACCAGCGTGACGAACACGCCGACCAGTTTCGGGATGAACGACAGCGTGGCCTCGTTGATCTGTGTCGCGGCCTGGAAAATACTGATGATCAGGCCGACGATCAGCGCCACCAGCAACAATGGGGCGGACACCATCAGGGTCACTTCCATGGCCGTGCGGCCCATCGTCATCACGCTCTCGGGGGTCATCGCGCGGGGTCTCTAGTAGAAACTCTGGGACAGTGAACCCAGCAGCAGTTGCCAGCCGTCGACCAGCACGAACAGCATCAGCTTGAACGGCAGCGCGATGACGGCCGGCGACATCATCATCATGCCCATTGCCATCAGGACCGACGCGACCACCATGTCGATGATCAAAAACGGGATGAAGATCGCGAAGCCGATCTGGAATGCCGTCTTGAGTTCACTCGTGACGAACGCAGGAATCAGAACGCGCAGCGGAATGTCTTCGGGGCCCTGCAGGGCCGGCGAACGCGAAATCTTGACGAACAGCGCCAGGTCGGACTCGCGCGTCTGCTTGATCATGAATTCCTTGAGCGGCACCGCGCCCCGGTTCAACGCCTCGGTCATCTGGATCTGGTTGTTCTGCAGCGGCAGATAGGCTTCGCCGTAGATGCGATCGAACGTCGGCCCCATGACAAAGAAGGTCAGGAACAACGCCAGCCCGACCATCACCTGGTTCGGCGGCGCGGTCTGGGTGCCGAGCGCCTGACGCAGCAGCGAGAGCACGATGATGATGCGCGTGAAACTCGTCATCATCAAGAGCGCGGCGGGTAAAAAGGTGAGCGAGGTCAGCAGCAGCAGCGTCTGGACCGGCAGCGAATATGCGGTGCCGCCGTTGGCCGCCGGGCTGCTCTGGAACGCCGGGATGCCGGGCTGGGCGGCCGCGATCAGCGGCAGCAGGGCCAGGCCAGCAGCCAGCCACAGGTGTTTATGACGCATTGCGTTTGTCCATCGTGTTCTTGAGCCAGTCGGCAAAGCGTGTGGCCGGGATGCTGCCATGTGCCGCGCCCGTGTTCGCGCCAAGGTCGACGTCCTGGCGCGGCATCGTGTGCAGGGCATTTACGCGGCCCGGTGCGGCGCCGACGACGATCCATTGGTCGCCCACTTCCACCACCATGATGCGTTCGCGCCCGCCAAGGTTCAATGCGCCGACCACGCGCAGGTTGGCCAGGCCGCCGCCCGGCCTGGGGCCGTAGCGCTTGAGCAGCCAGGCCAGGCCGATCAACAGGCCCAGCACGAGCAGCAGCGCGAAAATGGTTTGCAGCAGGCCGGCTGCGCCGGGGCCGCCCGAGGCCGGCAGCGCGACTTGCGGCGGCGGGCGCATCGGCATGATCGCAGGGGCGGTGGTGGTGGTGGACGGCGCCGTCGTCGTCACCGTGCCGGCAGGCACTGCAGGCACTGCAGGCTCGGCAGGCACGGCAGCATCGCCCGGCAGCGCGGCCAGCGGCGGCGCGGTAGCGGCAGGAATGGTGGCCGGTGCGGTGGCCAGTGCGGTGGCCGGTGCGGTTGCCGGCGCCGGCACAGCCGGTGCAGCCGGCCGGCCGGTCGTGGTGTCGCTGGCCTGTGTGGCCGGCCGACTGGCTGTGGTATCGGGCGCTGGCGCCGCTGGCTGCGCCAGCGCGAGCGGCGCCGCCAGCAGCAGCGCCGCAATGGTCGTTAGATAGCTGGCGGCGGCGCGGCGTGCGATCATTTATTGAGTTTGCGAATGCGCTCTGATGGCGTGATGATGTCGGTAAGCCGGATGCCGAACTTGTCGTTGACGACCACCACCTCGCCCTGGGCGATCAGGCAGCCATTGACCAGCACGTCCATCGGTTCACCCGCCAGACCGTCGAGCTCGACCACTGAACCCTGCGCCAGTTGCAGCAGGTTCTTGATGGCGATCTTGGTGCGGCCCAGTTCGACCGTCAGCTGCACCGGGATGTCGAGGATGAAGTCGATATCGTTCGGCGTTTCGTTGCGCGCGCCCTTGTTCGAGAAATCCTTGAACACGGCTGCCGCGGCCACTGGTGTGGCGCCTAAGGGCGACGCCTGGCGTTCGAGTGCTGCCGCTTCGGCTGCGGCCTGCTCGGCAATGGCTGCGCCCCAATCGTCGTCGATGTGTTCCTGGTCTTCCTGGTTGTCGGACATGGTGTTCTCCTGTGATGCATGGCGAGCGGCGCGGTGCGCTTCGCCAATATACCGATTACTTGTTGAATGTGTCGCTATTGGCAAGCAGCCTCTCGACCTTCAGCGCATATTGCCCGCTGAAGACGCCATAGCTGCAGTCCATCACGGGCACGCCGTCGACCGTGGCCTGCACCATCTCGGGCACCACGATCGGGATCACGTCGCCGATCTTCATGTTGAGGATTTCGTCGAAGTTGGCCTTGCCGTGACCCAGCACCGCGACCAGCTCGACTTCGGCGACCTGGATCTGCTGCGTCATCAGGCGCACCCAGCGCTTGTCGACTTCCAGCGCTTCGCCCTGCAGGCTCGAGGTCAGTGCATCGCGGATCGGCTCGATCATCGAATAGGGCATGCAGAAGTGGATCTGGCCCGACACTGAGCCGAGCTCCACCGTGAAGGTGCACGACACCACCACTTCGTTCGGCGTGGCGATATTGGCGAACTGCGTGTTCATCTCGGAACGGATGAACTCGAACTCGACCGGGAACACCGGCTCCCACGACTTGGCGTAGGCCTCGAAGATGATGTCGAGGATGCGCATGATGATGCGCTGCTCGGTCTGCGTAAAATCGCGGCCTTCGACGCGGGTATGAAAGCGCCCGTCGCCACCGAACAGATTGTCCACCAGCAGGAACACGAGGCCCGGATCGAGCACCATCAGCGCCGTGCCGCGCAGCGGCTTCATGTGCACCAGGTTCAGGTTGGTCGGGACCACGAGGTTGCGGATGAACTCGCTGTACTTCGATACCCGCACCGAGCCGACCGATACTTCGGCGCTGCGGCGCAGGAAGTTGAACAACCCAATCCGCAAATACCTGGCGAAACGCTCGTTGATGATCTCGAGCGTCGGCATGCGGCCGCGCACGATGCGCTCCTGCGTTGCCAGGTTATAGGTGCGGACCCCCGAGGTGTCTTCAGGCGCCGAGATGTCGTCCTGATCGCCGTTGACCCCTTTTAAGAGGGCATCGACTTCTTCCTGGGAGAGGAAATTATCGGCCATGTTTGTCTGGATTTACTGGATGATGAACGAGGTGAATAATACGTCGGACACTTCCTGCTCGTCGCCATCTTTCTCGAAGGGTTCGGTAGTGGCTGTCCGGATCTCGGTGGCGAGCTGTTGCTTGCCCTCGACAGTGCTGATCTCGGATGCCTTTTTGCTCGACAGCAGCAGCAGCATGCGATTGCGCACGATGGCCATATTGTCCTTGACCAGCGTGGCCTGCTCGGGGCCCGCCACTTGCAGCGTGAACTGTACCTGCAAATACTGTTCGCCGTTTTCCGGCTGCAGGTTCACGGTGAACGATTCGATCGGCACGTATTCGGGTTTGGCTTCCGGGTTCTTCTTTTTCTTTTTCTTGGTCTCCTTGGCCGGCGCTTCTTCTTCTTCGCCATGCGCGGCTGCGCCCTGCGTGAAGTACCAGCCCGCACCCCCGCCTGCGCCCAGCACCAGCACGGCAGCGAGGATCATGATGATCAGCTTTTTCTTCGAGCCGGAAGGTGCCGCTGCGGTGTCCGCTTTCGGATCAGCTTTCATTTTCGGATTCGCTTTCAAGATGTGTCGTTGTCGCTGGTTGGTGAGGGTTCGTCATTATGGCATTGTCGCGGAAAGATGCGTCCCGGCAAGCCTCGAAAAGAGGGGGGAAGCCGTGGTAATCCGTGTGATTGTTGCTGACGCGCGATGACAGAATAGAAAAGGGCGGCCGCGCGGCCGCCCCGTCGACGCCAGTGCGGCGTCAGGCAAACAGATCGACCATGCCACGCTCGCCAATCGACACCGTGCGCGTGCGCGGCGCGACCTCGTTCACGGCCGGCGCGGCATCCTGGCCATCGCCCGTCAAACCACCCGTGCCGCCCTGGCCGCCCTGCGCGCGGCGGTTCGTGTCCTGCTGCTGGCGCCCGTCGTGCACGTTGGCGTCGACCGTCGCGTTGCTCAGTGCGATGCCGCTTTCGCTCATCATCTCGCGCAGGCGGGGCAGGGCGTTTTCAAGCGCCTGGCGCACGTCGAGCTGGTCGGACGAGAAGGCCACGGTGGCCTGGTCGTTGGTCACGTTCAGCACGATCTGCACCGGGCCCAGGTCGGGCGGATTCAAGGTCAGCGTGGCCGCTTGTTCCTTGCCGACCATGTACACGATGCGCTGGCTGACCTGGTTGTCCCAGGCCTGGGTACCCAGGCGCGCCGGGATGCGGTCGCCCGGCAGCGCCGGATTGCCTGTTGCATCGAGCTTGGCTGCCTGGGCCTGCAGCGCGGCCAGCGGGGCCGGGGCTTCTTCGGCCACTGGCAGTGGCTGTTGCTGTTGCTGGGTCTCGCGCAGCTGGGCCTGGAACTGGCCAACGTCCTGCTCGCCCTGCGGCAGCGCGGCGCCGGGCGCTTGCGTGGTGCGCAGTTCGGCCGGCGCCTGCTGCACGCCGCCGGCGGGCGACTGGCCCTTGCCGCCGGCGCCGGTGCTCGTGTCGTCGGTGGCGTCTGCAGCGCCGGTGGTCGCGGCTTTCAGATTGTCGAGCGCCGTTTCGAGCGCCGTCAGTTGGGCGTCGCCTTGCGTGGCGGCGCCGGCGGCGGCGGCGTCCGTGCTCACGGTGGCTGCCGTGCTGGCCGGCTGGGTCAGGCTGGCCATGAAGGCGAGCATGTCGGTGACCGGCGTCGTGGCGGCCGCTGCAGCCGCTTCCGCTGCTGCTGCCGCGTCGGCGGCGTCGCTTGCCGCGTCCGTGCTGTCGCTGCTGGCCGTTTGTGTGGGCTTGGCGTCGCCGTCGTGCATTGGCGGGCGGATGCTCGAACGGGTCGGGCCGTCGCGCACGGGCTCGCTGTTGGTTGGCTTGTCGGTGCCCGCCGGCTTTGGCGCCTGTGCCGGCTTTGGCCCCTGCGCCGGTTTCGGTTGCGACGCTGCCGCTTGCGGTGGCGCTGCAGCCGGCTGGCGCGCCGCCATTTCACGGTTCAGCGTGGCACTGAAAGCGCCAGTGCCGCGCGCCGTGTCGGCCAGGCGATCCGGCGTGGCCGGGCGCTGGGCCGTTGGGTTGGCGCCGGTGACCTGGAACGGGAGGGTGTTGGTCTGCATCGTCATGGTGGGCTCGAATTTCGACGTGGGTTCAGCGTTGTTTGTAACGGGCGCCACGGGCTGCGTGGTCATCCATCTGTTTCTGGTCGCGTTTGTTCTCGACCTTGAGTGCTTCGCTTGCCGCGCGTTCGTTCAGCGTGCGGTACGACAGGCGCTTGCGCTCGCTGTCCTGCCAGGTCGTGCGCTCGAAGGTCGCCTTGTTCTGCGCATGCTTGAGCACCTCGCGCTGGCCGCTCAATGCGTGGTCCAGCTTGCCGATGAAGGCAACGAAGTTGTGGTACGCGAAAGGCGTGATGCCGTCCATCTGGGCGGTATCGAGCTTGCGCGCGTATTCGTCGCGGTAGCCGACCAGCATGTCCAGCTTCTGCTCGGCGTCCTCGACCAGTTTCAGGGCCGCGCCGAGCCGCTTGGCAGCCGCGTCGGAATCGCGCTGCGCCAGGTCGATCAGTGTTTCGAGAGCGGAAGCTTGTGCCATGGTGAATCACATTCTACCGTCATGACGTTGCCCGCAATCACTAGAATAGCGAGGTCAATCGCCCCAAGCTCTCGGGAAGCGAGGCGTTGTCGTGCATTTCCTGGCACAGGAATTCCTCGATCTCGGTGTTCTTGGCAATGGCCATGTCGAGCACCGGATCGCTGCCGGCTGCGTAGGCGCCCACGCTGATCAGGTCGCGCGAGCGCTGGTAGCGCGAATACAACTGCTTGAGCTTGCGCGCCGCCAGCTGGTGCTCGTGCGTGGTGATCGAATGCATGGCGCGCGAGATCGATTGTTCGATGTCGATCGCCGGGTAGTGACCGGCTTCGGCCAGTTGGCGGTTGAGCACGATGTGGCCGTCGAGAATACCGCGCGCGGCATCGGCGATCGGATCCTGCTGGTCGTCGCCCTCGGACAGCACGGTGTAAAAGGCCGTGATCGAGCCGCCGCCTTCCATCCCGTTGCCGGCCCGTTCGACCAGCACCGGCAGCTTGGCAAACACCGACGGCGGATAGCCCTTGGTCGCCGGCGGCTCGCCGATGGCCAGCGCGATTTCGCGCTGCGCCATCGCGTAACGGGTCAGCGAATCCATGATCAGCATGACGTTCTTGCCCTGGTCGCGGAAGTATTCGGCAATGGCGGTGGCGTAGGCCGCGCCCTGCAGGCGCAAGAGCGGTGGCGAATCGGCGGGCGCGGCGACCACGGCCGAGCGCGCGCGGCCCTCCGGGCCCAGAATCTGGTCGATGAATTCCTTGACCTCGCGGCCCCGTTCGCCGATCAGGCCGACGACGATGATCTCGGCTTCGGTGTAGCGCGCGATCATGCCGAGCAGGACCGATTTACCGACACCGGTACCGGCAAACAGACCCAGACGCTGGCCACGGCCGACCGTCAGCATCGAATTGATGGCGCGTACGCCCACGTCGAGCGTGTCCTTGATCGGCGCGCGGTCGAGCGGGTTGACGGGGCGTGCGTTCAGTGGCGCCATGTCGGACGTGCCGAGCGGGCCGAGGCCATCGAGCGGCCGGCCGGCGCCATCGACGACCCGGCCCAGCAGCTGGATGCCCACCGGCAGGTGGCGTGCGCGGTCCTGCGGCCGGCGCCGCCCGTGCGGTACGCTGCCCGGTGGCGGCAGCACGCTTTCGACGGGAAACACGCGCGAACCGGGCACGACGCCCTCGGTGTCGCTTTGTGGCATCAAGAACAGCCGCTCGCCCTCGAAACCGACGACTTCGGCCTCGATCTGGCCGCTGGCGGTGGGGATCGTGCAGGCTGCGCCCACGGCCAGGCGCAGGCCAACGCATTCCATGACCAGGCCCGCCACGCGCGTGACGCGCCCCGAAATCTGCAGCGGCTCGGCGAAGCTGACGAGTGTGTCGCAATCGCGGATATACGCTTTCCAGCGCGCCGTGTGGCGGTCGTGCGAAGACACCTGGGGCGGCTGCAGCGTGGTGTGGTCGTCCATCTATGGGCTCAGCCAGTCGACGTTGGCGGCCAGCGCATGGGTCAGGCGCTGCCAGCGAGCCTCGACCTGGGCATCGATCTGGTTGCTGGCCGTTTCGACGCGGCAGCCGCCGCGCGCGATCGTCGCGTTCTCGATGATGCGCCAGCCGCCGGTGGCCAGTTCTTCGGCCATGCCGTGGCGTACCAGTTCGGCGTCTTGCGGATTGAGCATGAGAAGGGCCGGCTGCTGCAGGATCGGCAACTGGTTGATGGCGTCGCGTACCACCGACATGATCAGCTCGGGCCGCACGTCCAGGCCGGTGCGCACCATGCCGCGTGCCAGGCGCAGCGCCAGGTCGAGCACGTCTTTCGCGATCGTCTCGTCGGCCTGCGATACGGCGTCGCCGAAGCTGGCGGCGACCGTGCGCAGTTGTTCGAGTTCTTGCCTGGCGGTTTCTTCGCCTTCGGCGCTGCCGGCGGCGAAGCCTTCGGCATGCCCTGCAGCGTGACCTTCGGCGTGGCCCTGCGTGCGGCCTTCTTCCAGGCCCTGCTCGAAGCCTTCCTGGCGCGCCGCCTCGCGCATTGCCTCGAGTTCTTCGACGCTGGGCAGCATGATGTTCGGCGGCAGGTCGAGGCCATTGATGGACACGCCCGCCGGTGGTGACGCTTCAGCAGCGCGCCGGGCAAGCGTGCTGGGGCGCTCGTCGCCAAACGAGGCCATTTCCCAGCGCTGGTAGGCGCTCTGCTGTTCTTTTGAAATTGCCATCAGACGAACGAATCCTCTCCTTTACCACCCAGGACGATCTGGCCTTCATCGGACAGCCGCCGCACGATCTGCAGAATCTGCTTCTGCTGGGATTCCACTTCAGACAAGCGCACCGGACCTTTCGACTCCAGGTCTTCGCGCATCATTTCGCTGGCACGCTGCGACATATTCTTGAACACCTTTTCGCGCAAATCCTGCGAGGCGCCCTTGAGCGCGATGATCAGCATGTCGGACTGTACTTCACGCAGCAGCAACTGGATACCACGATCGTCGATGTCGATAATGTTGTCGAACACGAACATCTCGTCCATGATCTTCTGCGCCATGTCGTTGTCGTAGTTCTTGATGTTGTCCATCACGGCCGATTCCTGCTCGCCGCTCATGAAGTTCAAGATCTCGGCCGCAGTACGCACACCGCCCAGCGACGACTTCTTGATGTGCTCATTGCCCGACAACAGCTTGGTGAGCACGTCGTTCAGTTCGCGCAGCGCCGCCGGCTGCACGCCGTCGAGCGTCGCGATGCGCAGCACCACGTCGTTGCGCAGGCGTTCGGTAAAGTTTGCCAGAATTTCGCAGGCCTGGTCGCGCTCGAGGTGGACCAGGATCGTGGCGATGATCTGCGGGTGCTCGTTGCGGATGAGTTCGGCCACCGACACCGAGTCCATCCACTTCAGGCTCTCGATGCCCGATGCGTCCTTGCCGCCCAGAATACGGTTGAGCAGCACGGCCGCCTTGTCGTCGCCCAGCGCCTTGGTCAGCACCTGGCGGATGTATTCGTCCGAATCCAGCCCCACGGTCGAGTGCAGATTGGTCTCGGTGACAAAGTCTTCGAGCACCGTGACCACCTGGTCATGCTGCACGGCTTTCATTTGCGCCATCGCGGCGCCCAGCTTGAGCACTTCACGCGGGCCAAGGTACTTCATCACTTCGGCCGCTTCGGCTTCGCCCAGGGCCAGCATCAGGATAGCGGCCTTGTTGGTATTGTCTTTGTCTTTATCACTCATTTGAACCCAACCATCCCTTGATCACGTTGGCGACGATGCGCGGATCCTTGTTTGCCAGCTCTTGCGCCATTTTCAGGTTGGCGCGGTAACCCATGTCCTGGCGTATCTTTTCTTCTTCCTTGATCGCTTCTTCGGCCGGCGTATCGGCGACTTCGTCTTCGGCGTTCTCGTCCTTTTCTTCTTCCTTCGGCTCTTCCGGTACGGCGGTGGCTTCGTCGAACTTCTTGATGGCCGGGCGCAAGAGCGGGCGCAGGAAGCGGAAGTACAGGAACGCGATCACGGCAGCCACGAATGCATAGCGGGCCAGATCCTTGAACAGCGGGAAGTTCGCCGGATCGCTCCACCAGGTCGGTTCTACCACTGCTTCGGCCGGTTTGTCCACGCCGTCGAATGGCGCGTTGGTCACGTTCAGCGTGTCGCCGCGTGCCTGGTTGTAGCCCATGGCCTGCTTGACCAGCTCATTGATCTGGGCCACCTCGGCCGCAGCCAGCGGACGCACGGTGACCTTGCCGGTGGCCGGATCGACGCTGCGGCGGTGATTCACGACCACGCCGACTGTCAGGCGCTTGATGCCGCCCATCGGGCGCTGCTCGTAGCGGATGGTCTTGTCGACTTCGTAATTCGTGGTCGAGTTCTTGCTGGTCGGTGCGGTCGGTGCGGCCGCTTCGGCCGGCGGCGCACCCTGGATCGGCGCCGTATTCACGCCCGGCGGCTGGTTCGACAGCGCGCCTGGCACGCCGGAGGCGGCGCCGCCCGCGCCGACCATTTCCGAACTCTGCGTGCTGCGGATCGCCTGCGGCTCGGGTGGCGAATTCGGCTTGTACATTTCGGCGGCGGTATCGACCTGGGCGAAGTCCACTTCGGCGGTGGCTTCGGCGCGCACATTGCCTTCGCCGACGAGCGGCTTGATGATCGACTCGACCTGCTTGATGATGTTCTGCTGGACCTGGTCGACATACTTGAGCTGGGTCGGATCGAGCAATTTGCCGCCCGCGCCCTTGTTGCTGGTATCCGACAGCAGCGCGCCGTTCTGGTCGACGACGGTCACGTTGCCGGTGGTCAGTTCCGGCACGCTCGAGGCGACCAGGTGGACGATGGCGCTGACCTGGCCCGGATCGAGCGCGCGGCCCGGTTGCAGGTTCAGCAGCACGGACGCGGTCGGCTTTTGCTGGTCGCGCACGAACACCGACGGTTTCGGCAGCGCCAGGTGGACGCGCGCTGCGGCGACCGAGCCCAGCGACTGGATCGAACGCGCCAGCTCGCCTTCGAGCGAGCGCTGGTAATTGACCTGTTCCAGGAACTGCGACACGCCCAGCTTCTGGTTTTCCATCAGCTCGAAGCCGACGTTGCCGCCTTTCGGCAAGCCCTGGGCTGCGAGCTTCAGGCGCAGGTCGTGGATCTGCTCGGACGGCACGAGGATCGCGTTGCCGCCTTCCGAAAACTTGTATTGCACACCCATCTGGTCGAGCGACGCGGTAATGGCGCCGCCGTCACGGTCGCTGTAATTGGCGAACAGGATCCGGTACTCCGGCGCCTGGCTCCACATCCAGACCGCCATCATCAACGCCAGGATGAGCGCGACGCCGCCGCCTGTGACAACGCGCTTGCCCATGGTCGTCTGGAAAAACGACGGGGTAGCGGGGGCCGGCGTGCCTGGTGGCGTGTCGATAAGGTTTTCAGCAGTTGCTGCCATGGTGGAGGGGCCTGGTCAAAATGGGTGGGATAGCCTGCATTATGGAGCCACCGGGCAACATTCAAACCCCGAAATAGCGGGCGTTTACGGGCCTGATTCACAGGTCAGATTTGCTGACGCGCTGGTAATCTTGTTTCCTGAGTAGTTTTCTGAATGCATCTTTGGATCATTCACAAGGCAATAACGAACGGAGGACGAGATGAGTATTGGCGGTATCGGCGGGATTGACACAAGCCGGATCCAGGCCATGATGGAGCAGCTCAAGGCGGCAGCGACCAAGGCGTCGGCGGCGCCCGAGGTGACCAATGGGATGGGCGGCGCGAGCGCGATCGGGGGCAAATCCGCGGTCAAGCTCGACTTTGCGGAAGCCCTGCACAGCACGCTGCAGGGCGTGAGCGACCGTTCGGCCGAGGCGCAAGCCATGAGCAAGCGGTTTACGATGGGCGACGACACGGTCAGCCTGTCGGACACGATGGTGGCGATGCAGAAGTCCAGCATCGCGTTCCAGGCAACTGTGCAGGTACGCAACAAGATGATGTCCGCGTATCAGGACATCATGAACATGCAGGTGTAGTTGGCCCTAGCGGTGGCGCAGTCAGCATTATCTATTGATGACACTGGTTGCAATGCGCATCAATTGTTCTGGTGAAGTGACTCGACCGCCATCCAGGGCCCAGCGCCAGCCCAGGTAATTGCTCAGATAGCGTGATGCCACGCCGCGAAAACCCAGCAGCCAGGCCTTGAAGCGCGCGTGATAGGCATTCACGTTCTGCACATGGATGGCGCCGGCGAGCCCGCGCTTGACCCGCACACCGGCGCGCAGATTGATCGTTTCATGCGCGATCTTGTGCTTGCGTGCAAAGGCCCGATAGGCGGCGTTGCTGTCACTTACCAGCAGCGCCTGCGGATCGAGCCTGGGCAGCAAGTCGCGTTCGAGTTGTGCCGCCTTCAGCGCACCGCGGCCCGTTACAGCGTCGAGCGTGCGCCCGTTGCGGTCGCGCGCTACCAGGATGCAGTCCAGTTTGCGGGAAATGCCGCGTCTGGTGGCGCGCCCACCGCGCCGGCGCGCGGGGCGATCGAGCGTGCGCGACCCTTTTTGAGATTCGAGCAAAAACGTTTCGTCGGCTTCGACGATGCCGTTGAGGGATGCCGGCCGGTCGAGCTTGACCCACTGCAGGAAGCGATGGCGCCAGCGAAAAGCAGTATTGCGGTGCACGCCGACCCGGTCTGCCGCTTTGCGCACGGGCAGTGAATCGAGCAGCACTTGCGAATACGCGAGCCATTTGCCCTTGAGCCGGAGTCGCGCCAGCGGCGTGCCGCTCAGGTCATTGAAGGTGCGACCGCAGAGGCAACAGCGAAAACGTTGCAGGTCGTTGGCAAATCCGTGCCGGTGACAGCGTTCGTTGCCGCAGCTGGGGCAGCAGCGTCCTGGCGCCCGCGTTTGCGCGATCAGCGCGACAACTTGGTCGAGACCGGCTGCAGGATGCAGGGCATCAAGCACTTGCCGGCGCTGTGGCCCGTTCAGCGACGGCAAGTTGGCGAACCAACGCTTGAAACGGGGCGCTTTCATGATCGACTCCTGACGTTGGCGACAGGGGTTGGACCACGGGACTACTCATCAGTTCAAAGCTCTGCCCTATTTAACGTTGACTGCGCCCTAGCGGTCGAGCGTATCGAGCTTGCGGTCGAGCACGTCGCCACGCGTGCGCATGGTCTGCTCGGCCTGCTGCAGCGTGCGCTCGGTGATGCCGTCGATGGCCGGGCCGCTCGCAGGCACGATGCGCGGCGTGATGACGACAATCGTCTCCGTGGCCGCCCCACCGTCGTCGGTGCTGCCGAAGGCGCCGCCAATCACCGGGATATCCGACAACAGCGGGATGCCCAGACGCCGGTAGGTGCGGCTGCGCTTGATCAAGCCGCCGATCAGCACCGGTTGTCCGTCGCTGGCCACCAGCTGTGTGTTTACTTCGGTGGTCTTCTTCGATGGAATGCCGGCCGATACCGAGCCCGAGCTCACTTCGGGCCGGATCTTCATCATGATGCGGCCGTCGGCGTCGACCGACGGCGTCACGCGCAGGATCACGCCGGTGTCGAGGAACTCGATCGATTCGGACGTCACGTTGTTGATCGTCGTCGTCAGGCGATAACCCAGCTGGTCGCCGACATTCGTGCTCGCTTCCTGGTCCTCGAGGGCAAGCAGGCGCGGCGTGGCCAGCGTGTGCACGCGGCCCTTGTTGCTCAGCGCGCTCAGGTAGGCCTCGATATTCCCATTGACCAGGTTCAGGAAAAAGCGCGGGCCGGCGCGCGTGGCAAAGCCGCTCGTACCGACCGTGTCGGGACCGTCGCCGCTGAACACGCGTGACCAGTCGACGCCGAAGTTCTCGTTCTGGTCGAGCGTGATTTCCAGGATCTTCGCTTCGATCAGGATCTGCTGCGGCGCGCGGTCGATTTCGCGCAGCACCAGCGCTGCACGCTCCAGGCCGGCCGCTGTCGCTTCGACCACCAGCGTCTTGGTCTGGTCGAGCACGGTCACCGTGCCGGGCACGCCGATCTGGCGCGCCAGGATGGCGCCCACCTTGGTCACGTCGGCGTAGCGCACCTTCATCGCCTTGACCTGGAGAATGGCGCTGCGCTCGGGGAGCGCCGTCTTCGGGTCCGAGATCAGGAAGCCGCCTGCGCGTTCGGTCACCGCGTAACCGCCGGCTTCGGCGATCGCCTCGATCGCCTCACGCACCGTCATGTCGTACAGGTTGATCGAGACGTTGCCGCCAACACCCTTGCCGAGCACGATATTGATGCGCGCGCTGCGCGCGATCATGTTGAACAATTCTTCGATCGGCGTGTCGCGGAACGTGTACGACATCGTCACCGGGGCCAGCGGGACCGGTGCGGTGGCCGTGCTCTTTACCACCACGGCCGGCGCGGCAGTGTTCGCGGCCGCGGGAAGTGCGAGCGCCGCCCAAGCTGCACACAGTGCGACGAGCAGATGGCGCGGCGTCATTGCGCGTCCTTGTCCTGCATCGTCAGCAGGTGCTCGCGGCCAGCA
The DNA here is from genome assembly GCF_039123635.1 of Massilia sp. MP_M2. NCBI lineage: Bacteria > Pseudomonadati > Pseudomonadota > Betaproteobacteria > Burkholderiales > Oxalobacteraceae > Massilia > Massilia sp. MP_M2. Next base: position 159,075 of record NZ_JBCHJF010000011.1, read on the forward strand.
TGGGCCAGCAGCACGCCGCGCGCATCGATGCGCAGCACGGTGTAGCCGGCGACGCGCTCGCCGGTGGCCACGACATTGCCGTCGAGATTGGCCAGCGACTGCGCGCCATTGAGCACCACCGCGCGCAGGCGTGGCGGCGTGGCAGGCACGGTGGCGGCGGCGGTGGCTGCCAGTGGCGCGCTGGCCGGCAGCCGGCTCACGAACGGATCGCGCAGGCTGCGGGGCGGATTGGCCAGCACGTTGGCTGCCAGGCCGGCCAGAACGAGCGCCAGCGCCAGTGTCAGGGTGTGTTTCATGGTGTTGTTCCAGTGTCGTAGATGACAAGCTGCAGGGTGATTGCCCGGTCGTCGGTATCGTCGGCGGCTTCCACGGTCAGTCGTTGAATGCCAACGGTCGGCTGCTGCCGCTCGATGGCGGCGAGCCAGTCCAGCACGGCGGTGTATCCGCCGCTGGCCACGATCTCGACCGTAAGCAAACGTACGCCGGCCACGGTGCGCTGGGCGCCTTGCGCTGCCGACAACACGGCCACGTTCGACTCTGCGGCGCTGTGGCTGACCGCCGCGATGAGCGCCAGCGGCTCCGGGGGCGCGGCCGCTGGCGTCGTGGCAGCGGCGGGCGCCGACGGAGCCGCAATGGCCGGGGCGGTGGTGCCTGCCGCTTCCAGTACGGCCAGCGCTGCCTTGTGCTGCCGGTACGCCGCCAGCGGCGCGCGCAAGGCCAATGTCCATGCCAGCAGCAGCGCGATGACGACCGCGCCGCCGACCATCAGATTGAGCTGGCGCGCGGGCAGGGCAACGAGCAGGTCGCGCAGTTTCGGGCTCATGGCGCCTCCGCCGGCGGTACCAGCGTGACCACGGCGCGGAAATCGATTGCGGCCGTCGTCGGACTGGCGCTGCTCGAGAGCAGTTCGACGCCCTGCATTCCGGGCAGGCGCCCGAGGTTCGACAGGAAATTCGTGATGCCGTTGTAGTCCGTCGCCTGGCCGGCCAGCTCGACGCTGCTGAGCATGACCAGCGTGCTGCCGTCGGCGTTGCCGGTGGCGATCGTCGTCGCCCGGCCATCTGGCGCCGGGGCTGGCGTCGTCGTTGGGTCAGCCGCTGCTTCCAGTTGCAGGTCGCGCTGCAGATTGATGGCGGTCAGCCAGGCCGTCGCGGGCAGGGCGCTGTCAATGGCGGTGGCCAGCGCGGCCAGTTCGCCTTCGCGCCGCAGCGCGCGCAGCAGGTCCTGTTGCTGCAACACGCGCTCGCGCGCCGCGTGTTCGGTCGCTGCCTGCGCCTGGCTGGCCGTGGCCGCGCTGGCGGCCTGCTGCAGCGTGGCCGTGCGGCGCTCCAGCGCTGCGCTGTGCCAGCGCAGCGCGGCGCTGCCTGCGGCCGCGGCCAGGACGATTGCCGCCAGCGCCAAACCGGTGTGGCGCAGCGTGCGGCGCACGCGCACGCCGTCGCGGTAGCTGCGCGGGATCATGTCGATATCAGCCATCGGCGCCTCCGCGCAGCGCCAGGCCGGTGGCCAGCGCGAGCGACGTCGTTGCCGGTTCGCCTGCCGGGTTGCCTGTCGCATCGCGTGCCGTATTCCGGGCCGATTCGGGGAAGGCGCCGAACGCATCGAGCAGGTGCACCGGCACGTCGATCAGCTCGCCGATCCGGGACTGGATGTCGGGGTAGCGCGCGAGGCTGCCATTGAGATACAGGCGGCTGATCGAGCTGCCGCGCGTGCGCGAGGCCACGTACACCTGTGTATGGGCCAGTTCGTCGGCCAGTGTCTGGCAGGCCGGGTGCAGGATGGCGCGGATCGCGCGCCGCAGCTCGATGTGTGGGTCGTCGACCGCCATGCCGGGGCGCGCGCCGATGCCATGCTGGCGCAGCAGGCTGGCGGCCGTATCGGCTTGCAGGTCGAGCGCGCCCGCGACCGCCCCTGCCAGCATGTCCTCCCCAAACGCGATCTCGCGATCGAGCATCAGGCGCCGGCCCCAGATGACGGTCAGGTAGCTTTTGGCGGCGCCGAAATTGAGCAGCGCGACCGACTGACCGACGTCGCTGCCGTGCAGCGTGGCGAGCAGGCGCCCGATGGCAGCCGGACCGATGTCGAGCGCGACCGGTTCGAGGCGCGCGTGTTCCAGCATCGCCAGGTAATCGAGCACCCGGTGCTTGAGCGCGGCGGCAACCAGCACGTGCCGCTCGCCGCCGTCCATGTCGGCGCCGCGCACCTGGTAATAATCGATCACGTGCTGCCCGGCGCGCTCGCCCAGTTGCTCGCTCACCGCGCGGCCCACTGCCTGCGCTTCGGTCTGGCCGGCGGCGACATGCACCGTGAGCGGCAGGATGCGCACATCGGCCGGGGGCAGCGCGGAAATCACGCGGCGGCCCTGGAACGGCGCCTGCGCCAGCGCGGCATCGACAAATTGCACCAGCGCTTTCGGGGAGGCCAGCAGCACATCACGCGGCATCGGATAAGGCAGGGAGCTGGCGGCGCGCAGGCGCCAGCCGCCATCGCGCCAGTCGGCCTGCACCAGGTTGAGCCGGTTGGCGGCAAAGTCGGCGCCAATCGGCCGCGCGCTTGAGGGATGCAGGCGGCGTCGCAGGCAAGCCACAAGACGATGCAGGGTCATGGCGCGGCGTCTCCCATCGGTGCGTGATCGCGAATGGCGCCAGGCGAGTGTGGATGCATGGTCTCGTTCATCAGCATTTGTCGGCTGCGACAACCCGCAGCAGAGGGCGCCGGCTCTCGCTCGCTTCGTGGCTGTAGAAGGTCGCAGCCTGGTCCGGGTCGAGCAGTCGCAGCAGCAGGCCGTGCTCGGGGAAGCGTTTGGCGGCCCAGCTGTCAAGCAGGCCGGTGACGTTCAGGATGGCCGGCCCGGTGCTGGTCGCGCTGGCGCTGGCGAGCACCGTGCTGTTGTAGGCGCCGCCATCCCAGGTGGCGCCGGCGCGCGGCCTGGTCCAGGTCGCGCTGTCATCCCAGGGCGCCGTAACCCGGTGCACCGCGATCCGGCGCGCGGTACTGCCTGTGCTTGCCTGCACCAGGGTGAGCGTGGCCGAGAGCACCCGCACATCGTCGTCGACGTCGTCCAGCTTCCAGGACATCAGGATGTGCGCCCCGTTTGAAACCAGGATCAGATTGCCCGTGTTGAGCGGCCCGCTCTGCCGCGCGATCGTGGTGTCCTTCACGTCGTCGTCGATGTCGTAACTTTTTGGGTCGTAGAGTTTATAGATACGGACTTCGCGCTCTTCCGGCGTGCGCTCGGCCCCGTTGAATTGCCCGCTGGCGGTAATCTTGATCCGTCCGGAATTCTCCTTGGCCGATACCGTAAAGGTGCCTGCGCCGAAGGGTTGATTCACGTAGCTGGCGTCCTTGCAACCGTTGACCTGGCTGGACCAGCGCACGGCTGCAATCCCGGCTTCGGCCACGTAGGCCGCGGCGCGGCCTTCGTAGTCATCGTTGATCGAGCGCAGTTCGGCGCTCCCCGCGCGGTGCATGCCGAATGCCAGCGCGGCCAGCGTTGCCAGCAGCAGCGCGACCATCAGCAGCAAGGCGCCGTCCTGGCGCGCCGGCATCATAGCGGCAAGCCCAGACGCACGTTGCGCGCGTACACCGTGCTGCAGGCTTGCACGCCGTTGGCGTCGCAATTCGGGCGGACCAGCACCAGGTCGATGCGCAGGACTGGTTGGCCCACGCCGTTGTCGGGAATGTCGAGTGCGAACGACTGCACGCTCGTGGCGAGCACGGACTGGCGCACCGGCTTGGCGTCCGGATCGGTTTCCAGCAGGACGCCGTTCTGCAATGTGTATTGCAGCGGCGCGAGCCAGGCCGCGGGGTTGCCGGCGGTTGCCGGACCGGGGATCGGCCCGGGCATCGGTCCGTTGCGCGTGGCCTGGGCGGCAATGCGGCCGATGGCGAAGCGCGCGTCCGCGTTGCGGTCCAGTTCGGTGCGCACGAAGCGCGCGTTGTCGGCGCCGGCACGCAGCATGTCGGTCAGGGGCAGCATCACGATCGCCGCGATGGCCAGACCGACGAGCAGTTCGAGCAGCGTATAGCCGCGTGCCGGTCGCAGCGCCTTCATTGCGCGACCAGCGTGGCAAGGGGAAACCGGCCGTCGGCCGTCAAAAACGCCACCACGCGCAGCAGGTGGCTGCTGGTGCCGGGGGCACCGAGCTTGCGCGTCCGGTCGGTGCCGTACGAGGTGATGGTGACTGTCATCGGGGGGCAGCCCTGCGCCGTGCGCGGCGCGCTGGCGCCATCCGGCGTCGAGTACGACGATGGTGCATCGGGTTGGCCGGCAGCGGCGAACAGGTCGCCATAGGGCTCGGCCAGCACCGATTCCATCAGTGCACTGACGCAGTCGAGTTCACGCGCCGCCAGGGCGCTGTCGGCGGGCACGTTGATGGCGCCGCGCAGCGCATTGGCGGCCGGGATCAGGCACACCGACAGCAGCAGCAGGGCGAACACCGCTTCGAGCAGGGTCATGCCGGCGGCCCTGATGCGTGATGGAAGAGTGTGCATGGTCGGCAAGATGGTCAGGACACCGTGATGCGGCCGGTGGTGTCGATGGCAATGGTGCGCTCGACAGTGCCGGCGCTCAGCACGACCTGGCCCGCACGCAGCGCGCTCGTGCGTGCATTGCCGCTGCCGATGCCGCGCTGCGCCCTGCCGGCGGCATCGAATGCGACGGCGGCAGCGGTCGAGTTGTCCACGAAGGTAAAGGTGCAGCGCACGAGGGCCATGGTGTTTCCGGCGGGGGCAGCGTTCAGGTTGAGCAGATAGGGGGCGCGGTTGAACGGATGGTCGACCGGGTTGCGCGCCGCCCTTGTGGTGGTCTTGTCGGTCTCGAGCGCGAATACCGCGATGGTATTCGCCGCGGTATCGCAGTCGAACAGCCGCTGCGCGCCGCTGTACTGCGCGTTGTCGCGGGCAAAGCGCAGGGCGTTGACCACTTCGCCGGCCGCCGCATCGGCGCGAAATTCCGCCACCGGTTGCGCCGTCGGGATAGCGACGACGGCGGCAATGGCGAGCACCGCGACCACGATCAGCAGTTCGGTCAGCGTGTAGGCTGCGCAGTTATGTCTGTGCATATTGCTGACCTGGCCGCTTTAATGGTCGGAGTATTTCTTTCCGTTAGGATCGAGAGTTGCGCTGTTCATGTAGAACTTGCCGATCTTTGCGTCGTAAGACCATCCCTTGCCGCCCAAGGCTGGTGCAGCCATCGTACCTTCGGTCGAGAATACAATCGTTGCGTCGTTGTTGATTGGCTCGGCAGGAATCCCCTGACGCAAATACGGGCCATAGCGATAAACGGGACTGCCAATCGAACAGGTTTGCCCTGCTGCATTCGAAGGGAATTTCAGCTGTTCTTCCATCGCAAGAGCGGTGCCGACCAGCCCCGTCCCTTTGGTTCCAGCACAGTCCGTACCAGCACCAGTGGAGGCTTTTTCGCCTGGGAAGGCATTGCCGGTATGCTGAGCGCGATATTGCTCGACAGCGTTGCGGATATTCGCAAGGCTCGTATCGAGGGCAGCAAGCTGCGCATCAGCAGTTGCCGCCGAAAACTGCGGAATCGCGATGGCAGAAATAATTGCAAGAATAATCACAACGATCAGCAATTCGATCAGGGTAAAACCGGCTGCGGCAGTGCGCTTGAATGAGCTCGACATGGGAAATTTAAATAGTTGAACAAGCGTCTTTACAAGACGTTGCATGGTTAAAAAAGGTAATGCCGAAGCGTAACATGAGCATGTTTCCGTTCGGCACTAACTCGTCAATCGTGTGACAGAGTGTGGTTTTTGAGTAACGCTTCAGTGCACCGCGCGTGATAGTTTAAATATCGGCAAGATGAGCGAACTGACAATGGTACCGACCAGGACGCCCATCACCAGCAGCATCACCGGCTCGGCCATCTTCGACAGCCGCGCCAGCAAACGCGTCAGTTCGCGGTCGTACGAATCGGCCACGCGGGTCATGACGCGGCCCAGCGTGCCCGTTGCTTCGCCGGTGGCGATCATCTGGCGCACCGACAGCGGCACGAAATTGCTGTTCTCAAAGCCCGCGGCGATCCCTTTGCCCTCGGTGACATCGCGTTCGAGATCGAGGATGAAGCGCTGGAAGTCGGCATTGGTCACCACCGCGCGGCAGGCTTCGAGCGTGGCCAGGATCGTCACACCGTGTTCGAGCGAAATGCCCATCACGCGCAGCAGGCGCGTCAGATAGATCTTGGCGAACACGTCGCGCACGACCGGCAGGCGCAGCTTGGCGCGGTCGATTGCCACGCGTACCCCGGGCTGGCGCATCAGCATCCAGAGCGCGCCGACGGCGCCGGCCGCGAGTGCGGCAACGATCGCGCCATGGCCGGTCAGCACCTGGCTCACCACCAGCAGCGCGCGCGTGGTGATCGGCAGCTGGTCGTGAATCGACGCGAACATGACGGCAAACTTGGGAAACACGAACGTCAGGATGAACAGCACCACCCCGAACGAAAACGTCAGCAGGATCACCGGATACGACAGGGTCGATACCAGCATCGCGCGCAGGCGCTCTTCCTTTTCATCCATCTCGACCAGCTGCACCAGCACGTCGGCCATGAAACCGCCCGCTTCGCTGGCCGCGATCAGGTTGACGTAGCTGCCCGGGAACAGCGCATGGCGCCCGAGCGCCGCCGAAAAACGTTCGCCAGCCAGGATGTCGTCGCCGATGGTCGCGATCATCGTGCGCAGCTGGCCCGGTTCGGTCTGGTCGTGCAGCGACTGCAGCGCCGTGTGCAGCGGCACGCCGGTCTCGAGCAACAGCGCGAGGCGCTCGGTAAACAGCGCCCGTTCACGCATCCCCGGCGGGCGCGCGCCCAGCGTCCACCACGAGGCGGCCGACGGGGCGGTCTTGCCGGCCGGGCCCTGTCCTGCAACGGGGGCGTCGAGTTCGATCGGCATGGCGGTTACAGGGAATGCACGACGCGCGCGATTTCCTCGGGCGTCGTGTGGCCATCGAAGGCGCGCGCCATGCCGTCGGCGTACAGGTCGTGGTGGCCGGTCGAGGCCACGTGCGCGGCCAGCTGGTCCTTGCTGGCATTGGCCACGATCATGCGCTGCAGGTCGGGGCCGACTTCGAGCAGCTCGTAGATGCCCATGCGGCCCTTGTAACCCGAGTCATAGCAGGCCGGGCAACCGCGCCCGCGCATCAGGCGCAGGTCGCCCTGGCCGCGCCAGCGGTAGGCGGCGGTCGCTTCGGGCGTGGCCAGGTAGCTGGTGCGGCACCCCTGGCACACGCGCCGCACGAGACGCTGGGCCATCACGCCGATCAGGGCCGACGACAGCAGGTACGGCTCCACACCCATCTCGACCAGGCGCGAGACCGCGCCCAGCGTGTCGTTGGTGTGCAGCGTGGTCAAGACCAGGTGGCCGGTCAGCGCCGCCTGCACCGCAATCTCGGCGGTCTGGCGATCGCGCACTTCGCCGATCATGATGATGTCCGGGTCCTGGCGCAGCACGTGTTTCAGGATCTTGGGGAAGGTCAGGCCGATCGCATCATTGACCTGGTTCTGGTTGATGATGTCGAGCTGGTATTCGACCGGATCCTCGATCGTGACGATGTTCTTTTCGATGCTTTTCAGGTGGCTGATCGCTGCGTACAGGCTGGTGGTCTTGCCGCTGCCGGTCGGGCCGGTGACCAGAATCAGGCCATGGCTGCGCCCCAGCAGGCGCTTGAACGCGCCGACCGCATGCGCATTCATGCCGAGCTTGTCGACGTCGAGGATCGACTGGTTCTTGTCGAGCACGCGCAGCACGACCTTTTCGCCGTAGATGCCGGGCAGCGACGAGAAGCGCAGGTCCACCGTGCGGCCCTGGGTCGCCACCTGGATGCGGCCATCCTGCGGCAGGCGGCGCTCGGCGATGTCGAGGTTGGCCATGACCTTCAGGCGCGAGACGATGGCGGGGTGCTGGTCGACGCGCGGCGACATGACTTCGTACAGCACGCCGTCGATGCGCAGCCGGATGCGGGCGCGGTTGCGCGAGATCTCGATGTGGATGTCGCTGGCGCCATCGCGGATCGCGCGCTGGATCACCGCGTTGACCATATTGATGACCGGGCTGGCGCCGGCCATCTCGTCGATCTGCGTGTAGTCGTCGGGAATCGTCGACTCGATCAGTTCGAGGTCGCTCGCTTCGGTCTGCACGAAATCGGGCAGGGCGCCGCCATACGCTTCGTCAGCCAGGCGCCGGATATCGGCCGGCGGCGCGACCACGATCCGGATGCGCACGCCCGTGCGGGCGCGCAGTTCGTCGATGCTGTGGATCGCCTGCGGTTCGGCGCTGGCCACCGTCAGCGTGCCCTGCACCTGGAACAGCGGCAGCACGTTCAGGCGCCGCGTGACATCGCGTTCGAGCAGCGCCAGCGCGCCCGGGTCGTACAGGCCGGTGCGCAGCTGCACATACGGCAGGCCCAGCTGGTCGGCCAGCGCCTGGTACAGCGCCGCTTCGGTAATCCACTTGCGCTCGACCATGATGAGGCCCATGCGCTTGCCGGTCTGGTCCTGCAGGCGCGCCGCCTCGGCGACCTGCTCGGCGCTGGCCGCGCCACGCTCGACCAGGATGTCGCCCAGTTTGCTGCCCGGTTCGCGCACGCGGCGCGGTGCGGTGGGCCGCGCATCGAACAACGGCAGCTGTTCCAGCAGGCCCGTGGCGGCCAGGATGTCCTGGAGCAGCGGATTCGGATAGGCCAGCTTCAGCCAGCCGCCCAGGCCGCCGAGGCGCTCGCCCATGTCGGCCATCATGCTCAGCGCGCGCCCGGACAGCAGCGTGACCTTGCCCAGGTCGACCACGATCGACACCTGGTGCTGGGCCACGCACTCGTTCAGCGCCGCCTGCAGCGTCTGGACGGTCTCGTCGGCCACCAGCGCCGTCAGCGGCGCCAGGTAGGTCATGGCGCCGATGCGGCTGCGGGTGATCCGCTCGGGGGCGGCGCTCTCGCTCATGCGGTGGTGACGGCCTGCGTTGGGGCTGGTGCAGGTGCTGCGGCCGGCACCGGATCGCGGGCGATGCGGAACTCGGCGATCCAGCCCGGTTCGGCGCGGCACACGGTGTCGAACATCGCCACCACGCCCGGGTCGAGCTGGGTGCCGGCGCAGCGCGCGATCTCGGCCATCGCTACTTCGTGGCTGCGTCCGGCGCGGTAGGCGCGCGAGCTGGTGATCGAGTCGTAGGTGTCGGCCACCGCGATGATGCGCGCGTTGTACGGAATGTCGTTGCCGGCCAGGCCGTGCGGATAGCCGCTGCCGTCGTACTTTTCCTGGTGATGGCGCGCGCCCGGCACCGCGCCCTTGAGGCGGTCGATGTGGCGCAGGATTTCATAGCTGCGCTCGGGATGGACCATGATGAAGGTAAATTCATCACGCGTCAGGCGCCCCGGCTTGCACAGCACGGCGTCGGGGATGCCGATCTTGCCGACATCGTGCAGGAGCGAACCCCAGAACAGGTTGTCCAGTTCGCGCGGCGGCAGGTGCAGCGCGCGGCCGATTTCCATCGCGATGTGGTGCACGCGCTCGCTGTGGCCGCGCGTGTACGGGTCTTTCGCTTCGACCGCCTCGATCAGCGCGGCTGCCATCTGCTGGTTGAACTTGCTCGTTTCGGCCAGCATGCTGTGCATGCGCGACAGGCTCGACAGGTGATTGGCCAGCACTTCGCCCAGCTTGCGGTCGCTGTTGCTGAAGTCTTCCTTGTTCGCATGGTTGAGCAGCACCAGGATCGCCACGACCGACTTGTCCTGGAAGACCGGGCAGCACAGGATCTTGAACGGCATGTCGGTGAAGATGTAGGCGCGGCGCGGATCGTCGGCCTCGTTCATGACGATCGGCTGGCGCGACGAATGGGCGAAGCGGTACAGGTCGCCGCGCATCTCGACCAGCACCAGATCCAGGTTGTGGATCGGCGCCGACAGGTTGGTGGCCGAGACGCACAGGTTCTCGCCCGGCTTGATGAAGGCGGCGACGTCGGCGTCCATGTGGGCAGCCCAGCTCTCGAGCAGCTCGCCGAACAGGTCTTCGCCGCTGGTCATGTCCTGCACCTGGCGGTCGATCGCATACACCAGGTGCAGCTCTTCGTAGCGGTCCGACAGTTCGCCGGCCATCGCGTCGAGCTCGCCCTGCGTGCGGCAGTCGTCGGCAATCGCGCTGGCGATGTCTTCGAGCGCTTCGGCCAGTGCATCCCACGCGAACGGCACGTCGGTGGCAGTCGTGGCAGCGGTGTCCGCGCGGACCGCCAGGAAACCGATCAGGCCACGCTTGGCGATGATCGGCGTGTACAGCAGCGTCGCATCGCCGGCATCGTGGCGCTGCATGCCCTCGCCCTCGGAAGTCCAGGCGAAGCCGGCGGCATTGAGCGCCGTGATCCAGGGCGCGAGCGTGGCGTCGCCGGGTGCGCTCCAGCAGGGTGCGCCAGTGGCGTCGCAGACGGCCAGTGAATAATCGCTCCCGGTGCTGCGGCGCAGCCAGCGCTCGTGGCGGGTGTAGTCGAGGGTCGGCAGAAGATCAAGGGACATGGGCAGGCTTTGGTGGCTGGCGCGGCGTCACGCCAGGGCCGCGAAGTGGCGGGACAAGCGCGCCACCAGCTGGCGCGGACTCAGGGGTTTTTCAAGAAATTCGGTATTGGCCAGCTCACGCGCCCAGGCACGCTCGTCGAGCGCCGTCATCGACGTCATGACCAGGATCAGGAACGGGTGGTCCGGATAGGTGGCGCGGGCCAGCGGGCACAGCGTGCGCCCGTCCATGCCGTCCATCTGGATATCGCTGATCAAGACGTCGGGCAACTGCTGCGCCATGCAGGCCAGCGCCGCGTTGCCATCGCTGGCGGTGACGACGAGGTAGCCTTCGCGTTCGAGCGACAGGCGCAGCACGCGCAGGACATGGGGCTCGTCGTCGACGAGCAGGATGTGGCGCGCGCTCATAGCACGGCGGCGCCGGCGGGCGCGGAAACGATCTTGAGATGCACCGAGAAGGTGCTGCCCACGCCTGGCTCGCTTTCGACGACCAGGCGGCCGTGGTGCAGTTCGACGATCTGGGCGGCCAGGTACAGGCCCAGGCCGTGGCCGCCGCGCTGGGTGGCGGCGCCGGCTTCGCTGACGCGGTAGAACTTCTCGAAGATGCGGTCCTGGGCTTGCGGCGCGATGCCGATGCCAGTGTCGCGTACGCTGATCACGATTTCATTGTCCTCATTGCGGGCGGCCAGCGTCACGCTGCCGCCCGGGCGGTTGTATTTGATGGCATTGGTGAGCAGGTTGTTCAGCGCAATGCGGAACAGGTCCTTGTCGATGGCCACGGCCTCGAGCTCGCGCGGCAGGTCGAGCAGCACGCGCAACTGCTTGCCTTCGGCGCGTGGCAGCGCCTGCTCATACGCGTCGCGCAGCATGTCGTCGAGCCGCACGCGGTTGCGTTCGGGGCTCATGCTGCCGGTTTCCAGCTTGCTCACATTGAGCAGGTTGCCAACCAGCGCATTCATGCGCTCGATCTCGTCCTGGATCACGTTTAGCGATTCGACCCGCATGCTCTCGTCGTCGGTGTCGGCCAGCATTTCGGCGTACATGCCGATGACGTTCAGCGGCGACTTGAGTTCGTGCGAGACGTGGGCCACGAAGTCGTTGCCCGCCTGGCGCGCCAGGTATTCGCGGGTGACGTCGCGCAGCACGACCAGCGTGCCGAACGACATCGTGCCGTGGCCGCCGCTGAGCGGTTGCGCGGTGGCGCTCAATTGCCGGCCTTCGACATTCTGCGGTGCGAAGTCGATCTTGTGCGAGCGGGCGTTGTCGCGCAGGTCGCCGCTGTAGCGGCCGAACAGCGTGCGCAGCGCCGGATCGCAGCACCAGGCGTCGAGCGGCTGCCCCAGGATCTGGTCCATCGGGATGCCCAGCAGGGGTTCGACCTTGCCGGACGCGAACGTGACGTCGCCGGCCGGATCGAGCATCAACAGGCCGTCCGGCAGCGACTGCAGCGCGGCATTGAGCTTCTTGCTGCCGTATTGCAGCAGGCGGTTGTCGGCGGTGGTGTTGAGCGAGCCTTGCTCGAGCTGGACGATGCGGGCGCCGGCCTGGTCGAGGTAGTGCTGCATATTCGTGATCAGTTCGCGCATGTCGTCGGCGCCCGGCTGAGCCGGCCTGTCGGGCGCGGCGAGCTGGCGCAACTGGCCGCGCAGCTGGGTGCTGAGTGCCGCCAGCGGCGCCATTTCGCGCTTGATGACGACGTACATGACCGGCACGACCAGAAACATCATCAGCGCCAGCAGCGCCAGGAACGAGACATCCTGCGCCAGCACGGTAAAGCCCGGCTGGTGGAAACCCACGCGGACGAATGCCGGGCCGCCGCTGGCGTCGGCCAGCGGGCCATAGAACTCGCGCAGCGGCGCGCTGGCGCCGGTTGCCGGCAGCGTCCGTTCGCCGAAGCCGGTGCGCGCATCCGCAGGCAGTGGCGTAGCGGGCGTGATGCTGCCACTGCCCGCGATTTCGGCCAGCGTGCGGCCGTTTGCATCCCCGATCGTGACATAGGCGAAGTCGCTGCCATCGTTCGAGGCAAGCACGGCGGCGAGCACACCGCCGCGGCCGCTGCTGTCGGCAAGGAGGGACATCGGGACCGTGCTGAGCGCCTTGACCAGTCCGACACCCTTGTTGCGCACCTGCGCAGCCTGGCTGGCTTGCTGCCGCACTACCAGCAATGCGACGACCAGCGTGATGGCGGCCAGCGCACAGGCGATGAGGATGATGCCGATGCGGTTGAGTTTCATGGCGGTGAATTTTTGCGAAATGAAATGTAGCGAACTGTAACGATAGAAACTATAGGTTGGTGGTTGCAAACAGGCAAATAAAATTCCAATCGTGCGCAATATTTCTTTCGAAAAATAATTGCATGACAACGTGGAACGTTGTTTTTTTCGTTGCTGCCGCCTTACCGGCAGTGCTTGCCGATGTCACGGCGGCGTCACGGTCAGGGCGTACGCTGGCGCCGTCTTGCATGATGTCGGCAAGACAACAAATTACAACATTAATTTCCTGGATAAAACACTCACGTCTTTGGATGGATCCTATGACCTCACGACGCAGTTTCCTGCGCAATAGTGCGCGCGCGGGTATCGCCGCCGGCACGCTTGCCGCCTTTCCGCCCGCCATCCAGCGCGCCCTGGCGATCCCCGCCAATAACGCCACTGGCACCATCCGCGACGTCGAGCACGTGGTGATCCTGATGCAGGAAAACCGTGCGTTCGACCATTATTTCGGCACGCTCAAGGGCGTGCGTGGCTTTGGTGACCGCTTCACGATCCCGCTGCCCGAAGGGCGCAGCGTCTGGCAGCAGCGCCTGGCCAACGGCAACGTCGTGATGCCGTTCCACCTGGACGCCAGCCGTGGCAATGCCCAGCGCGTCAACGGCACGCCGCACGATTGGCTCGACAGCCAGCTGGCCTGGGACAACGGCCGCATGGACCAGTGGCCGCGCTACAAGAATCCCATTTCGATGGGCTACTTCAAGGAAAGCGAGATCCCGTTCGCGTTTGCGCTGGCCAATGCGTTCACCGTGTGCGACGCCTACCACTGCGCAATGCACACGGGGACCGACGCCAACCGTTCGTTCTTCCTGACCGGCACCAATGGCGCCGTGCCCACCGGTACGGCCTTCGTTTCCAATGAGTGGGATGCGATCGACGGCGTGCCGGGCGGCGTGAATACCGGCTACACGTGGACCACGTATGCCGAGCGTCTCGAGGCGGCCGGCGTGAGCTGGATCAGCTACCAGAACATGCCCGACGAATGGGGCGACAATATGCTCGGCGCATTCCGCCAGTTCAGGCGCGCCAATATCGCCTCGGGCTTCCCCGTGTCCAGCGGCGGCGCGCCCGGCCAGCCGTACACCAACACGGGCCAGGCGCTGCCGTACCACGCCTACGACGCGGCCACCGACAACGCGAAAAACCCGCTGTACAAGGGCATCGCCAACACCTTGCCGGGTACCCGGCCCGAGCAGTACCTGGACGCCTTCAAGCGCGACATCCGCGACGGCAAGCTGCCGCAGGTCTCATGGATCAACGCACCATCGATCTACTGCGAACACCCGGGCCCATCGAGCCCGGTGCAGGGCGCCTGGTTCCTGCAAGAGGTGCTCGATGCGCTGACGGCCAATCCCGAGGTCTGGAGCAAGACGGTCCTGATCGTCAATTTCGACGAGAACGACGGTTACTTCGACCACGTGCCGTCGCCCTCGGCGCCGTCGCCGGACGGCAAGGGCGGCTACGCCGGCAAGACCACGCTAACCCCTGGCGCGCTGGGGCCGGAATACTACACGCACCCGCGGCCTGCCGGCAGCACCCGGCAACCGGCGGCGGACGGGCGCGTCTACGGACCCGGCCCGCGCGTGCCGATGTATGTGATTTCGCCGTGGAGCCGCGGCGGTTGGGTCAATTCGCAGGTGTTCGACCATACGTCGGTGCTGCGCTTCCTGGAAGCGCGCTTCGGCGTCATCGAGCCGAACATCAGCGCGTATCGCCGCGCCGTCTGCGGTGACCTGACCAGCGCCTTCAATTTTGCCACGCCAAACGACGAGGCCTTGCCGGTGCTGCAGGGTCGCGCCAACCGGAGCCAGGCCGACGCCTTGCGCGCCGCGCAGCAACGCCTGGCGCAGATCGCGCCACCGGCGTCGCCGCAAATGCCGCTGCAGGCGCCGGGCACGCGGCCGTCGCGCGCGCTGCCGTATGAACTGGCCACCACCTGCCAGGTGCAGCCCGGCGCCACGATGGCCGCCGTGCAGGTCACGCTGAACTTCATCAATACCGGGCGCCAGGGCGCGGTCTTTCACGTCTACGACCGCAAGAACCTGGCCGCCGTACCGCGCCGCTACACCGTCGAGGCAGGCAAATCGCTGGCCGACAGCTGGACGCCCGCAGTGGGCGGTGCCTACGACCTGTGGGTGCTGGGTCCGAACGGCTATCACCGTCACTTCACGGGCAGTGCGCTGCGCGCCGTCGCGGCGGGCCAGGCGCGCCCGGACGTCCACGTACGGTGCGACGCCGCCACGGGCGAGCTCGTACTGCGCCTGATGAATGCCGGCGCGGCGCCGTGCACGTTCAGCCTGAATGCAAACGCCTACGCCCAGCTGCGCCAGTTGCACACGCTGGCGCCGCGCACCGAACTGCTCGTGCGCATTCCACTGGCGGCCAATGGTTACTGGTACGACCTGAGCGCCACGGTCTCGGGCCAGCCCGACTACCTGCGCCGCCTTGCCGGGCGCGTCGAAACCGGCCGCCACACGGTCAGCGATCCGGCACTGGGCCTGGTCTGACCATGGCCGCCTCCATCACCACCAACAGGATTCCCATGCATCCCATGCTTCGTAACGCGGCTGCGGCCGTTGCCTTCGTGCTGTACGCACCTTTCGCCTCGGCGGCCGTGCTCGATTTCGACGACATCACTGGTCCTGACGGCTATGCCGCCGTCCCCGCCAACTACGGTGGCCTCGACTGGTCGGGCGCCGGCCTGAACGTTTTCACGGGCGAGCAAGACCCGTTTGCCGCCCATTCCGGCACGGGCCGTGTCACCACCGACTGGACCGATGGCGGGCCGGTCGCCAGCACGATCCGCTTCCTGGCGCCCACCGTCTTCGACGGCGCCTGGTTCTCGGGCTACGAGGACAGCAGCGTGCGCTTCGACCTGTATTTCCAGGGCCTGCTGGTCGCCAGTTCGGGAACGCTGCAACTCGCCAGCGCGCCGGCCTTCCTGGACGCCGGCTGGGATGGCGCCATCGATGCCGTCGTGGTCTTGGGCGGCGCGCAGGGCTCGTATGCGATGGACGACTTCAGTTTTGGTGGCGTGACCGAGGTGCCGGAACCGGGTTCGCTGGCGCTGCTGCTGGCTGGATTGGGCATGGCCGGTGCGTTGCGGGTGCGTCGCGCGCAGTCTTAAATCAGCCCCAGCGTCAGTGCGCGCAAGGTCGCCGCGGCGCGGGTCGAGCAACCGAGCTTGCCCAGGATGCTCTCGACATGCGTGCGCACGGCGCCATGACTGATCCGCAGCGCGCGCGCGGCGTCCTTGCCGGTCTCGCCCAGGCTGATGCGGCGCAGGACGTCGACCTCGCGCGCTGACAGCAGCTGGCGCGTTGGCGGCACGACTGACGCCGTGGCGGCCGCTGCCAGCACGGCGTCCACGGCGGCGCGATCGAGGCGCCCGCCCGTCACCTGCGCTTCGAGCAGCGTCCGCGTCGACGCAGGTTCATGCGCAGCGCGCCATGGCCGCGGCGAGCGCAGGGCAACGTAGGCCGCCGCTGCCGCCAGCAGGCGCTGCGGCATGCCAAGCGTGGTGGCGTCGAGACTGCGATGGTAGCCGCTGCCATCGAGCCGTTCATATGCCTGCGAGGCCAGTTGCGCGTCGGCCTCGATGCCGTCGATCCGGTTGCCGATGCGCGCGCTCCAGTAGGGCGCGCGGCGGATGGCTTCCCAGTCGGCGTCGCTCGGTTTGCTTCTGCGTTCCCAGACGCTGTTCGGCACGGCCGCGCGCCCGATCCCGTGCAGCAGCGCAGCGCGCGCCAGGCTGCGCTGTTCGGCGTCCGGCAGCCCGACGCCTTGCGCAGCAATCTGCACCAGCAGCGCCACCCGGCGCGAATGGCCGGCCAGCCAGGGCAGCTTCAGTTCGACGGTGTCGGCCACCAGCGTCAACGGCACCGACAGCGGCAAAAAGTCGGTCAGCGGCGCCGTTTCCTCCGGCGCTTCTAGGGCCTCGAGCCATGCCTGTGCGTGCGGCGCCACTTGTGCAACCAGCGCCGCCGGATATCTGACGCCCCCCAGGCGCGTGACCGTCGCCAGCGCCGCGCTCAAGCCATGCGCGCGTGCGAGGATGTCGATGTCGCCGGCCAGCGCCACGTGATACACGACGGCCGGCACGCCATTGCCGTCCAGGCCCTGCGGCTGGCCGCGGCCATCGTAGCGTTCGAACAGGTGGCGCAGGCCGTGTTCGACGGGGGCTGGCAAGCCCAGCATGGCGGCGATGTCGCCCGCGACGTCGCAGTGGATGGCAGCCAGCGGCGCAAGGTGCTGCTTCACCTTGGCCAGGCGCGTGGCCTGCTGCGCGCTGAGGGTGCGTGTCAACATCGCCTGGCGGCCACCGATGTCGTCGCCCAGCAGCCTCGCAAAGCCGGCGGCCGTGGCGGTGCTGCCGGACCAGCGCAAACGGGCCGCCATCTGTGCGTGCGCCGCAGCCCCAGCATCGCCACCGGCAGCCAGGGCGATGCGCGCGGCCAGGCGCGCGGCGCGCGCGGACGCGTCGATGGGCTGACCCATGGCCAGATCGCCCACGATCGCGAGCAGCCCCATGGCCTGCGCCAGCGTCACCGTGTCGTGGCCGTGCAGGGTGGCGCTGGCGGGGGCCAGTGAGGGCAGGGATGCCTGGGTTGTCGTGTCCATCAAGCCGATCGTATAGCCAGCCCGTCCGTGCATCAAACGGGCTGGCCGGCCGCCATTCAGGCACGGCCAGTCAGGCACGGCCAGTCAGGCACGGCCAGTCAGGCCAGGCCAGTCAGGCCAGGCCGGCCAGCTTCGCGTTGCGCTCGCGTTCGAGCTTGGTGATGTAGCGCTGCACCCCGGCCAGAGCGCCGCGCGAAATGTCGACGAACTGGCAGCCGATACGGCGCGTGATCTTGTGGTTCAGCAGCGTGAGGTCGAGCGAGTTGCGGATCTCGAGCGAGGTGGAGATCGGCCCGATCTCGGGCAATTCGATGCGGCAGTTGGCGATCACGCGTCCAACCGTGGTATCGAGCAGCAGCTTGCTGTCGAGCAGGGCAATGCCGCCTACGCTGATGTCATGCAGCGCGAACACGCTCATGCCGCCGGTGCCACCATCCATCGGCACCGGAATCAGCGCGCGCACCGGATTGCTCACCGGCGTGGCCATGCGGTAGTACTCGCGCCGCTGCAGGCGGATCAGGGTGGGAGGAATGTCGGCGCGCAGCGCCGGCTCGCCGCGCCAGACTGTCGGGGCCAGGTTGGCGGCGCCGAACAGGATACGGATCTTGTCGAGCGTGGTTTCGCACTTCGCGCGCGCGGCGCCCGCCATGCGCTGGTTCTGGGCCGGATCAATCGAGCGATCAAGCACGATCGTGTTGCTGTTTTCGTCCACGGCCAGGATCGAGGTGACGCAGACGTCGGCCTCGCCCCTGATCAGCAGGCGAATCAGCTGGTTGTGTTCACCGATCTGGCGCAGCAGCGAAACAATCTCGCGGCGCGATGCGACTTCGTAGTCGTGCCAGTCTTCCAGTTCTGCTTCATCCATTGCTAGGCTTTATGTCCTTGACGCTTGTTCCGGGGGGAGGTGGGGCGTCGGATCAGGTGCGGTGGGCATTGACTCACCGTTCTTTTTAGCCGACTCAATATGATATAGCCATGCCAACAGTTCCGCAATTGCTCGATAGAGGGTTGGTGGAATTTCCCGGTCCAGATCGACCTGCATGAGCAGCGATACAAGTTCCTTCGATTCGTGCACGAACACGCCCGCATCCTGGGCGCGCTGGATGATCTGTTCGGCGATCATGCCGGAGCCCTTGGCCACGACGGTCGGCGCTTTCTCGCCGGCGCTGTAGGCCATCGCCACCGCGCTCTTGATGCGCTGATTGGCCAGCTTATTCATGGTGTTTTTTCATCGGCGTCCTTCGGTGCCGGCGCGGCCCGCGCGCGCGCGTCGAACCCTGCCAGCGGCGTGCCCACCGAATCGAGCGCGCCGGCCAGGTTCGGTGCGTGCTGGCGCAGCAGGGCGGCGGTGGCGTCGTCGCCGGTCGCAAGCCCGATCTGCAAGGCGCCGCCCACCATCCGCAGCTGCACATCGAGTTCGCCCAGTTCGGGAAACCGCAGGCGCAGGCGGCTGTTCCAGATCGCCCCGTCATCGTCGCCGCAGCCGCCGTGGGCTTCGCGCTGGACGTCCCATTCCATCGGCTGGCCTGGCCAGAGCTGGCCTTTCCACGCCAGTTGCGACTGTTCCTGCGCCGCCAGCTGCATGCTGATGAACTGCGCGGTGGCGGGATCCTGCGGGTTCGGGCGCGCGCCGGCCTGCGCTGCCTGCTGCTGCGGTTCGCTCGCCAGTTCGGCCAGCGCGCGCGACCCCTGCGCCCATTCGGCCACGTGCGATTCGTAGAACAGGCCGCTCTTGCCGAAGGCCTGTTTCAGGCCGGCCGCCAGCGCGGCCGGATCGGCGTCCGGCGTGGCCACCACCGGCGCATTGCCGGTGACGGCGGTGAGCACTGTTTCGGCTTTCTGGGCGGCCGCCAGCACGCCGGCCAGGGCCTGGCCAGTGGGGCTGAGCGTGGTGTTTTTTGCTTCGGTGCCGCCGGCGAAAGCCTGCGTGCCCAGCCCCGCGCTGGAGGCCAGCAGGGCGCCAGCGCGGCCAACTGCGGCGCCCTCGCGGTAGCCCAGCGGCGCGCCGGGGGCATCGGTTTCGGCTTGCGGTGCGGGGCCGGCCTCGGCAAACCCCGTGGTGGTGGTCTGGGCGCCGACCTGGAAGGTGGGGCGGGGATGCAGACCGATCAGCGTGAGCGGCACGTCGGCGCCGACCAGCGCGCCGGGGGGCAATTGCATGCGCGCCTGGGTCTCTGCGAACTTGACGATGAAGGTGCCGTCGGTGAGCCTGGCCTGGATCTCGCCGTGGATCGCCTTGCCCAGCAGCGGCGCGACGGCGCGCGCAAAGGCTTGCTGGCGCGGGTCGACCGCCTGCTCGGCGGCCTGGCCCGGCGTGATGCGCGTGACGCCGGAAACGAGATCGCGGGGCAGCATCAATCAACCCCCGCCGGGCGCATCAGATGCCGTAGGCGCGCGCGACGCGGCGTTCGGTCGACTTGCTGTTGATCAGGGATGACAGGTGCGCCATCCATGGGCTGGTCAGGTCGCGGATGCGGCGGTCGGCATCCAGCATGCGGCGGATTGCATCGACCTTGCGCACACGTTCCTGGCCGGCCAGGGGGCCGATGCCTTCGTTGGCCTTGAGGCGGCGCGCGTGGGCCGCGCATTCCTGTTCGAGTTCGGCCAGGCGATCCCATTCGTTGGCAGCGGCTGCGTCGAGCATGCGTTCAGTGATGCCGACCATCGTTTCGTAGACCGATACCACTTCTTGTCCGTTCATCGTCATCGTCAACCTTATGCGCTCATCAGGGTAGGGGCACGCTGGATGGCCGGCACGGCCTGTTCGGCCGCGTCGCTCTTTTCGCCGATCGCGACCCAGGCTTCGCGCAGGTCCGACATCAGGCCATGGATTTCTTCAATGATCGCGATATCGTTCTTGATATTGGCCTGCAGCAGGCGGCGGCTCATGTAATCGTACAACGCATCCAGATTCTGTGCGATTTCGCCGCCGGCTTTCTGGTCGAGCGAGGCGCGCAGGCCGTTGTCGATGATCGTGATGGCCTTCGAGATCGAGGCGCCCTTGGCGGCCACGTTCGACGACTTGATGTGGTTGATCGCGCTGAGCAGGGCGACGATCACGCCGTCGTACAGCATCACCACCAGCTTCTGTGGCGACGCGGCAGCAACGCCGGTCTCCAGGCCAACCGTTGCATAGGCGCCGACGCCGCGTTTCGGGGTTCCAAACATATGAGATTCTCCGGTAATGCTGAAATTAGTAATTGGTCGACAGGGTCGCCAGCTGCTGGGTAAGGTAGTCCGACGTCGACTGCATCGACGACAGCGTCGCATCGAGTGCAACGAACTGGGCGCGGTAACGCTTTTCGATGCTGTCCAGGCGGGTTTCGAATTTCGCGGCCTGGTCGGCGACCGATTTGATCGATATGTTCAGGCCATCGGTCTTGCTCTTGAGCAGGCTGTCCTTGCCGACGAAGCCGGTTGCCAGGTTGTTGAGCTGGAACGCGAAACCCTGCGAGAACGTCACCGCGCCGCGATCGCCCAGCACGCCACCCGTGATCGAGACCTGGATGCCTGCGGCGTTCGAGCCGGCTGCAGCGGTGAGCGACTGGCCGTTGCCGGTGGCGGCCACGCCGCCGATGGTGCCGACCACGTCGGCGCCCTTGCTTGGGGTTGCGGCCCCGAAAATCGAGTCGACCGAGCTGCCGCTCACGCCGGTCAGGGAGATGTTCGAACTCGCGCCATACTTGCTTGACGAGAGCGTCAACAGGCCATCGTCGCCGACCTTCGATTCGACCGTGTCGCCGGCGCCGGCGAACGTTGAATTGCCATTGATCGCCGAACGCAGCAGCGCGGCGAGATCGTCCTTGTTGTAGGTGCCGGCCGGGAGCTTGACTTCCTGGGTCTTGCTTTCGGTGACCGGATCGGTCTGGTTCAGCGTCACGCGCCACACGGTATTGGGGGCGATCGTGGTGCTCGCGCCAAGTGCAGCGCTGCTCGCCAGCGTGCCTTGCGTCGCCAGGCTGGCGATGTTCACGCCATAGGTCCCGGCCTTGGTCGCAGCCGTCGACTTGTCGAATTTGACCAGGCCGTCGGTGGTCGAGCCCATGGCGGCGAACAGGCCGCCGAAGTCGGCTGCATTCTCGGTGATCGCCTTGCTCAATTTGGTCGAGTCCAGCTTCAGGCTGCCGTCCTGCTGGAACGCGATGCCGATCTGGCTCAGCGAGGTCAGCTTGCCGCCCGTGCCTTCCATGACTTCGCTGATCTGACGCCGCATCTGGCTCTGGATCGCGCGCACGCTGGCGTCGCCCTGCAGCACGCCGCCTTTCTGCGTTTCGGCGTTGTACTTGGTCAGGCCGCTCATCGTCGAGTTCAGCGCATTGTAGGCCTTGACGAAATCATTCACGGCCGTGCTGATCGCGGCGGTATCTTTCGAGACCGTCATCGTACTGCTGCCGATTCCGTTGATCTCGAGCGTGACACCTTCGATCGCATCCTTGACGGTCGTGCTGTCGCTCTTGATCTCGATGCCGTTCATGTTCAGCAGCGTGCTCTGGGCGCCGGCAGTCTGGGTCATGCCTTGCACGCCGGCCGGATCGTAGCCGAGCAGGGCTGCCAGCGCCGGATCGGCCGCTGCGCCGTCCTCGCCGGTCACGCCGACCTTCATCGAGGTCGCTTCACCGGTCTTGTTCGACGTGAGCACCAGGTGATACGGCTTGCTGCTGCCGTCCGAGACGATGGTGGCGGTCACGCCCATGTCGCCCTTGTTTATGGCGTCACGAATGCCCTGCAGCGTCTGGTCGCCTGCCGCCAGTGTGATGGTCTTGCTGTTGAGCGCGCCGTTGAGCGAGAAATCCGACCCCATGTGCGCGCCGACGCTGCCGGCGGTAAAGCCCGCGGCCGCCGGGTTGTTGCCGGCGACCAGGATCTGGTTGCCTTCGTTCGAGCGCAGCGTGACGCCGGCGGTGGCCGTCGTGGTCGCGCCGGCATTGACGGCATCGTCGGCGCGCTTGATGCCGCCACGCACGGTGCCGGTGACGGTCTCGGTCACGTCGATGGTATTGCCGTCGGCCGCCGTGAATTGCAGCGTGCCGTCGGCGGCGCTGCCGCTGACGGTGATGTTGGCGGCAGCCAGGGCATTGCGCGTGCCGGCGCTGGCCAGCGAGGTATCGAGCGCGGCGCCGGTCAGCGGCGCGCTGCCGGTATTCAGGTTGGCCAGCTGTACGCCGCCGACCGACAGGGCATAGCTCGAACCGGCATCGACGCTCACCTGGCCGAAACCGGCGAACAGGTCGGCGGCGGTTTCGGTGCTGCCGGCGGTGGCGACGACGCCGGTCTTTGCGCTCTGCGCATTGATGGCTTCGGCCAGCGCACGGGCGCTGCGGGTGGTCGGGCCGGTGCTGATCGCCACGCCGTTCAGGCTCAGCGCGCCGTTGGCGATGCCACCCGCGGCCGGCGCCAGGCCCAGCGCAGTGCCGGTGGCGCCGAAGGTGCCGCCGCTGACGGTGCCGAACTGGAACGTGAGATTGGTCGGGGCGCCGGCGCCGATGGTGCTGGTGGTGCTGGCCATCCCGCTGGTCTTGAGGCTTTGCGACTGGGCCAGTTGCGTGACATTGACCTTGTACTTGCCCGGCACGGCGCCGGTGGTGGCGGAGCCCGAGAACACATCCTTGTTGGATGGGACCGCGCTCAGGCCCTGAAACGTGTTGGACTGGTTCAGCGACGTCAGGGCGCCCTGGAAGGCGCCGACGGCGGCGCTGACCTGGTTCAGGGCACTGTTCTTCTGTTGCAGCGCCGCCGTCTTCTTGGCGTAGTTGTCGAGCGGCCTGGCTTCAGCCTGCATCAGCTTCGCTACAATGCCATCGATGTCGAGGTTGGCCACATGTTTCTCCGGTGAAAGCAATAATGTAAGTCATTATCGGCAGAAACAAACCTTACTTAAGAGCGGTAAAGGCGGCTCTCTTTTTATTTTGGTCAGAACCGTCAGGAACGATGTCGAAGCGCCATGTAAAAAGCGCCGCACCTGGTGGGGGGGCGGCGCTTCGGGTGAGGTGCGGATTGGGTCAGGCGCTTTGGTTCAGCAGGCGTCCCACCATCTTGTCGATCGATTTGGCCATTTCCAGGGCCTCCTTGGTCGGCATCTGGCGTACGACTTCCTTCGTATCCCGATCGATGATCTTGACCACGAGGTCCTTGCTCTCTTCGTCGATCTCGAACTCAAGGCTCTGCGCCGATTGCGGCAGCGCTTCGTTGAGTTTCTTTACGGCAGACGACACCTCGTTCCGGTCTGGCTTGGGTTCAGCTTTCTCCGGCGCTGCCCGTGGTGCCGGAGCAGCCGGCCCGTTCGCCACCGCTGGACGTTCGTCCAGTTTGGCGGGGGGCGACGACGCAATGGATGGAATTTGCATGGCGTATCCTAACGAAAATTCCCCAGCCAAATTTCTTCAGCCGGGGAACCGCTTACCGAGTTGTACTGTTACTACGCGTTAGCGATTAGCCACGCAGGAGCGACAGGACACCGTTCGGCAGCGAGTTGGCCTGGGCCAGCATCGAGGTACCAGCCTGCTGCAGGATCTGACCACGGGTCAGCTTCGCGGTTTCCGACGCAAAGTCGGTATCGACGATGCGGCTGCGCGATGCCGACAGGTTCTCGGTCGACGACGACAGGTTCGAGATCGCCGATTCGAAGCGCGATTGCAGTGCGCCGTATTCGGCGCGCTGGCTGTTGACCGACGCCAGTGCTGCATCGGCGGTCTTGATGGCCAGCTGCGAGCCTTCGAAGGTGCTGATGTCGAGGTCGGCGACCGACTTCAGTACGGATGAACCGGTGCTCGTGCCACCATCCAGTGCAAAACCACTTGCATCGGCCACCGAGAAGCTGCTTTCCGAGTCCAGCACGATGCGGCCGGCGGCGGTTGCGCCGGCGGTTGCATCTACCGTCACGCCACCGGTCAACACTGCGCCATCGGCGTCGTAGGTGGCCAGCGTGGCGGTCGATGCCACGTCGGTCGACGTGTTCTTCAGCTTGATGTCTTCACCGTCAGCCTGGGTCAGCTTCAGGCCGCCGCCTTCGGCATCGTACGATGCGGTCACGCCGGTCTTGGCCGATTGCGCATTGAAGGCGCTCACAGCGGCTGCGTAGCCGTTCGCGGTGTCTTCGCCTACCGAGAACGACACCTTGACGGCAGTGGCGTTGTCCGAGCTCAGTTCGAACGTGAACGACTTGTTTGGCGCAGCTGCGAGCAGGGCTTCGGTCTTGGCGGTGGCCGTGACACCGGTATCGCCGCTGGCTTTGTTGATGTCGGCAACGGTCGCCTTGGCCGACGCATTGGCGGCGACGGTGATGTCTTTCGAGCCGCTCGAACCGTTGACGGTCATGGTGCCGGTAGCGACGCCGTTGGACTGGCCGGTGGCAGCCTGCATCGAGCTGGCATCCAGACGGTTGTTACCGTAGGTCGACGTGGTGAAGTTCGAACCGGTCATCGAGATCAGCTGGCCGGCGTTGGCGCCCACCTGGAAGTTCGCGGTGCCCATCGAACCGTCCATCAGTTTCTGGCCGTTGAATTCGGTGGTGTTGGCGATGCGGTTCAGTTCCGAGGTCAGCTGGGTGACTTCAGTTTGCAGTGCTTTGCGGTCGCTGGCCGAGTTCGACGAGTTCGACGACTGGACAGCCAGTTCGCGGACACGTTGCAGGATGTCGCCCGAGCTCGCCAGAGCGCCTTCAGCGGTTTGCGCCATCGACACGCCATCGTTGGCGTTGCGGGTCGCTTGCGTCATACCCTTGATTTGCGAATTCATGCGGTCCGAAATCGCCAGACCAGCGGCGTCATCCTTGGCGCTGTTGATACGCATACCCGACGACAGGCGTTGGATCGAGGTGTTCAGCTGCGATTGCGAGGTCGACAGGTTACGCTGCGAGTTCAGGGATGCGACGTTGGTGTTGATTACTGATGCCATGGTGATTCTCCAGACTAGGTCTTACTAGGGGTGCAGCGACCGTGCTGCTGTTCACTTTGGTCCGTCTCGCTACTCAGTGACGTTCAAACCGCTGTTGTTGCTGGTAACGGTGCCCTGTGGAAAAAGTTTAGGGCCAGATCGCAAAATAAATCGTTTTTTTTACGCTGTCTGGAGAAACACGCGTTCAGAACTTGTCATTCCGCCACGACTACCCGGTTCTTGCCGCTGCTCTTGGCCTGGTACATCGCTTTATCCGCCCGCGCCATCAGCGATGCCTGCTCCTCGTTCTGCACCCGCAGCGCCACCCCGCACGAGAAGGTGATGAGCATCTTCTCGTTATCGTGCAAAAAGAAGTGCCGGGTCAGCTCGCGCTGCACCCGCACCATGGCGGCCGCCGCCGCATCGACCGTTGTCTCGGGCAGCAGGATCAGAAATTCTTCGCCGCCGAAGCGCGCGATCACGTCCATCGAGCGTAACGTCTCGCGCACCACCTTGACCAGGTGCTTGAGCGCGGCGTCGCCCGCCATGTGGCCGTAGGTGTCGTTCAGGCGCTTGAAATTGTCGAGGTCCAGCAGCGCCACGCACAGCGGCGTGTTGCGGCGGTCGGCGCGCGCGCTTTCGCGCTCGAACACGTCGTCCAGGCCACGGCGGTTCAGGCTGCCGGTCAATTGATCCTCGCGCACCAGCTCGCTCATATGCTGCAGCTCGGCTTCCAGTTCGCGGATGCGCTGCTCGGCTTCCTGCACTTCGCGGTGCGCACCCACCATGCGGTCGCGCGAGGCCAGTGCTTCGTCCTGCGCATGGCGCGTCTCGCGCAGCACGTCGTTCAGGACGGTATTGAGTTCGTTGATGTCGGTTGCGCTGCCGATGCGCTCGGAAAAGTCGCCCAGCTTGGCGTGGTAGTCGCCGGTCGAGGCGGCCACCGAGCCAAGGCGGTCGACAAACGTCATCATCATGTTCTTCATCGTCGCGCGCACGTCGGCGATGCCATGTTTCAGATGACTTTGCTTGATGATCACGTCTTTCAGGCTGCGCGTGGCGTCTTCCAGTGCGCGTGTGTCCAGTGGCCCGGCAATCAGTTCCTGCACTGCCACGACTTGGCCGCGCATATAGTTGTCGTCCTCCAGCAAGCCTTCGATATTGTCGAGCAGCAGCCGGAACAGCCGCAGCAGCAGTTCCTGCTGGCCCGCGCTGTCATCCTTGCGCAGCTCGATCTGGAAGCACAGCTGCTTCAGGCGCGCCTCGATTTCCTGCAGCTCGCTCTCACCAACAGCCGTCTTGACCAGGGCGCCCAGCGCTTCGGCCTCTCGTACCTGTTGCGGGTTGTCGCTCAGCAGCGAGGCGCAGGCGAACGTCAGCGTGCGCGCCAGCATGTCGCGCAGCAGGCGTGTCTGTGGCTCTTCGTCGCCCATCGCCATCACCGGCGTATTGCGCCGCAGATGCCGCTCGCTCAACTGGCCCAGTGCCTGGGTGTAGCTGTTCCAATCCCCCGTCTTGACGGCGCGCGCCATGCGCCGACCGTATTCGGCCAGCTCGCCCGGCGTATCGAGCATGCGCCGCGCGAATCCGTTCAGCACCTCGATGGCCCCTGGATCCGCGGCGGGCAAGGGCGGTGGCGGCGGCGTGCCGGCAATCTCGTCATAGATGGCGCGATAAGCGTCCGGCGTCGGCGCGATACGGCGCGTGGCCAGGCGACGGAACGCCTCGCGAGCGATGTCGGCCGGATTCACTGCTGGCGCCGGGGCAGTGCCAGGGCCGGCTCCAGCAGGTACGGGTGTTGATGGGGTGGACATGGTTGCAGAGCGGTGCCGAGTTTGCGGGGATAAGCACATGATAGGCAGTTTTTTTGCCTAGAATCAATATTTATTCAGTGTTACAGCATGTGACGGGCGTCAATCGACCAGGCCGTTGCGGATCGCATACGTGGTCAGCTCGGCACTGCTCCTGAGTTTCATTTTTACCAACAGGCGCGCGCGGTATTCGCTGATCGTCTTGACCGACAGCGACAGTTCGCCCGCAATCTGCGTTACCGTCATGCCCGACGCGATCATGGTCAGCGTCTGGTATTCGCGGTCCGACAGCCCCTCGTGCGCGGCGCTTTCATGGTCTTCGCCGATGGCGCTGGCCAGCCTTTGCGCCAGCGCAGCGCTGACATATTTCTGCCCGCCCGCCACCAGCCGGATCGCCGTGACCAGTTCGCGCGGCGCGCTCTGCTTGGTGATGTAGCCAGCGGCACCGGCCTTGAGCGCGCGAATCGCATACTGGTCTTCGCGGTGCATCGACAGCATCAGTACCGACAGCTCGGGTTTGTCCTTCTTGATCTGCTTGAGTACATCGATGCCATTGCGGTCGGGCAGCGAGATGTCGAGCAACATCACGTGGCAGCGCGTCTTGCCCGCCAGGCGCACAGCATCGTGCCCGTCCTCGGCCTCGCCGGCCACGACGATGTCGCGCTCGTCGGCGAGGATCTGTTTGAGTCCTTCGCGCACGATGGCGTGGTCATCGGCGATGCATACCCGGATGGTTACTTTTTCACTCATTCTGCTTCTTGTTCTGTGCCGGGGCCACGGGCGGCGCCAGCCTGATCTTGACGGTCAACATCGTGCCACCTCCGGGCGCCGCCGACAAGGACAGCACGCCGCCAAGCGCGCTGGCCCGTTCATGCATGCCGCGCAGGCCGAATGCATGCGGCCGGGTGCGCGCGGCCGGGTCGATGCCGCAGCCGTTGTCACAGATGGACAGCGTGAGCTCGCCCCCTTCACGTTCGAGTGTCAGCGTGACCTGCGTCGCACGTGCATGCTTGGCAACATTGGTGAGTGCTTCCTGCGCGATGTGAAAGAGGGCGTCGGCGTGGGCCGGCGCCGGCGCCGGCGTGTCCGGGCAGTGCGTGGTGACGGCGACGCCGGTCTGGCGCGTGAATTCGCGCGCCAGCCATGCGAGCGCGGCCACCAGTCCGAGGTCGAGCGGGGCGGCGCGCAGGCCGAGCGAGATGCGCTCGACGGACTCGATGGTGCGCTCGACCAGGTCGTCGATGTACTGCGCCTGACCGGCCAGGCCGGACTGGTCGGCGGGGAGGCGCGCCGACAGCCGCGCCAGCGCCATCTTGATGGCGATGAGGTTGCCGCCCAGGTCATCGTGCAGTTCGCGCGCGATGCGGGTGCGCTCATCCTGTCTGGCGGCGTCGTCAAGGGCGTGCTGAAACGGGGCAGGTTGGTGCATGGTCGAATGATACGACAAGGGCGCGCAAGTCTCGCTACAATGCATCCATGAACAAGGCATTTGTAAAAGAGTCCGACAACGACGACGATGATGAAGCCCTGGCGCTGGCGCAGGCGATTCCTGACGGCGCCAAGAACTACATCACCCCGGCCGGCTACCAGCGCATCAAGGATGAGCTGCTGCAACTGATCGACGTCGACCGGCCCGAAGTCGTGCGCATCGTGCACTGGGCCGCCTCCAATGGCGACCGCTCCGAGAACGGCGACTATATCTATGGCAAGCGGCGCCTGCGCGAGATCGACCGCCGCATCCGCTTTCTTACCAAGCGCATGGATTCGGCATTCGTCGTCGATCCAAGCATCCAGCATGGCAATGACCAGGTGTTCTTTGGCGCCACGGTCCGCTACGTCAACGGGGCCGGCGAAGAGCACACGATCACCATCGTCGGCATCGACGAGCTCGACCCGCTGCACGGCAAAATCAGCTGGGTTTCGCCCGTGGCGCGCGCGTTGACCAAGTGCCGCGAAGGCGATGTCGCGCAGTTGCAGACGCCGCTGGGCATGGACGAGCTTGAGATCATCTCGGTCGATTATCCCGAGCCAGTCACCGACTGAGCGTGCAGCCCGGTGCTACTATGTGCGCATGAACCGACATCATGAAGCGGCGCACAATCCAGCAGACAATCCGAATCCCCTGGCGGCATTGCGCGCTGCTACCAACGAACAGCACGAACGGCTCGATCATGGCCTGCCGCTCTCCGGTCCGGCCCCCGACTTGAACGATTATGCGGCGCACCTGACGATGGTGCGCGACTGGCTCGCGTCCCTGCAGCCGTGGCTGGAATCGTTCGCGGATGGCCCGCAGCAGGTCTTGCTGCCGGTCGAACGCCTGGCGCTGATCGAAGCCGACCTGAACGAGCCGGGCATGCCCCCGCTGCGTGCACCGGCGCCCGCGCACGCGTGGCCGCGCGATGCCAGTGCGGCCTATCGCTGGGGCGTGTGCTATGTGGTCGAAGGCTCGCAGCTGGGCGGCAAGGTGCTGTACGGGAAACTGGCAGGTGCAATGGCGCCGCATCCGCTGCGCTATCTGAAGGGCAGTGATGCCGGACCAGGCCCGCGCTGGCGCGCGTTCATGCTGGCGCTGAAAGAACACGTGACGTCGCCGGATGAGATTACCGACGCCTGCGCGGGCGCATGCGCGGCGTTTGACAGTATTCTCAGACTGAGCCTGGACAAAAAGTAGGGTGGACGGCGTAGCCGCCTCGCCGGCCGCGCCCACCCTACCGGCCAATCAAGATGGGAAACCCGCCCACCATACATCGGCAACGTCCCGAAGCGTGACTTACGTCCGTTCCCGTTCCACCCGATTCACCCCGGCCACGCGGCGCAGATTGCGAATCAGTTGCGCCAGATGCACCCGGTCGCCGATCTGGATCGTAAAGCGCAGCTGCGTCATCATGTTTTCATCGTCCTCGTCCATGCCCACATACGTGATGTTGGCGTCGGACTCGCCGATTTCGGCAGCCACGCGCGCGAGAATGCCTTTTTCGTTGTTGATCAGCAGGCGGATACGGCAGTCGAAGCGGCGGTTGAGATCGTCGCCCCATTGCACGGCAATCCAGCGGTCGGGTTCTTTTGCCAGCAGGCGCTTGGCCGTCTGGCAATCGCAGGTGTGCACCACCAGTGCCTGGTCGCGGCGCAGTTGGCCCGTGATCTGGTCGCCCGGGATTGGCAGGCAGCACGGCGCCAGCTGGACCGCCAAGCCTTCGCTGCCATAGATCGTCACCGGCGCGATGTCGCTCGCTGGCAGCGGCTTGTCCGACGGCAGCAGATCGGGGTCGCCTTCCATCAGGCCGAAGATATGGCGCGCCACCAGCGTCGGCATGCGCTTGCCGATGCCGACGTCAGCGTAGACTTCGTCCATCGAATTGGCCGACGACTCGGCCAGCAACCGCTCGACGACGCTGGCCGGCAGATCCGGCTTGATGTTGCGTACGGCCAGCGCCTGGGTCAGCAATTCGAGACCCAGCTCGGCCGACTCGTTGACGTCGACCAGGCGCAGGTGATGGCGGATCGCCGAACGCGCCTTGCCGGTGCGGACGAACGTCAGCCAGGTCGGGCTCGGGCGCGAATTGGGCTGGGTGATGATCTCGACGATGTCGCCGTTGTGCAGCTCGGTGCGCAGCGGTTGCTCTTCGTTGTTGATCTTCACGCCAACGGTATGGTCGCCGATGCCGGTGTGGATCGAGTACGCGAAGTCGAGCGCCGTTGCGCCGCGGGGCAGCGCGATGATCTTCGACTTGGGCGTAAACACATACACCGAATCGGGGAACAGGTCGACCTTGACGTGTTCGAGGAACTCGGCCGAGTCGCCCGTTTGCTGCTGGATGTCGAGCAGCGACTGCAGCCACGCATGGGTGCGCTGCTGCAGCTCGGACATATTCGATTCGCCCGTCTTGTACAGCCAGTGCGCCGCCACGCCGCTTTCGGCGGTGCGGTGCATGTCCTGGGTGCGGATCTGGAATTCGACCGGCGTGCCGTACGGGCCGATCAGCGTCGTGTGCAGCGACTGGTAGCCGTTGATCTTGCCAATGGCGATGTAATCCTTGAACTTGCCCGGCATCGGCTTGTACAGCGCATGCAGGGTGCCAAGGGCCACGTAACACTCGGGCACGCTGTCGACGACGACGCGGAAACCATACACGTCGAGCACCTGCGAGAACGACAGGTGCTTGTTGCGCATCTTTTTATAGATGCCGTACAGCGTCTTTTCGCGGCCATGCACTTCGGCTTTCAGGCCGCCGGCCTCGAGCTGGTTCTTGACTGCTTCGAGGATTTTCTTGACCACTTCGCGCCGGTTGCCGCGCGCCGACTTGATCGCCTTGGACAGCGTCTGGTAGCGCACCGGATACAGGTGCGAGAACGACAGGTCCTGCAGCTCGCGGTAGATATTGTTCAGGCCGAGGCGGTGCGCGATCGGCACATACACTTCCATCGTCTCGCCGGCGATGCGGCGCTTCTTGGCCGGAATCATGAAGCCGAGCGTGCGCATATTGTGCAGGCGGTCGGCCAGTTTGATCAGGATGACGCGCACGTCCGACGCCATCGCCAGCAGCATCTTGCGGAAGTTTTCCGCCTGCGCTTCGAGCTGGCTCTGGAATTCGATTTTCTCGAGCTTGGACAGGCCGTCGACGAGGTTGGCGACCTGAGCACCGAAGCGCTCGATCAGCTCATCCTTCTTGACGTCCTGGTCTTCGATCACGTCGTGCAGCAGCGCAGCCATGATGGCTTGCGCATCGAGTTTCCACTCGGCGCAGATCTCGGCGACGGCAATCGGATGGGAGATATAGGGCTCGCCCGACTTGCGGACCTGGCCCAGGTGCATCTCGTCAGAAAAGCGGTAGGCTTCCTTGACTTTTTTGAGCTCGGCGGGGGTAAGGTATTCGGACAGCTTGGTGATCAGCTGCGTCACCGAGGCCACGCCGGGCACGATGGGGCCGGCGGGCTCGATGAAATCGGGCGGACGATTGTCCGCCCGCCGCTCGCGCGGAGCGGGGTTGCGTGAAGCGGGTGAATCTGGAGGTAACAGGTTCATTACGTTAATCGTCTGGCTGCGGTGAGATCAGAATAACAGAAGACGGGATAACGCAAATTCAGGCAACCCCGAATGTGATTACATCGGGACTTTTTTCAGCATTTCGATGCCGACTTTACCAGCGGCGATCTCGCGCAGGGCGACGACGGTTGGCTTGTCCTTGGCTTCGACCTTCGGGGTGTGGCCTTGCAGCAGCTGGCGCGCACGATACGTTGCTGCCAGGGTCAGCTGGAAACGGTTCGGGATGTTCTTGAGGCAGTCTTCGATGGTAATGCGGGCCATGTGTGCTCCTGGGTTGCTGAATGTTGGGTGACAATGAGTGCGACAAAGAGTGAAACAACGCGTGCGGCGCGCCTGCAACGGCGCGCTTGTCAAGATTGTGGATGATTCGCGTGGATTCCCAGCTGGGCAAACAGCGCAGCGTTGCGGGCAGCCTGTTGGGCAAATCGGCAACGTGTCGCTTTGACAATCGCCTGCAGCTCAGCCAGGGCGACGTTAAACTCTTCGTTGATGATAGCATATTCGAAGTCGGGCGCGTGAGCGATCTCGCCGCCCGCCGCCAGCAGGCGCCGCGTGATGATGTGCGGCTCGTCGGTGCCACGCTTGTGCAGGCGTTGTTCCAGCGCTTCGATCGATGGCGGCAGGATGAAAATGCCGGCCGCATCGGGGAATAGCTTGCGCACCTGGCGCGCGCCTTGCCAGTCGATTTCGAGCAGGATGTCCGTGCCGTTCTTCATTTCCTGCTCGACCGACAGGCGGCTCGTACCATAGTAATTGCCGTGTACTTCGGCCCATTCGAGAAACTCGCCCCGATCGGCGCGCGTGACAAAATCGTCAGCACTCGTGAAGTGGTATTCGCGGCCATCCTGCTCGCCCGGGCGCGGTGCGCGGGTGGTGGTCGAGATCGACAGCTTGATGCCCGGTTCGTTCGCCAGCAGGGCGTTGACCAGGGTCGATTTGCCGGCGCCGGATGGGGCGGCGACGACGAACAGGCTGCCGGAAAAGGCTTGTGGGAGCATGGCGGGGTCCTTTGTCAGTACGGTATATGCGCGAGCATGATGTCGCGGGTGGTCATGTTAACGTTGAACGCGTGGACGGGAAACCCGTCCACCCTACGTATCGTATCCATCGTAGGGTGAACGGCTCTGCCGTCCACGCGTTCAACCGGAGCTGGTATTGCTACCGATTCAATTCTGGCGCTTACTCGAGGTTCTGCACCTGTTCGCGCATCTGCTCGATGAGCAGCTTGAGCTCCATCGACGCATCGGCCAGTTCCTTCACCGACGCCTTGGCGCCGAGCGTGTTGGCTTCGCGATTGAGCTCTTGCATCATGAAGTCGAGGCGCTTGCCGACCTGGCCACCTTTTTTCAGGATGTGGCGCGTTTCGTTCAGGTGCGCCGACAGGCGCGACAATTCTTCGGAGACGTCGATCCGGATGCCGTACAAGGTCACTTCCTGGCGAATCCGCTCCAGTACTTCCTGGCGCGTAAGTGTCGACGGATTGCCGTGACCGGCCAGGCCCAATGCATCCTGCATGCGGTCGATGGCCTTGTTCTGGAATTGCGAAATGACTTGGGGGATCAGCGGCGTGATGCGCTTGACGATCGCTTCCATCGATTCGATGCGCGCTTGCAGCATCGTTTCGAGCGCGGCGCCTTCGCGCCGACGGCTGTCGACGAACGCGGCGATGGTGGTGACCGTGAGCGCGGCGACGTCGGCCTGGAGCGATTCCTGGCCGATGGTCGATTCTTCGATGACCCCGGGCCAGCGCAGCAGTTCGGCCACGGTCATGGGCGCGGCCTGCGCGAAGTGACGCGTCACTTCGCCTTGCAGTCGGGCCAGGTCGGCCAGCAACGCCTGATTGAGCGCCGCGGCGCCGCCGCTGACCTTGCGGCCGAACGAGACGCGCACCTCGACTTTGCCACGCTGGATCGCTGCCATGATGGCTGTTCGCAGATCGGGTTCCAGCGCGCGCAAATCGTCATTGATGCGGAACTGCAAATCGAGGAAGCGCGAGTTGACGCTCTTGATTTCGATCGTGAGGGTTCCGGCAGCGCCTTCGCTGGTGGCGACCGCATAACCTGTCATGCTTGAAATGCTCAATGAAATCCCCGGTTTTTATTCTTTACAAAGCCGACATTTATCCACACAATCGTGCTGTTTAGCAAGGAAACCCAATTGGATGGCTGCACAGAATAACGCTCCTCTGCCCGCAGGACTCGAAATTGCCGGATACCGCATTGTAAAGAAAATTGCGTCCGGCGGGTTCAGTATTGTTTATCTTGCCTATGACAGCGAAGGCAATGCAGTGGCCATCAAGGAGTACCTGCCTAGCACGCTGGCGCTGCGCCAGCCGGGGCAATTGATTCCGGTCGTGGCCAAGCCGCACCTGGCGGTATTTCGCATCGGCCTGAAGTGTTTTTTCGAAGAAGGCCGCGCCCTGGCGCGCATCGTGCATCCGAACGTGGTGCGGGTACTCAATTTCTTCCGCGCCCATGAGACCGTTTATATGGTCATGGCCTACGAGTCCGGCCACTCGCTGCAGGAACACATCGCGCGCGCGGCCGCCAAAGGCAATGGCCTGAGCGAAAACTTCGTGCGCCAGGTGTTCCACGGCGTCTGCAACGGCCTGCGCGAAGTGCATGCCAACAAGCTGCTGCACCTTGACCTCAAACCGGCCAACATCTATCTGCGTACCGACGGTTCGCCGCTGCTGCTCGACTTCGGCGCCGCGCGCCAGACGCTGCACACCGACGCCCCGATGCTCGCGCCGATGTACACGCCGGGTTTTGCCGCGCCCGATCTGTACACGCGCGGCGCGGCGCTCGGCCCCTGGACCGATATCTACAGCCTGGGCGCGGCCATGCTCGCCTGCATGAGCCGCTCGACGCCGCCGCCGGTCGATGCGCGGCGCATGGACGATCACGTGCCGCGCCACCTGGCGCGCCTGGCAGGCTATTATTCACCGGAGCTGGTCAAACTGGTGGCCGCGTGCCTGGCGCTCGACCCCTTGACGCGGCCGCAAAGCGTGTTCGAGATCCAGAAGGTGTTGCAGGCGGCGCCGGCCGCGCCGCTGCCGCTGCCGGCGCCGGTGCGGTCCACGGCTGCACTGGCAACCGATGCCAGCCCTGCCGACGCAGCGGTGGACGCACATGAGGCACGCGGCGGCTGGCGCGGGCTGGTCGATCGTCTCGGCGCATTCCGGCGCGATTAAAGGAAGGCGCGATTAAAGGAAGTCATGCAATTCTCGGTCTATCAACAAAGCCATATCGGCGGGCGCAAGGTCAACCAGGACCGGATGGGCTACTGCTACACGCGCGACGCCTTGCTGCTGCTGCTGGCCGACGGCATGGGCGGGCACCTGGGCGGCGAGATCGCCGCAACCATCGCGCTGCAGACGGTGTCGGCGATGTTCCGCCTGCAGGCGCGTCCCTACGTGAAAAAGCCCGAGCGCTTCCTTGAAGAAGCGCTGCTGCAGGCGCACCACGACATCCAGGCCTACGCCGTCAGCCACGGTCTGTCCGAGATCCCGCGCACCACGGTCGTCGCGTGCCTGATCCAGCACAACTGCGCCGTCTGGGCGCACGTGGGCGACTCGCGCCTGTACTGGGTGCGGCGCAAGCAGGTGCTGGCCTGCACGCGCGACCACTCGCATTTCGAGTACCTGCTCGAGCGCGGCCGCGCCGACCCGTCCGAACGCAACACGCACCCCGACCGCAATAAACTCTACAACTGCCTGGGCGCGTCGAGCCCGCCGAAGATCGAACTGTCGCAGCAGCACAGCCTGCAGCATGGCGACATGCTGCTGCTGTGCTCCGATGGTTTATGGTCCGTGCTGCCCGAAACCGAGATCGTGCACCGACTGGCCACGGGCGGCGTCGTGCAGGCGGTGCCGGAACTGGTGCAGATGGCTGCCGCCATTGGTGGTGCGCAGGCCGACAACACCACGGCACTGGGCATTGCCTGGCAGGGCGCGGCCGGCACGCTCGATCCTGATACCCTCAACGTGATCTCGACCCAGATGCTGGCCGAGGACGCCGTGAGCTCTACCATCGTCGCGGGCGACCCGCTGCCCGAAGGCAGTGACGCGTTCGACGAAGACGATATCGAAAAAGCCATCGCCGAGATTCGCGAAGCGATCGAAAAATCCTCCCAGCTGCTCAAGTAAGGACCGACCCCATGACCTACCCACCGCGCCCGAGCGGCCGCGCGACCGGCCAGCTGCGCCCGATCGTCATCACCCGCAACTACACGCGGCACGCCGAAGGCTCGGTGCTGATCGAGTTCGGCGACACCAGAGTGATCTGCACGGCCAGCATTGAGGACAAGGTGCCGGCATTTTTGAAAGGCAAGGGCCAGGGCTGGCTGACCGCCGAATACGGGATGCTGCCGCGCTCGACCCACAAGCGCATGGAGCGCGAAGCCGCGCGCGGCAAGCAAAGCGGACGCACGCAGGAAATCCAGCGCCTGATCGGCCGCTCGCTGCGCGCCGCATTCGATCTGCACGCGTTTGGCGAGCGCACGCTGCATCTGGATTGCGACGTGATCCAGGCCGACGGCGGCACCCGCACCGCCGCCATCACCGGCGCGATGTTGGCTGCGCACGACGCCTTCAGCACGCTGCTCTCGTCGTGCGCGATCACGGCGCTGCCGGTACGGCATTTCGTGGCTGCCGTGTCGGTCGGCATGGTGGGCGGCGTGCCGGTGCTCGACCTGGATTATCCCGAGGACGCGAACTGCGACACCGACATGAACGTGGTGATGAACGACCAGGGGCATTTCATCGAAGTGCAGGGAACGGCCGAAGGCGCCGCGTTCGACCGCGCCGCCATGGACCGCCTGCTCGACCTGGCGCAGGCCGGGATCGCCGACCTGATCCATTTACAGAAGCAGGCGCTGCGCGTGGGCTGACTGCGCTTGCCCAGTTCCCGGGCGGCAGGCGCGCGAAGCCGGTAAAATGACCGGTTTCCTCACCAGCACCGTGACCACCATGACCCAGCGCCTGATCCTCGCCTCCAACAACGCCGGTAAACTCAAGGAATTCGCCCAGCTGCTCGGCCCGATCGGCCTCGACCTGCATCCGCAAGGCGAATTCGACGTTCCGGAAGCAGAAGAGCCGTTCGGCACCTTCGTTGAAAACGCGCTGGCCAAGGCGCGCCACGCGTCGCGCCTGACCGGCTTGCCGGCACTGGCCGACGATTCGGGCGTCTGCGTCAATGCCCTCGGCGGCGCGCCCGGTGTGTATTCGGCCCGCTATGCCGGCGAGCCAAAATCCGACGCCAACAACAGCCGCAAGCTCGTCGCCGATCTGTCCACACTGACCGACAAGTCGGCCTATTACTATTGCGTGCTGGTCTATGTGCGCCACCCGGAAGACCCGCAGCCGATCATCGCCGACGGTCGCTGGAATGGCGAAATCATCGCTACGCCACGCGGCGAGAATGGCTTTGGCTACGACCCGTACTTTTTGATTCCGTCGCTCGGCAAGACCACGGCCGAACTGGCGCCGGACGAAAAGAACGCGCTGTCGCACCGTGGCCAGGCGCTGCGCGCGCTGGTCGAGAAATTGAAAAACACCTGACATGATCCCCATTAAATTCGTCGGCGAGAACGTACCGCAACCGTTGGCCGGCGAGCCCCGTTCGCCCGCCATGGCCGCGCTGCAATACCTGCAGCCGGGCGCGCTGAACCTGACGGCGCTGCCGCCGCTGTCGCTGTACGTGCACTGGCCATGGTGCGTGCGCAAATGTCCGTACTGCGATTTCAATTCGCACGAAGGCAAGGGTGAATTGCCCGAAAAGGATTACCTCGACGCGCTGCGCCTGGACCTGGAACAGTCGCTGCCGTTGATCTGGGGCCGCAAGATTCACACCGTCTTCATCGGCGGCGGCACGCCAAGCCTGATGTCGGCCGCGGGCCTGGAGCGCCTGATGTCCGACCTGCGCACCCTGCTGCCGCTGGAACTCGACGCCGAGATCACGATGGAAGCCAATCCCGGCACCTTCGAGGCCGAGCGCTTCAAGAGTTATCGCGAGAGTGGCATCAACCGTCTGTCGATCGGCATCCAGAGTTTCAACCCGGCGCATCTGAAGGCGCTGGGGCGCATCCACGACGGCGACGAAGCGCTGCGCGCGGTCGAGATCGCGAAGAACACGTTCGACAATTTCAATCTCGACCTGATGTATGCGCTGCCATCGCAGACGCTGGCCGAGGCGCGCCACGACCTGGAAACGGCGCTCGCCTTCGCGCCGCCGCATCTGTCGCTGTACCACCTGACGATGGAGCCGAACACGGTCTTCGCCAAGTACCCGCCGGCGCTGCCGGACGACGATCTGAGCGCCGACATGCAGGACATGATCGCCGAGGTGACGGGCGCCGCAGGCTACGATCACTACGAAGTGTCGGCCTACGCCAGGGCCGGCCGGCGCGCGCGCCACAACCTGAATTACTGGCAGTTCGGCGACTACCTGGGCATCGGCGCCGGCGCGCATTCGAAGATCTCGTTCCCGCACCGCATCCTGCGCCAGGCCCGCTACAAGCAGCCGGCGTCGTTCATCGAAGCAGCCAAACGCGGCAACCCGGTTCAGGAAGAGCACGAAATCAGTCGCACCGACATGGGCTTCGAATTCATGCTCAACACGCTGCGCCTGACCGGTGGCTTCGATCCGAACCTGTTCGGCGAGCGCACCGGGATGAGCATCAATACCATCAACAAGGCGCTCAACGAGGCCGAAGCCAAAGGGCTGATCTACCGCGATCACAAGCTGATCAAGCCGACGGAACTGGGGCAGCGTTTTCTGAACGATTTGCAGGAAATGTTTTTGGCGGAGTAAGTGCCTCGGTTTTTCAGGCCTGCACGACGCCTGCCATCGCGGTAAGCGTGCGCGTCAGGCCGGCGACGACGCGCGCCAGGCCGTCGAATTTGCCGGGCTGCTGCATCTCGGCGTTCTCATCGGCGCGCAACGGCGCGGTGTAGAAATAGGGGTAGCCGAGAAAGTCGCTGCCGGTGATCAAGAGGGTCATTGCTTCGATGCTGCGGCCGGGATGGCTGGCGCTGGCGCTGTCGCTATGATCCCGCTGCCGCTGCCGCTGCCGCTGCCGCTGCCGCTGCCGCTGCCGCTGCCGCTGCCGCTGCCGCTGCCGCTGCCGCTGCCGCTGCCGCTGCCGCT